>NZ_JAWVZF010000279.1:0-1524 GCF_033722355.1 Arsukibacterium sp. | reverse complement strand
TAAAACGCGCTGGTCAGCAATTGCATATTAAGGTTATTGATACCGGCGTCGGCATTGCCAAAACGGATCAGCAACGGATATTTGAGGAGTTTCAGCAAGGTAGTCAGCCAGATCAGAAAGGCCTCGGTCTGGGGCTGGCCATCGCCCACCGGATTAGCGCGATTCTGGGCCATCCCCTGACCGTCCAGTCGACACCGGGTAAAGGCAGTTGCTTTTGCTTATCACTGCCATTAGCCGCAGCACCGGCCACACCGTCTGTTCCCTCTGTGGCCAGCAGTGAAATCAGTGCCCGCTTTGCCGGTAAGAAAATACTACTACTGGATAATGAAGCGCACCTGCTCAGCGCGGTCAGCGCGCTGCTCAGCAGCTGGCAGTGCCAGGTTACTGCGGTAAGTCAGCCCGGCGAAGCGTTAGCAGCAATTAGTCAGGGCTTAAAGCCTGATTTATGTCTGTTCGACTATCATCTGGATAACGCTGCCACCGGCGTTGCCGTCGCTGAGCAACTGGTCAGTCATTTTTCAATCAATGCCCCGGTCATTATTCACTCGGCCGATCATGATCAGAATATCCGCGAGCTGGCACTAAATAGTGGGTTCTACTTTTTACTAAAGCCATTAAAGCCGGCTGCGTTAAAGCGCTTATTTCAGCGCCTGTTGCGGGGTTAAGCGCAGGTTACATCTGCGCTTGCCAAAAGCTGATGGTGAGGAGTTCTGGCCTGATAAAAAGTCATTAGCCGGTATAGCTCTCTGGCAGGCGCAGCTTTTCAAACATAATGCCAGCCAGCGTACGATTATTGACATTAAGCTTGCGTAAAATAGCCGAGACATGCTGCTTGATGGTGGTTTCCTGCACGTTCATTTCATAGGCAATCTGTTTATTCAGTAAACCATCGGCAATCATTTTCAGCACCCGGAACTGCTGCGGTGTCAGTTGCTCTAAGCGTTCGGCAAAATCGTTATCGATAAGGGGTTTGGCATTGTTGACATCGTCTGCCAGCCCTGGGGGCAGCCAGCTGTCACCGTTTAATACGGCACTGATGGCGTCAGATAGCAGCTCTAACGGCACAGATTTAGGAATATAAGCGGCAGCGCCCAGCGCCAGCGCCTGTTTAATAATAACCGGGTCTTCCTCAGCAGATACCATAATCACCGGTACATCCGGGTATTCGGTGCGCAAAGCGCTCAGGCCGGTAAAACCGTCAGAGCCGGGCATTTTTAAATCAAGAAAAATAAAGTGGGTATCAGGGTGCTGGCGCAGCAACGGCCAGACTTGTTCCATAGTTTGCGCCTGTAACAGCAGCGCGTCATTACCTAAGATGGCCGAAGAGGCCTGGGCTAAAGCCACCCGGAACAATGGATGATCATCGGCGATGATAGCAATCATAACGTTTACTTCTGAGTACAAAGACTCACTATAATGTACCGGGGCTTACGCCCCGGCAAGGTTTTTCACTTATCAGAAGCGGTAAGCGACTGTTAAGCTGACTTCACGCGGCGCACCATAATAGCCAATTAAAGTATTATC
>NZ_JAWVZF010000278.1:0-1583 GCF_033722355.1 Arsukibacterium sp. | reverse complement strand
AGCTGGCGCTGGGGTAGTTTAAGTGGCTTCAGTGGTAACGACAAAATTGGTTTTAATCTGGCAGCAGGGGTAAACGAAACGGGAGCCACGGAAAACTGCTGCTGGCTGAACGATAAACGCTACTTACTGCCGCCAGTGCAGTTTAACTTTAACAGGCTTAAACCTGATGCGCCCTGGCAAGTGTTCAGCCAGTGCGGCGCGGTACAATTGCAGTTTATGCCCGCGGCTAAACGTCAGGAGCGTCTAAATCTGGGCTTGCTGGCCAGTAATTTCCGCCAGTACTGTGGCAGCTGGCACGGTTCGATAGCCTTCAGCGATGGCCGGCACATTCACTGCCACGGTCAACCGGGGCTGGCAGAAGATCATTTTGCCCGCTGGTAATACCCTGTTACAGCACAGCCGTTGGCTAACTCAGAAGCGCCAGGCCAGCATATGACTGCTTTTCTGGCCCTGCTGCATCTTTATTTTTTTGGTTTCAGTTGCGCCTGCCTGGCGCGCGCTCTGGACAAGAGCCTGCAGGTGACTTTGCTGGGATACCAGACTGGTAAACCAGCCGACCTGACTGGCAAACTCAGCGCTCTCGGTTATCAGTTGCCTGATAAAAGCCAGTTCACCACCCGGACACCATAATTCATGGTGTTGGCCGGCAAAATTGCGCTGCTGCACGCTATCGGCGAGTTTCAGGTTATTTCTTTTACGCTGATTTGCCGCGGCAGCTTCGGCAGCAGAGCGGTAAAAGGGAGGGTTACATACCGTTACGGCAAAGGTATCGCCACCGGTAATGATACCGCGCAGAATGCTGTTGCTATCTGGCTGGCGGCGCAGGCTTATCTGCCCCTGTAGCTTTGGGTTGCTGTCGATAATTAACTGGGCAGTTTTCAATGCTACTGCATCAATATCACTGCCGACACAGCGCCAGCCATAACTGCGACTGGCAACAATCGGATAAATCAGATTGGCACCACAGCCAATATCCAGCAAGGTGATGGATCGGCCCGTTGGCACGCCGTCAGCCGTTGCCAGTAAATCTGCGGCATAGTGAATATAGTCAGCCCGGCCCGGAACAGGCGGGCAAAGATACCCCGGGGGTAATTGCCAGTAGTCAACCTGATAGTAGTGCTTAAGAAGTGCCGCATTAAGTGCCTGTACTGCTGCCGGCTCACTGAAATTAATCGTTTGTTCACCCGCCGGGCTCTTGGTCAGATACGTCAGCAGAGGCGGATAGCCGCTACTTAGCTGCGCTAAATCATAGCGGCCCTGATGGGCGTTACGCGGGTGTAGTTGGGCAGATTTTGTCATGGTAGCTGCAATAAGGTATTTAGCCGGCAGTTTACGTTATTCCGGCCGGCCTGACGAGTTGAGCCAAACAGAATGTCCGGCCAAGCCGGCCTCTAGCTGATGAATGCCGGTAAATCTGAAATAAAAAGCCCAGGCACAGCCTGCGCTTTTTAGCTTAATTACCGGTTATACCGAGAGGTGCAGACGAACATCGATATTACCCCGGGTGGCATTTGAATACGGACATAGCTGATGAGCCTGCTGTACCAGTTCATCGGCGGCCGCTTTATCCATACCTGGCAGTT
>NZ_JAWVZF010000277.1:0-1614 GCF_033722355.1 Arsukibacterium sp. | reverse complement strand
GGAAGACCTTGAGCAGGCCGATCTGGAAGCCATAGCACAAGCCGGATTACGACTTGGTATATCTACCCACAGCTACCCGGAACTAATACGGGCAAAACAACTTCAGCCGTCTTACATTGCGCTTGGCCACATTTTTGCCACACAAACCAAACAGATGCCGTCAAAGCCCCAGGGGCTGAAACGTCTTGGCAGATATGCCGCGATATGCCGCGATATACCAACAGTAGCTATTGGCGGCATTGATATGCAGAAGCTTGAAGCCGTAATTAACTGCGGTGTTGATGGCGTGGCGGTTGTCTCAGCGATAACCAAGGAGCCTGATCCTGAATATGCTTTCAGCCAACTGACCAATCAATTTACCCGATTTAGCCTGGAGTCGCGCTATGAATATTCAGCTTAATGATCAACCGCTGCAACTTAGCGCCAACTGCACCGTTACCGAGCTGCTGCAGCAACAACAGCTGGCTGGCGAAGGCCTGGCGGTTGCGATTAATAACACTGTGATTAACAAACGCTACTGGACTGTGCATCAGCTGCAAATTAATGACAATGTGCAAATTTTTCAGATTGTTACCGGAGGCTGATATGCTTCATATTGCTGATACAACCTTTAGCAGTCACCTGCTGCTCGGCAGTGGTAAATTCGCCAATAGCCAGCTGATGCAACAGGCTGTTAAAGCCAGCAACTGCCAGCTGGTTACGCTGGCAATAAAACGACTGCAGCTGAATAAACCACAGGACGACTTACTGACACCACTGCGAAATCTGAATATTAAGCTGCTGCCTAACACATCCGGAGCCAAAACTGCCAAAGAAGCAATATTTGCCGCAGAGCTGGCCCGTGAAGCCTTGCAAACGTCCTGGCTTAAACTGGAGATCCATCCGGATCCGCGCTATCTGATGCCCGACCCAGTCGAAACACTGCTGGCAGCAGAGCAACTGGTTAAAATGGGCTTTGTGGTACTGCCCTATTGCAGTGCCGATCCGGTATTGTGTAAACGACTGGAACAAGCAGGTTGTGCTGCAGTGATGCCACTTGGTGCCGCTATAGGCTCGAATCAGGGCTTACAAACCCGGGCAATGCTGGAAATTATTATTGAGCAGGCTCAGGTTCCGGTCATCATTGATGCTGGCTTAGGTGCCCCGTCTCATGCGGCTGCAGCAATGGAGCTGGGCGCTGCGGCAGTTTTGGTCAATACTGCCATTGCCAGTAGCGCAGATCCGGTGGCAATGGCTGGCGCCTTTGCTGATGCGGTAAGAGCCGGCCGCGCTGCCTATCTTGCTGGATTGGCATCAGCTCAGCCGCAGGCGGTGGCTTCCAGTCCGTTCACTGACTTTCTGACAACGCTGTGAGGATCTGGCAGTGAGTTTCAGCGAGCAATGGCAACCGCAACACTGGCAGAGCATGCAACTGCAAAGCCGCAGTTTTTCAGCCAGTCAGGTACAGGCAGCGTTAAGTAAAAACCTGCTGAGCATATATGATCTGCAAGCGCTTCTGTCGCCGGCAGCACTGCCACTACTGGCTCAGATAGCAACTAAGGCGCAGCGGCTTACCCGTCAGCGTTTTGGCCATAGCGTGCAATTTTTTGCCCCGCTGTATTTATCAAATCTGTG
>NZ_JAWVZF010000276.1:0-1657 GCF_033722355.1 Arsukibacterium sp. | reverse complement strand
CCAGATAGTGCAGCAATTTATCGCCGACATGGCCGGGCAACTCCGCCGGCCAGAACACGCCGATACTCTGGACCATAATAAATATCAGCAGACTGGCGACCAGTAACAGACTGAGTGCTGCAGCACCAGCGTTCAGCCAAATCCAGGGCTCACCGTGGCGAAACCAAACACGAAACATAGCTACAACCTCTGATACTTTTTATGTAATCGCTGCCGGATAATTTCAGCAACGGTGTTAACCACGAAAGTCAGTAGCAGCAACAACAATGCAGCAACAAATAAGACCCGGAAATGGCTGCTGCCGACGGTGGCCTCCGGTAACTCAATGACCAGTGTCGCCGTTAAGCTGCGCAGCCCTTCGAAAATATTAAAATTGGTTACCGGGCTGTTGCCGGTTGCCATTAAAATAATCATTGTTTCACCGATTGCCCGGCCAAACCCGACCAGGGTAGCGGCAATTAATCCGGGCAGTGCCAGCGGCAGGCTGATCCGAAGCACCGTCTGCCACTGCGTCGCACCAAGCGCTAACGCCCCCCGGGTCAGCTGGGGCGGAACCTGGTACAGCACATCATCTGCCAGACTGAAAATGCCCGGTACAACCGCAAAACCCATGGCAATTCCGACAATCAGAGCGTTTCGTTGCTCATAATAAATACCCAGCTCATTGAGATATAAGCGTACGCCATCGTTAAAAAGATGGCTCTCTGTCAGGTTTGCCAGACTGAAGACAACGATACTGATCAGTGCCAGCCAAACCATCAGCAATAAGATTTGCCGGCCACCGCTGCAATATTGCCGGACAGCGAGCGGCAAACGCGGCCACAGCGCAGCCAGGGCCAGAATGCTCAGTGGCAACAGGATTACCCAGAGTATCAGCCCCAGTAAATGGGCTTCAATAACCGGAGCCAGCCACACGGCGGCAATAAAGCCCAGAATAACAGTCGGAAATGCCGCCATCAGCTCAATTAAACCTTTAATCCGCCGCCGCGGCCCGGCCGGCAGAAAACAGGCAGTGTAAATCGCCGCCATTACGGCCAGCGGAGCAGCAAACAGCATCGCATACAGGGCCGCTTTCAGGGTGCCTGCTGTCAGTGGTATCAGGGAAAACTTAGGCTGATAGTTATCTGCTGCTGATGAGGTTTGCCAGACATAATCAGGGCTGGCAAAGCCTTCATACCAGATACTGTGCCATAACGTCTGCCAATGTACCTCGGGGTGTGGATTATCTATGCTAAATGGGTGAAGGCTGGTGCTGGTGAATATATTAAGCTGCTGATTATCTGCAGAAAATGCCATACCGCTGGCACTGGTAATAGCAGTGTCGTATTGCCACAATGGTTTTGCCACAGCCGAATAGTACAAGGCAAGCCGGCCATCAGCCGCCAGGGTAACAAACCCCCGGCGGTTATGTTCCGGCGCAATATGCAGTATTGCAGCCTGCTGGCCTTGTAATTCGCGAACCAGACGTAAATGAGCTGCAGCACTGTTGTCCGCCAGTAAAAACCATTGCTGTAAGCGGCCGCTCTGATAACCTGCCAGCAGTGACTGATCTGCCGCAAGCCAGCGTAAACTGGTCAGGGTATCAGCACTGTCTGACAGCGACCACTGCTGCAGGCAGCCGGCAGCGGTGTTTTTGCGGTAAAGACAGGCATCTCCT
>NZ_JAWVZF010000275.1:0-1673 GCF_033722355.1 Arsukibacterium sp. | reverse complement strand
ATGAGTTCGCTTACTGGGATCAGCAATTTGCCAGCTTGGCCTGGCAGCTGAATACCCAGCGGCAGCAGTATATCGATCAGTTAACTGCTGCTTATCATGCGTTGGTTGCAGACAACGAACTGCTCTGCGATATCAACATGCAGCTGCAAAGTGGCTGGCCGGATCGAATTAGCAGTGAGCAGGACCTGCTTACCTTACTTAAACAAAATTTTGAGCAGGATAGCCGTCAGGGCTTCAGTCAGTATGGCGCGCAAAAAGCCGACTTAAAGTTAAAAAAAGCACAGTTGGCAGTGGAAGAAGTATTATCCCGTGGCCAGCTAAAAGTGTTATTATTTGCACTTAAAATCGCCCAGAACAATGTAATCAGTAGCAGCGGTCACAAACAACCATTGTTACTGATTGATGATTTGGCGTCGGAATTGGATGCCAGTTCCACCCAGATTGTTTTTGAGTATTTAACCCAGATTAATTCACAGGTATTTATTACTGCAATTAATGCTGATCAGGTTTCACCTTATATTGCTGCCGAGCGTAGCAAAATGTTTCACGTGGAACACGGTCAGATAACAGCACGGACAGATAACGATGGCCGAACAACATAATTACGATTCCTCAAGTATTAAAGTATTAAAAGGGCTGGATGCCGTTCGTAAAAGACCAGGTATGTATATCGGTGACACTGATGACGGAACTGGCTTGCACCACATGGTGTTCGAAGTGGTCGACAACTCCATCGACGAAACGCTGGCCGGCTATTGCACCGATATCTGGGTAACCATTCATAGTGATGGATCTGTGTCTGTGCGGGATAATGGCCGTGGCGTACCCACTGAAATGCACGAAGAGGGCGTATCAGCCGCTGAAGTTATCATGACTGTGCTGCACGCAGGTGGAAAGTTTGATGAAAATTCCTACAAGGTTTCCGGCGGTCTGCATGGCGTCGGTGTCTCTGTAGTAAATGCCTTGTCTGACAAATTAGAGCTGACTATTCGCCGCAAAGGCCAGGTGCATAACCAGATATATCATCTGGGTGTGCCACAAGCGCCGCTGGCGGTAATTGGTGAAACCAGTGATACTGGCACCGCTATTCGTTTCTGGCCCAGCCCGACTGTTTTTAGTGACATTGATTTTCACTACGATATTCTGGCTAAGCGGCTACGAGAACTGTCGTTTCTGAACTCAGGTGTCAGCATTATTCTGACAGATGAGCGGAATGATAAGAAAGACCACTTTAAATATGAAGGTGGTATTGAAGCTTTTGTCCAGTATTTAAACCGCAGCAAAACCAGCATTCACCCACAAGCATTCTACTTTTCTGACCAGCGGGAAGACGGTATTTCTGTTGAGGTGGCAATGCAGTGGAACGATAGCTATCAGGAAAATGTTTTCTGCTTTACTAACAATATTCCACAACGCGACGGCGGTACCCACCTGGCGGGCTTCCGTGGTGCCTTAACCCGGGTCCTGAATAATTATATTGAGCAGGAAGGCTATGCCAAAAAGATGAAGGTGCAGGCTTCCGGTGATGATGCCCGTGAGGGGTTAACCGCGGTAGTCAGTGTCAAAGTGCCTGATCCAAAATTCAGCTCACAAACCAAGGACAAACTGGTTTCAAGCGAAGTACGCTCTGCCGTCGAAGGCGTGATGGGCGAAAAGCTTAATGAATATCTTTT
>NZ_JAWVZF010000274.1:0-1679 GCF_033722355.1 Arsukibacterium sp. | reverse complement strand
CTGGGATCGCGACAATTTCTGCGGTATCGCTGTTGCTGCTGCTGTTGGCCTGGTTACAGCCAGTTAGAAAAACTGCAGAGCTAAATACCGCCACAACCAGAGATAACTTTTTCATTTTATTAAGTCCTTGTTTTACACTTAATGTCAGTGTTTTAACTAACCGTTTTTTAATTCGTGGTTACTACTGGTAGTGACTGATGCAGAGCCTGTGCCAGACTGAATTTTATGTTTTTATTATTTAATTTCAATAAGTTAAACACATTGGAATTGTAATCAAATATTATCTGCAATTTAGAGTTAGTGATTTACGCTAAAATTTGGTGAAAAGCGGCGATAACTTATCGTTGAAGCAGCTTATCAGGTAACGATGAGCTTCTGATCTGAGGTCTGACCTCTTCTGTGGCTGTCCTGCTATCGGCGCATTATCGGCATGACAAATAAACCAAACTTATTGTTAAGCGCCCGGTCTTAGCTACAATACTGTTATTCCACTGCTTACGCTGTTAAGAGGCAAATATGACTATGAGTGACAACCCACTTATCCGTACCTGGTGTTTTACTGCTGTCCTGTTACTGGGGCTAAGTGGCTGTTCCAGCACACAGCAGGCAACGATTGATTACGATCGTACTGTTGATTTTCAGCAATACCAGACCTACGGTTTTTATCAACCTGATCAGCAAGACCCGGCTGCAACCACAAATTCTGTCAAGCCGGCAAATACCGGGGCACCAGATAACGCTGAAGCCGGCAAGACCGAGGCCTATACCACTTTGTTAGATCAGCATTTTAAAAGTGCAATTAACAGCGAAATGGCAGCCCTGGGCTATCAGTACAGTGAACAAAATCCTGATCTGCTGGTAAATTATATGACGAACGTCGAGACGCGAACTGATATTCGCAGCTCACCGTTTTCATTTAATGCCGGTTATGGCTATTACGGACGAAGCAGCAGTTTTATGTTTGGTATTCCACTTTTTGGCAACCGTCTGGAAAAAAATGAGTATAAAATCGGTACCGTCACCATTGATGTTATCGATGCCAGTGAGCAACGGCTGGTCTGGCAGGGTCTGGTTGATGGCCGGTTAACCAGAAAAGCGATGGAAAATCCAGAGCAGGCTATCAAAGATGCGGTACAGCTGATTTATCAGCGCTACCCTACCCGGTTGACTAAAGAAAGTAACTAAAATCGCCGGAGCAAAAAAATGGGAGCCGAAGCTCCCATCACCCGCTGAGTGAACCTGCACTATCTGAGTGAAAATATCCAGGAAGGAAGGTGTAACACGGCATAGTGTGCCAGTTATTCATGGCATTATTATGACAAAGAGCAGCTGGCATGGTCTTTTCACCTGTTACCTGCCCCAATAACACCTTATTTTTATCAACTGATAAGCAAACCAAATTGAACATACCTTCTGAACTAAAGCACCGGCTGGCCAAGTGGATAGCGCAAAGCGGCCATTGCTCGCGTCGCGCGGCTGAACGTTTAATTACTGCAGCCCGGGTTGAGGTAAATGGCAGTGTGGCGAACCATACCGACCTGGTCTGTCAGGCTGATCATATCCGGATAGACGGTGTGGCACTTGTCTCTGCCCCGCCGCTTAGCTATTTGCTATACCACAAACCACTGGGGATTGATTGTAATAACCGCCCGGACAACCCGGCCAGTTTGCATCAGTTG
>NZ_JAWVZF010000273.1:0-1724 GCF_033722355.1 Arsukibacterium sp. | reverse complement strand
TAGGATGAATGGCGCAGAGTTGGTATTAAAAGTGTTGCAGCAGCAGGGGGTGGATACCATTTTTGGTTATCCCGGCGGCGCTATTATGCCTATTTACGATGCCATTTATGCCAGCCCGGTGAAACACTACCTGTGCCGGCATGAACAGGGCGGGGCGTTCTCAGCGATAGGCTATGCCCGCAGCTCAGGCAAGGTGGGGGTTTGTCTGGCCACCTCAGGCCCTGGTGCCACTAACTTAATAACCTCGCTGGCTGATGCCATGCTCGATTCGGTGCCGCTGGTCGCGATTACCGGTCAGGTATCACAGGCGGTGATGGGCAGCGATGCCTTTCAGGAAATCGACGTGCTGGGGTTAAGTTTAAGCGTGACCAAACACAGCTTTATGGTGCGCAGTGCCGATGAGCTGGCTGCCACCTTAAATGACGCCTTTGCTATTGCCCGCTCCGGCCGGCCGGGCCCGGTGCTGGTTGATATCCCGAAAGATGTGCAATTAGCTGCCGCGGCTGAACCGAATCTGGCTGCCGCGCCGAAAAACCGGGCACTGACAACGTCCCTGGCGCAAAGCGCGCGGGCCCGGCAGTTAATTGCCAATGCCAGAAAGCCCATAGCCTATATCGGCGGTGGCGTACATATGGCTGGTGCCATGCCACAGCTGCAGCAGTTTTTAAGTCAAAGTCTGATGCCGTCGGTTACCACGTTAAAGGGGATGGGCTCGGTGGCTAAAGATAACCCGTATTATTTGGGGATGCTGGGCATGCATGGTACTCAGGCGGCTAATCTGGCAGTACAGCAGTGCGATTTATTAATTTGTTTAGGCGCCCGCTTTGATGATCGGGTAACCGGTAATCTGCAAAAATTCGCACCGGGTGCCAAAGTGATCCATGTCGATATCGACCCGGCAGAAATCAATAAAGTCCGCTTTGCTGAGGTTTCATTTTTGGGGGATATGCAGCAAATTCTGCCGGCAATTGCCAGTAATACCAATTGCAGCGACTGGTTAGCCCATTGCAGCCGTTTAAAACAGCAACACAGCTGGCGTTATGACCATCCGGGCGAGCGCATTTATGCGCCGCTGATGTTAAAGCAGTTAAGTGAGCGGATGCCGGACAACAGCGTGGTGTGCTGCGATGTGGGTCAGCACCAGATGTGGGTAGCACAGCATATGCGCTTCAGCCACCCGCGCAATCATCTGTCGAGCGGTGGCCTGGGTACCATGGGTTTTGGCCTGCCGGCAGCAATAGGCGCTAAACTGGCGAGGCCGCAGGATACGGTGATTGCCGTGTCAGGCGATGGCTCTTTTATGATGAATGTGCAGGAGCTGGGCACCATTAAGCGATTCCGGCTGCCGGTGAAAATCGTCATTATCGATAACCAGCGCCTCGGCATGGTAAAGCAATGGCAACAGCTGTTTTTTAACGAACGCTATAGCGAAACCGACTTATCAGACAACCCCGATTTTGTTGCGCTGGCCGCGGCTTTTGCTATCCCGGGCCACAGTATCAGCCGCAAAGACGACGTCGAAAGTGCGCTGGAAGCTATGTTTACCTGGCCCGGCCCTTATTTACTGCATGTCAGAATTGATGAAAAAGATAACGTCTGGCCATTAGTACCGCCGGGTGCCGCCAATGAAGATATGATCACGGAGAGCAACTGATGAACCATACCCTGAATATCACTGCCAATAATGAAGCCAGCGTAGTTGAACGTTTATTACAGGTAGCCCG
>NZ_JAWVZF010000272.1:0-1745 GCF_033722355.1 Arsukibacterium sp. | reverse complement strand
CCACACAGATAATTGATTGCGAATTGTTAAAGAGCATGCTTCAAACTCGTTTGAAGCGAGAACCGCTTTCGCCATTCTCAGAATGTTGTTATCAGTCGTTTGCTGCGTTGCCGCTGCCCCGTCTGTGGATGCGCATTATAGGGAGTTTAAAACCCTGCGCAAGCGCTTTTTAAAGAAATAAAATCGTTTGCCTAAAAAACAAGCAACGCCGGTCAGGACTCAGCAGCCAGCGCTAATGATAAACCGCCGGCCCGTAACGTCTGGCGCTGTACTGCCCGCACCAGCAGAGACGGTTCAGCACAAATCAGGGTAAAGCGGGCCGATGCGCGGGTAATGGCAGTATAGAATAACTCACGGTTCAGCAGACCATTATCATGAGCAGGCACTGCCAAAACGGTGTGACTGAATTCTGAACCCTGCGATTTATGTACCGTCATCGCAAACACTGTTTCCACTGCACTCAGCCTGGCCGGGATAATCCATTTAATCCCCTCCGCGCCCGCAAATGCTACTCTGAGCACGACGCTGATACTGCCATCTGACTGTATGACTGATTTAGGCAGACAAATACCAATGTCACCATTCATCAGCCCCAGCTGATAGTCATTGCGGCTGACCATCACCGGCCTGCCGGCATACCATTGATGTTCTGGCGCAATTAAACCCGCTTTGGCCAGACAATGCTGAATTTGCAGATTTAACTGTTCAACGCCAAGCTCACCTTTACGGGTTGCCGCCAATACCTGAAAACAACTATGGGCCCGGAGAATCTCTTGTGCCCAGTCATCCTGCCGTTCTGGCTCGGCGGGGGCGTTGCTAAGCATGGCCAAATAATGCCGGTAACCATAACCTCTATGGTGATTAGCACCATCAACAATCAACTGGCTAAAGGCTGCACCGGAGGTGCTGGCTGTCTGAAACAATAACAGCTCAGCGGGATAGTCATGCCAGATAGCCGGATCTAATTGTCCCTGATTAACCATTGCTGCCAGCCGGCCAATGCCGCTGTCCTGACCAAAGCGATGACTATGACGCAACATCACAATATGCTGTGACAGTAAGCAGCCTTTGTTACTGATAAGTGTAGCTGGGATCTGCTGGCCGGTTTGTTTTGCTAACCAGCTGGCCGTGGCCGGCAGGTAATCGCCGGCCACGGCTTTTTTGCAAAGCTCAGCTAATAATGCGCCAGCCTCTACTGACGACAACTGATCTTTATCACCGAGTAAAATGATCCTGGCGGACTGGGGCAATGCTTGCAGTAATGCGGCCATCATTTCCACATCAACCATCGACGCTTCATCCAGCACCAGAATATCCAGTGGCAGAGGCTGATGACGATTGTAACGCAGACTTTTACTGCCAGGACGCACGCCAAGCAGACGGTGAATAGTGCTAACATTTGTCGGAATAGCCTGCTCTATCTGGCTGAACCCGTCAATATTCAGTGCCGCAAGTCGGCTGATGGCGCCGCTAATACTGTCTTTTAAGCGTGCCGCTGCTTTGCCGGTAGGCGCAGCCAGCCGGATCTCCAGCAACGGTGCCTGCTGGTGCAGTTGCAATAATTGTAATAATGCCAGCAAACGCACCACTGTGGTGGTTTTGCCAGTTCCCGGGCCACCGGTAATCACCGTAAAAGCACTGCGACACGCAAGGGCACAGGCCAGCTGTTGCCAGTCGGGTTGCAGCTGTTGTTCGGCTGGCTTACTTTGCTGAAACAAGCGGGCCATTAACGGCAATAAAACGCT
>NZ_JAWVZF010000271.1:0-1783 GCF_033722355.1 Arsukibacterium sp. | reverse complement strand
GTCGCTGAAGTTTTCCCGGATATGATTCAGCGCTCTATACCCGGCTACCAGACCATTATTCAGACGATTGGTAAGCTTACCGGACGTTATCAGCAAGCCAACAGTAACTATTATGATTTAGGTTGCTCACTGGGCACTGCCAGCCTGGCAATGCGCCGTAATATCAGTGTTACGGGTGCCCGCCTTATCGCGGTTGACAACAGTAAAGCGATGCTGGAACGCTGCGAGCGGCACTTGCAGGCGTTTCGGTCTGATGTTCCGGTAAGCCTGGAGTTGGCGGATATCCGGGATGTGGCCATTAAAGATGCGGCCGTTGTCGTGATTAACTTTACATTACAATTTCTTGCACCCGAACACCGGGATGCCCTGATAAGCAAAGTATACCAGGGGTTAAAGCCTGGCGGCGTGCTGATATTATCGGAAAAAATTATTGCCCACAGCACGATAACCAATCAGTTGCTGGTTGATTTACATCTGGACTTTAAACGGGCCAATGGCTATAGCGAGCTGGAAATCAGCCAGAAACGTTCCGCCCTTGAAAATGTAATGAAACCCGACACCCTGGCGCAGCATCAGCAGCGGTTACAACAGGCAGGGTTTTCTGAACAAAGCCTTTGGTTTCAGTGCTTTAACTTTTGCTCTATGCTTGCAATCAAATAAGTCTGGCAGTTAATACAGGGATATTTCATGCTTGATTTCACCCCCTTTTATGCAAAGTTGGCCACAAGCAAACTGCACCAATGGCTGCAGACGCTGCCGGCCCAGCTGGCTGACTGGCAGCAACATGCATTGCATGGCGACTTTAAAAAGTGGCAAAAAGTTATCAGCAACCTGCCGGTGACGACAGTCAGTCTGGTTGAGTTGAGCAAGGCTGTCGAGTTTGGTACCGCCACTGACATCAGTGACGGCCAGGCTGAGCAGATCCGTTATTTACTGCAGCAACTTAAGCCCTGGCGCAAGGGACCGTTTAATATTCATGGCATTGAGATCGATACTGAGTGGCGTTCAGACTTTAAATGGAACCGGGTATTACCGCATATCAGCCCGTTAACCGGCCGTACTGTGCTGGATGTTGGCTGTGGCAGTGGTTACCACTTGTGGCGGATGCGTGGCGCCGGCGCCCGGTTTGTGGTGGGTATTGACCCATCGCAACTGTTTTACAGCCAGTTTCAGGCCATTAAACATTTTAACCCCGACCCCGATGTTAACCTGATCCCGGTTGGCATTGATGATATGCCGCCGCTGGCAGCATTCGATACCGTGTTTTCGATGGGTGTATTGTATCACCGCCGCTCGCCGATTGATTTTTTGCAGCAGTTAAAACACCAGTTGCGCCCAGGCGGAGAGCTGGTGCTGGAAACACTGGTTGTCCAAGGCGATGAGCACACAGTGCTGGTACCCGGTGAGCGCTACGCTAAAATGCGCAACGTCTGGTTTATACCCAGTACGCAGGCGTTATGTCACTGGTTGCGCCGGCTAGGTTTTAAAAACCCTAAAGTGGTTGATTTAAATACAACAAATCTGTCAGAACAACGGGCAACACCATGGATGGAAAATGAAAGTTTAATTGATTTTCTTGATCCGACTGACCATAGTAAAACCATTGAAGGGTATCCGGCGCCACTGCGTGCTGTGATTATTACCACGACATAATTTGATAAAGGATCCGGCCCGCTATGCCCTATCGTCCCCGCTCTACCCTGGAACAATGGCGAATATTGCAGGCTGTGGTCGATGCCGGTGGCTATGCGCAAGCCGCTGAGTTACTGAACAAAAGTCAGTC
>NZ_JAWVZF010000270.1:0-1900 GCF_033722355.1 Arsukibacterium sp. | reverse complement strand
GTTTGCGACGCTGCAAACTTTTGGCGTGGTGTTAATCCTTGCGATATTGCTGCACTGGCTGTGGATTATTGTGCTGTACAGCATTGCCGGGGTTAAAGCCGGTAAATCGCCATTACTGCTGATAAAAAATATGCTGCCGGCATACTTTACTGCACTGGGTACCATGTCAAGCGCAGCAACCATTCCGGTATCACTGCAGGCCACTAAAGCCAACGGCGTTAAACCCAATATTGCCGATTTTACCGTGCCATTGTGCGCCACCACGCACCTGGCCGGTTCAACGATTACTATTGTCAGCTGCGCCGTTGCCGTAATGGTGATGCAAAATGGCCTGGAAATCCCGTCGCTACTGACCATGCTGCCGTTTATTTTAACCTTAGGTGTCGTCATGCTGGCCGCCCCCGGCGTACCGGGTGGTGCGGTGATGTCGGCGGTCGGCCTGCTGGGCTCAATGCTGGGCTTTGGCGAAGCGGCAGTCGCAATGATGATAGCGCTGTATATGGCCCAGGACAGCTTCGGTACCGCCTGTAATGTCACCGGGGATGGTGCTATTGCAGTACTGGTAGATAAGGCTGAATAGTTTTGAGAAAGGCTGACAGGTTGCAACTCCCGTTCCGGCTCGCCACAGCAACTCGCCCTTTGCTTGCGGCAGGGCTCAGACACTCTGTGGCGCCCGATCCGGGATTCCAACCCGCAGCATGATAGCCTAATCATCCATGCAGCTATACAAATAAAACAGCCCGCATTTGCGGGCTGTTTTATTACTAAGTTCAGGCGTTACTTTTTAATCTTCACCGGCCGTTGCCAGCCTTCGATATGCCGTTGTTTGGCGCGGGCGACCACTAACTCGTCGTCACCAGCGTCACGGGTGAGCACACTGCCCGCACCCACTGTAGCGTTAACCCCTACCGTTACCGGCGCGACCAGCGAACTGTTAGAGCCGATAAAGGCACCATCTTTAATGGTAGTAACAAACTTATTGGCACCGTCGTAGTTACAGGTAATAGTACCGGCACCAACGTTAACCTTGCTACCTATCACTGCATCACCAAGATAAGTTAAATGATTAGCCTTCGATCCTTTGCCCAGGGTGGTTTTCTTCATTTCCACAAAGTTGCCAACATGGCTGTCGTCCAGCATCACGCTGTCCGGCCGTAGGCGGGCATAAGGGCCAACGGAGCAGTCGCTGCCAACGGTAGCGTTTTCAATCATCGAATTGGGCTTAATTTCGGTGTTATCACCTATGGTGCAGTCTTTTAAAATACAGTTGGCGCCAACCGTCACGCCCTTACCCAGCACCACTTTACCTTCAAAAATAACGTTAATGTCGATCATCACGTCATTGCCTACCTCAACCGTACCACGAATGTCCAGGCGGGCAGGGTCACGCAGATTCGCACCAGATAGCATCAGCTGTTGTGCTTTGCGCTGCTGATAGGCCCGCTCCAACGCTGCCAGCTGCAGCCGGTTATTGGCACCTTCCACTTCCATCGGATCAAGTGGCTGGGCTGTGGCAATCTCAACACCTTCACTGTGCGCCATAGCAATAACATCGGTTAAGTAATATTCGCCCTGGGCATTGCTATTAGACAATTTACTCAGCCAGCTTTTCAGCTGTTTACCCGGCAGCGCCATAATGCCACTGTTTACTTCGTTAATTTTAAGCTGTTCCAAACTGGCATCTTTCTGTTCAATAATGCCGGTTACCTTGCCATTTTGCCGGATAATCCGGCCATAACCGGTCGGGTTAACTAAATTGACCGTTAAAATCGCCAGGCCATTAGCAGGCTTTGCCGCTAACAGTTGCTGCAATGTTTCCAGCCGGGTAAGGGGCACATCACCATACAACACCAGTACGGTATCATCATCGGCAATATTAGGAATAGCCTGGGCCACTGCG
>NZ_JAWVZF010000269.1:0-1924 GCF_033722355.1 Arsukibacterium sp. | reverse complement strand
CGACGATGGTAGTGTGGCATTCGCCATGCGAGAGTAGTACACCGCCAGGCTCCCAATTCAAGCAAAAGGCCTACCCTAACCGGTAGGCCTTTTTGCGTTGAAGCGCCTCGGGGCAGGCCATCCTGCCGGCGCACGACACTCACACGCCAGCCACAGCCCCTCTGGGGTGTGGCATTGTGCTGACCCCTCCCTGGTCAGCATCGCTTCGCGACCTGCCTGCGGCAGTCCAAATTCGTTCCTGACCAATTTGTCGCCATGCTTTATCTTCCCAAAAAACTATCCCAATCTTTCCATACAGGTTGTAAGCCTTGGTGCGTAAGTGCTGTTGCTACTTGTTTTGGTGAGCGGGTATCGTCAATGCTGAATTGCTCTAAATTATCCGGATCGACACTGTAGCCACCTGGCTGGGTTTTAGAGCCGGCGCTAATACTGGTTATGGCCAGCGGTATTACCTGCTGGCGGAATGTAGCAGACTCACGGGTGGATAAACTGATTTCAAGCTCAGGGGCAAACAGCCGAAAGGCACAAATTAACTGGATTAGCGCTTTATCGTCAATGGCTGTTACCTTGTCAGAACCGCCACTGCAGGGGCGGATCCTGGGTACTGATAAACTAAAGCGACATTGCCAGTAACGCTTTTGCAGATACTTAAGATGTTGCGCCAGAACTATTGCATCGGTACGCCAGTCGGTCAGGCCCAGTAAAATGCCCAGGCCGATTTTATCGATGCCGGCATTGCCCACTCTGTCAGGTGCATCCAGCCGCCAGCGGATATCAGATTTTTTGCCTTTTAAATGAAACTGCTGATACGCCGTCGCATTATAGGTTTCCTGATATAGCATCACAGCATCGACACCCAGGCTTTTCAGTTGTTGGTATTCAGTGGTTGTCAGCGGTTGTACTTCAAGTTGAATACTGCTGAAGTGGCGCCTGATCACAGGCAGCACCTGGCAAAAGTAATCAATACCTACTTTTCGTTCGTGCTCACCGGTTACCAGCAGGACCTGATCGATACCAAGTGCTTTTATTGCCAGACATTCCTGTTCTATTTCCGCTAAATTTAAAATTCGACGTCTAACTTGCTGGCTCATCGAAAATCCGCAGTAGCTGCATTCATTGGCACACAGATTTGATAAATACAGCGGGGCAAAAAATTGCACGCTATGGCCAAAACGCTGACGGGTAAGCCGCTGCGCCTTAGTTGCTATCTGAGCCAGTAGTGGCAGTGCTGCCGGCGACAGCAGCGCTTGCAGATCATATATGCTCAGCTGGTTTTTACTTAACGCTGTCTGTACCTGACTGGCTGAAAAACTGCGGCTTTGCAGTTGCATGCTCTGCCAGTGTTGCGGTTGCCATTGCTCGCTGAAACTCACTGCCAGATCCTCACAGCGCTGTCAGAAAGTCGGTGAACGGACTGGAAGCCACCGCCTGCGGCTGAGCTGATGCCAATCCAGCAAGATAGGCAGCGCGCCCGGCCTTTACCGCATCCGCAAAGGCGCCAGCCATTGCCACCGGATCTGCGCTACTGGCAATGGCAGTATTGACCAAAACTGCCGCGGCGCCCAGCTCCATTGCTGCAGCCGCATGAGACGGTGCACCCAAGCCAGCATCAATGATGACCGGAACCTGAGCCTGCTCAATAATAATTTCAAGCATAGCCCGGGTTTGTAAGCCCTGATTCGAGCCTATAGCGGCACCAAGTGGCATCACGGCAGCACAACCTGCTTGTTCCAGTCGTTTACACAATACCGGATCGGCACTGCAATAGGGCAGTACCACAAAGCCCATTTTAACCAGTTGCTCTGCTGCCAGCATTGTTTCGACTGGGTCGGGCATCAGATAGCGCGGATCCGGATGGATCTCCAGTTTAAGCCAGGACGTTTGCAAGGCTTCACGGGCCAGCTCTGCGGCAAATATTGCTTCT
>NZ_JAWVZF010000268.1:0-1943 GCF_033722355.1 Arsukibacterium sp. | reverse complement strand
GAAGCTACCCCGTCACGCTTTTTTTATACTTTACGTGAAGTGGGTGCACTGCCGATCCTGTTTCCGGAAATAGATCGTCTGTTTGGTGTGCCACAACACTCCAAATGGCATCCGGAAGTCGATACCGGCGTGCATGTCATGTTGGTTTTGGACGAGGCTGCAAAACTCAGTGACGAGGTGGCAGTAAGATTTGCCGCACTGTGTCATGACCTTGGCAAAGGTGAACCCCCTGCCGATATTCTGCCCAGCCACCAGGATCATGAAACGCGCAGCATCAAGCTTACCCAACAACTTTGTCAGCGTCTGAAAGTACCACGTGATATGCAAACCCTGGCCATTAAGGTCGCTGAACTGCATACCGAAGTCCATCGTTTATTTACATTATCTGCTGAGACCGTGTTGGCTGTGTTTGAAAAACTCGACAGTTTTCGGCGGCCAGAGCGGTTTCGCCAGTATTTGCTTGCAGGCGAAGCAGACTTTCGAGGTCGGCCCGGTTATGAAACAGCCGAGATGCCTGAGAAAACTGTTTTTCAGGCTTGTTTTGCTGCCGCATCTGCCGTTAAAACTGATGGTTTTGTCAAGGCCGGTTTACAGGGATTGGACATCGCCGAAGCACTGAAAAAAGCCCGCTTACAGGCGATAGATAATGTATTGGCACCATATCGTAATCAGGACTGAACTGCGCGGCAAACATGCATCACGTATAATGCCGTTTTGAATTAATCACAGGATTTTGTCGATGACTACGCTCTCTGCCAACTGGACCAGCGTCAACGCCGCTACTCAGCCTTTATTGGATGCTTTAGTAAAAGATGCACAGGCGTTGCAACTGGAAATCAGCACACTCAGTAATGGTACGCGGGTGGTTGATGCCGGTATCAATGTGCGGGGTGGTCTGGAAGCTGGCCGGCGCATTGGCGAAATCTGCATGGGTGGTCTGGGTACCGTGACCATGGGCAGCCAAAGTGGCTTTGCTAACTGGCCATGGTCAGTAAATGTGCATGCCAAAACCCCGGTACTGAGCTGCCTGGGTAGTCAATATGCCGGCTGGAGCTTGTCGCATAAAGCTGAAGACGTGAAATTCTTCGCTTTGGGATCCGGTCCCGGTCGCGCACTGGCAGCACGCGAGGAAATATTCAAAGAATTTGCTTATCAGGATAACGCCGATTCGACGGTCATTGTTCTGGAAGTTGATAAATTACCGCCCGTGGCGATTGCCGATAAGATCGCTGATAACTGTGGCATTAAACCCGAAAATCTGACCTTGATCCTGACGCCAACCACCAGCCTTGCCGGTGTGATGCAAATTGCCATTCGCGTTCTGGAAGTTGCCTTACACAAAGCGCATACCGTGCATTTTCCATTAGAGAAAATCGTTGATGGTTACGGCAGCACACCGGTCGCACCGCCCGGTGGTGACTTTATGACAGGTATGGGGCGTACCAATGACGCGATCCTATATGGTGGCAGCGTGCATTTATTTGTTGATGCCAGCGATGAGGAAGCCCGTGAACTGGCTGAAAAAATGCCCAGCAATACGTCCGCGGATTATGGCCGACCGTTTGGCGACATTTTCAAAGCTTATGAATATGACTTTTTCAAAATTGACCCGATGTTATTCAGCCCGGCCAAAGTTATCGTTACCAATACCCAAACTGGTAACAGCTTTACTGCCGGAGAGCTGAATGCCGAATTACTGACCCAGTCTTTCGGCCTGTAAAGGCGTATGCAAAAACCCCGCGTCGCCATTTTTAATGATACGCATGGCTGGCATAGTGCGCAGCTAACGGCAGCTTTTGCAAGGCTGGGCATTGAGACGGTTTACAGCGATCTGGCGTTTTGCCGGATCGATTTAAGCTTACCGCAACGACTCTATATTCCGGGGTTTAATGTTCGTTTGCCGGATGCTGTGTTAGTGCGCGGTATTGCGCCAGGTAGTCTGG
>NZ_JAWVZF010000267.1:0-2011 GCF_033722355.1 Arsukibacterium sp. | reverse complement strand
TGCCAGCGGGAACAGCTGGCGCTTTTGCAGCATTATCAGCTTACGCCCTGATCTTTTTTACCCGTTTGTTTTAAACTGCAGCAGGAAATTAAAAAACAGGCGCTGGGCGCACAGCAACTGGCTGGCGTCTGACACTGAATGACGGAATTATTGTCCCTCAACTGAGCCTGTCAGGGTTTTGCAGCGTAAATTCAGCATAACAGGTTAACAGTTAAGGGTAGTTATGGCTGATAATTCATCTCAGGTACCAACAAACCGGTTCAGTCGTTTTACCGGCCTGGCAACACTGGCCGGACGGGTCGCCGGTGGCATGCTGGCGGAAGGTGCCAGACAAATGGTTCAGGGCAACAGGCCCAGCAGCAAAAGCATGCTGCTGACCCCGGCCAATATTAAACGCGTAACCGATCAACTGGCTCATATGCGCGGTGCAGCGATGAAATTGGGCCAGCTGTTATCGATGGACAGCGGTGAGTTATTACCGGCAGAACTGACTGAGCTGCTGGCCAGATTGCGCGCCAACGCCAATCCAATGCCGGCTAAGCAGTTATCGCAGGTGCTGCGCCAGGAGCTAGGCGAGGATTGGCAGCAACACTTTGCTGATTTCAGCTTTAAACCGATGGCTGCCGCTTCTATTGGTCAGGTCCATCAGGCGTATCATGATAACGGCGATAAACTGGCAGTTAAAATTCAGTACCCTGGGGTTAAAACCAGTATCGACAGCGATGTTGATAATGTAGCGTCTTTACTGAAGCTATCTGGGCTGCTCCCTGCTGAAATTGAGTATCAGAGTTTACTGACTGAGGCAAAAAAACAGTTGAAAAATGAAGCTGATTACCTGCAAGAAGCGGCTTATCTTCAGCGTTACCGGCAGTATCTGGCATCAGATGATGCTTTTGTCGTGCCAGAGGTATATCCGGCACTTAGCAGTGCCAATATTCTGATTATGTCCTATGTAGCAGGAGAGCCAATTGAGACTCTGCAAGCGGCACCGCAAGCAGAGCGGGATAGGGTGCTGGGGCTGATGTTCAGTTTGTTTTTCCGCGAATTATTTGAATTTAAACTGGTACAAACTGATCCGAATTTTGCCAACTATCTTTATAACCGGCAAAGCCAGCAGTTGGTACTGCTTGATTTTGGTGCCTGTCGTGATTATTCAGAGCAAATAAGTAATGGCTATCGCGCTTTATTTGCGAGCGCTTGTGATAATGATCTCGTCGGCATGGAGCAGGCCCTGACCAAAATCGGCTTTTTCAGCCAGAATATTTTAGCCCCACAAAAAACAGCAGTATTAAATCTGGTTGAACTGGCCTGTGAGCCGCTGCACCAGAGCGGCGCTTTTGATTTCGGCCATAGTGATTTGGCACTGCGTTTGCGCCAGGCCGGTACCGCTTTAAGTATGCAACAAAACTACTGGCACAGCCCGCCAGCCGATGCACTGTTTTTACATCGTAAAATTGCCGGTTTATATTTACTGGCAGCGAGGATTGGCGCCCGGGTTAATGTCCGCCAGTTGCTCGAACCTTATCTTCATCAGACGGTTACTGAACAGGAAACTTATGCTTAATAAGTGGATTAGCTCGATATTACTGCTTGGTACTGCAACAACAGCAGCTTTCTGTACTGCCAGGGTAAGCGCGGAGCCGGCTACCGAGCTACCGCTATGGGAGGCCGGTGTCGTCGGCCTTGGTATTGAACAGTTGGCTTATCCGGGGTCGGATAAGCAAGTGCAGCGGAGTTTCGTGCTGCCTTACCTGATTTACCGCGGAGAGTTTTTTCGTGCTGATCGCGATAATGTTGGCCTGCGCGCCTATAAAAGTGACACGCTGGAGCTGGATATCGGTTTTGCTGCTGCGCTGGGCTCAACAGAAAGTGATGTTCCAGAGCGCGACCAGATGCCAGAGCTGGGTACGCTGGTTGAAGCGGGCCCACGCCTGCGCTGGACTATCAGTGATAATGTCTGGGGTAGCAGGCTGCGGCTGGATTTGCCCGTGCGGGCGGTTTTCGATATTGA
>NZ_JAWVZF010000266.1:0-2071 GCF_033722355.1 Arsukibacterium sp. | reverse complement strand
TATGCCGGCTATCTGCGGCCCTATTCGGCTTTTTCGGGAAAAACAGTGTTTTGCCACGGTTTTAGTCGTGCATTTGTCCGGTAAAGTAGGTGTGCGCCTGTTCAGACAACATTGGCATTAATCAGGTTTGGCGCCATGGGCTTTATCCGGATCAGGGTCCAATTGCATTGCCTGACAGGCCTGTACCAGCACCAGATTATTCATGGTTTCAGTCAGCTGTTGCAGCCCTATAGCAAAACTGTCGACGACGTCATTTTCTCTGACTTCAATCGGAAAAAACACCAGATCTGACTTAGCTGAGTAGCGTTCGATAATGTCAAGATCGACCTTATCCAGCGCTTCTATCTCTGCCTCAATCCTTACGTTTTCCAGATAGGAGCTGAAACTTTGCTGCACTTGCTCGGTAGAATATTTTTCCGCTTCAGTAAGCACACGTAGCTTAGTATTCTGCCAGCCGGTGGAGCGGCTGCAAAGGTAAGCAAACATCAGCATCAGCCGGGCAGTTGGACCGCCCCGCCACCAGATATCAATTTGTCTGTCTCTGGAAAGCGGCTTCAGTTCAAACAGCTGTTTTTTATCACAGGCCAGAGCCACCAGATTCATGCCAGCTTTGATTGTCTCGCGGAAATTTGCGGCATAATCTTCAGGCCGGTTCTCACTATCTGCATCTGCTTTGCTAAGTGTCCAGTGAATTACGGCAGTATTGGGACGGATCGGACCAATGCCATACGCGTGCAGAATGTGACGCAAACCGCTTTGAAAATCAGCGGCCTGGGTTACCAGGGTAAAGGCTTTGACCTCAGCGCTATCAATTGCCTTAACATATTGCTCAATCACTTCATCTCTGAGCGGCTCAGCACTATTATCAGGATCAATAATCCGGGTCAGGGTTGTCATGCCGCTCTGACCTTCTAGGATGGCTGAGAACTTCAGTAACTGCGCCTGATATTTTGTGTGTCGGGAAAAAACCAGGATATGCGGGCGCCAGTCTGCCGCATGGGGATGAACGTCGTTTAACTGAAACAGCAAGTCGCGCACCCGTTTAAATAATACGCCGCGTTGCTGGTCGGTAAACTTACGATCCTGATGACTGCGGGCCAGATACTGATGCAGAGCGAACAATACCGCGACAGCAATAACGGCCGCAATAAAATTAATGGCTAGCATGGCCGCGACACAGCCTATGCCGCCAAGCAGGCTGACGGTTTTATGCGACCATTTAAAACGGGGCCGGAAAAACGGGCTCTCTGATTGCAGCGCGAAAAAGGTCGCGTAATTAAGCAGGCCATAAGCGGCCAGAAAAAACATACTGATAACCGGTGCCAGCAGGTTCAGCTCGCCGATGATGACACACAGCAGGGCAATACCAGTTGAAGCAAGCACAGCGCGTCGGGGGTTATTGTCATGCCCTTCGCCCTTGGCAAAGGGAGTAAGAAACGGAATAAGTTTGTCGCCACCCATCGCCTGCAGTACCCGGGGGGCACCCAGCATGGAAGCCATGCCGGAGGACAGTGTTGCGGCAATGACAGCGCCTGCTACCAGCACCGGCCAGAGCGCGACATCAGCCATAATGTAATAGTTGCCACTAAGTTGAGTACTACTGGCGGTGCCTGCTAAAACCAGCGCGACCAGCAGGTAAAGCAAAGCTGATATACCAATAGCCGCAAAGGTGCCGATGGGAATAGCGCGATGCGGGGCTTTTAAATCGCCGGACATATTCAAGCCCTGGGTAAAACCGGTAATGGCAGGAAAAAACAGGGCAAAGGCCAGCCAGAACTGCTCTGCACCGGCGTTAACCGTCCAGTTTTCAGCCAGAGTCTGCTGACTGAATGTTAGACCTCCGCCAATAAAAAACGACAGCAGGCCACAACCCACCAGGGTCATAGTGACAAACTGCAATTTGGTGGTCCAGTCAGCACCGAGCCAGGCAAATAAAAACAGCACCAGAGTAATAACCGACGCCAGCACACGGGCGCTCAGCCAGTCGGGTAGCACAACCAGGTTGGCCAAAACTTCAACCAGCCCCATTACATAGAATGCAACGGAGATGGAAATCGACAAAAATAAAGTC
>NZ_JAWVZF010000265.1:0-2081 GCF_033722355.1 Arsukibacterium sp. | reverse complement strand
CTGCTTGATAACCCGAGCTTGAGTATCGCTGCACTTTATCAGGATGATCAACTGTTGGCCTGCGCATTACTCAGTGACGAAGGTGAGTTACAGCCCGCATTGTGTCAGCAGATTTATCAAGGCAGTCGACGGGTGCAGGGGCATTTACTGGCTCAAAGTCTGGCATTTCATCTGGCCTGCCCTGAATTTGCCCATCAACCGCTGGTACGGATCATGCGAATCGCGGTAGTCCCTGCTATGCAACGCCTCGGGTTAGGCAGTCAGTTATTGCATGAAATTGGCCGCGCCCTGCGTCAAAAAAACGTAGCTGCCGTGGGTACGAGCTTTGGTGTCAATCCATCACTTCTGACATTCTGGCAAGCAGCCGGCTTTTATCCGGTGCGGCTAAGCCACTTTGCCGATAACACCAGTAGTGAACCATCAGTATTAATGGTTAAGCCACTTAATAATATTAATGACGCCTTGGTAACGCAGTTGCAACGACAGGCTGCCTCAGAGTTATACCATTGTCTGCAGGAGTATCCGGAAAATTTAAGTTTTCAGGTGATTAGCAAATTAATCCTGCCACCAGTCAACCCGCTAACCGATCTTGATATTGAACAACTACAGCTATTCGCTGCAGGAAAACGTCCCTATCAGTTAATCGCCTGTCAGCTGCTGAACTGGTTCAATCTGCACTATCCGTTGTTGGAGCCATCGTCTGCCAGCGTACTGGCAGCACGGTTATGGCAAAAGCAAAGCTGGCAGACTATCAGTCAGCGGTTTCAACTGGCAGGCAAAGCGGCCTGTATTGAACTGATGCAACAGCAGATCAGCCAGCACAAGTTTTGAACAAAATCAGAAATGCTGTTTTCAGCGCGGGAAAAATGCTACTGTGCGGCGTTTTTAAATTAATCTAACTGATGGTCTAATCAACTCTATGACGATGATCGCACCTATTGTTTTAAGCCTTGCTTTAACCAGCACAGCGGGCTACAGCAAGACCGAACTGCGGACCTTGCAGTATGCGGTAAACAGCCATGCTTACAGCGTCGCACTGGAACAGTTCTACCAGCACTGTTTGCAGCTGGATCCAGGGCAATATATGGTTAAAAAGCCTGACAATAAACGGTTTCATAGCTTACTGCAGCAACAATTACAGCTTGAACCAGCTCAATTTGTCAGTAGCGTTGCTGTAAATCCTAAACTTCTGCAGCGGACACCAAAAGATATTGCGTTAGCGGATTGCACAGATCACGCTGGTTACCAGAAAGTTTTAGACAGGTATGAGCTTGAGTTGTTTGCCCTTGAAATTGCCACGCCGGTTAAAGTTAATAGTCAGACAACGGAAAGCCAGCGGAAACAGCAGCACAATCTAAAAGTAAAAAATGCGACTGAGCTGTTAGAGCGAAGTAAGGCGGTGGCAATGGTGAGCATTATCGACCGCAACACACTGAGCACGCTGGAGCAAAGTAATTTTCTACACCCGGAATACAAAGGCCGTTATATTTACCGGGTAGATCAGGGCTGGCGCAACATACCTGCCCGATATATGGGCATGCAACGTTATCTGACCGACCAACAGTTTGCAGCAAGCCCAAAAAGCTCGCTGCTGTTACTGGATCAACATAATCAGTTTCTTAAGGTTTTCGACGCAGCGGAAGCCAAAGTCTATCTTAACCTTTTAGGTAAACCAGAATGGCATTTCGATAATCAGGGCAACCTGCAGCGAAAGTAAAACCTCTCAATTTCCAAATCCCCCTCAATCCCTCTTTCTTTACAAAGGGGGAAGCTTCTTCGTAGCATGGCGATTTAATACTCGATTGTATTGCGAAGTCCAAAGCCAGCATGGCGACTAAAACGCCAGGAGCGTTTTAGGACGTTGCGAAGCAACGGCCCGAAGGGCGAAACACTTCCCTGTGTTTCGCAATGCCACCAGCGAAGCGCTGTGGCCGGCGTGGGAGTGTCGTGCGCCGGCAGGATGGCCTGCCCCGAGGCGCTTCAACGCAAAAAGGCCTACCGGTTAGGGTAGGCCTTTTGCTTGAATTGGGAGCCTGGCGGTGTACTACTCTCGCATGGCGAATGCCACACTACCATCGTCG
>NZ_JAWVZF010000264.1:0-2098 GCF_033722355.1 Arsukibacterium sp. | reverse complement strand
TATCGACGCCTGTGATGACACGATGGCAAAAATGGGCTATCCGCCTGGCCTGATAAGTTATACCACCGAACACAGTCTGAAAGGCAAACCCACCAGAATACTGCGGCCTAAACTGGTCGGTTATTTTGTTGTCTTGCTGGTTGTGTGTGGTGCTTTTGCCACGAATTTGTATCTTAGAAAACCGTTAGAGCTGGATATTATCCGCGATCGTGGTGCCCTTTACCGGGAAACGCCGGAAGGTCTGGTTGAAAATACCTACACCCTCAGCATCATTAATAAATCACAGCAACCAAAAACTTATCAGTTAGCCGTTTCCGGCGTAAACAACCTGACCTGGCTTGGGCCAACGCAGGTGACCATTGCCGGTGGAGAAAGTGTTAATGTTCCGGTTAGTCTGGCGCTCGACCCTTACAATGCAACTAAACCGGTACTGGATATTGAGTTCAGTGTAACCGAGCAGTCTGATGATGGTTATCAAGTTACCCAGGGAAATAAATTCTTTGCCGGCCGTTAAGCAGGACATAATCAGCCGGTTTGATTTCGCAACGCTGCGGCCCGAGCTGATTTTAGATGCGTTGTTTCAGCTTGAGCTGGATGTCAGCAGCGGTTTGCTGGCGCTGAACAGTTACGAGAACCGGGTGTACCAGTTTACTGCTTATCCAAACCGAAGTTTGCAGGCACAAAAGTATGTGGTGAAGTTTTACCGGCCGGAGCGCTGGAGCTCACAGCAAATTCAGGAAGAACATGATTTTGCGTTTGAACTGGCTGATGCTGATATTCCGATGGTGGCGCCGCTGCGCTTTAACGGCGACAGCCTGCTACAGCATCAGGGTTATTATTTTGCCGTGTTCCCAAGCAGAGGCGGCCGCACGCTGGAGGTGGATAACGATGAGCAGCTGGCAATGCTGGGGCGGTTTTTGGGCCGGATGCATCAGGTCGGCGCAAAAAAAACGTTTAGCCACCGTCCTACCTTAAGTGTTGACAGTCATTTGTTACAAAGCCAGCAGGTTTTGGCAAAGCTCGAGCTTATTCCTGACTATATGCGACCGGCGTTTGATACTGTGTTACAACAGGTGATAGCGGAAGCCAGCCGGCAATACCGGCCACAACGGCAGATCCGGCTGCATGGTGATTGTCACGCCGGCAATTTATTTTACGTTGAAAATGGCCCTTTTTTCGTCGACCTGGACGATTGCCGCACCGGGCCGGCGATTCAGGATATCTGGATGATGCTTTCCGGCGATCAGCAGGAGCAGCGGTTAACGCTGGAGCTGATGCTGGACGAGTATGAACAGTATTGCGATTTTGATCCTGCGGAACTAAAACTGATTGAGCCACTCAGAGCAATGCGTATTGTGCATTATATGGCCTGGCTGGCACGGCGCTGGCAGGATCAGGCCTTTGTACAAAGCTTTCCCTGGTTTGCTACCGATAAATATTGGGAGCAGCAATGTCTGGTGTTAAAAGAGCAACTGGCATTATTGCAACAACCTCCGTTATCACTGGTGCCAGGCTACTGACAATTTGCTAAGCTAGAGGCCGTTTCGGCCTGATTGAGGAAGTAAGATAAAATGAAAAAGCTGTTATCACTGTGTTTTGTTGCGCTGTTAGTGCCTTTGGCGGCCAGTGCGAACGCAAAGTTTGTTGAGGGTAAACACTATCAGGTTATCGCCGGGCAAGCCTCAGCCAAGCCTGAAGTTAAAGAGTATTTTTCTTTTTATTGTGGTGGTTGTTACGGTTTCGAACCGGTGGCGCAAAGCCTGGCAAAAAAACTACCTGAAGGCACAGAGTTTAAAAAAGTACATGTTGATTTTATCCGGGCCGCTTCTCCGGAAATTCAGAATATGCTGGCCCGGGCCTATCTGGTAGGTAAAAACATGGGTAAGGGTGACCAGATTGCGTCTGCCATATTCAATCAGATCCATCGCAGCCGGGTGCCTTTTACCAGCGAAGATGATATCCGCAGCCTGATGCTGATAAACGACATTACAGCGGAAGAATTTGAAAAGGCGATGCGCAGTTTCTCGGTACGTGGTGCGGCCAGCCAAATGAAAAAGGAACAGACAGCGTTGTCTGAAAGCCGGGTATTAACGTCAGT
>NZ_JAWVZF010000263.1:0-2165 GCF_033722355.1 Arsukibacterium sp. | reverse complement strand
CCACGACATAATTTGATAAAGGATCCGGCCCGCTATGCCCTATCGTCCCCGCTCTACCCTGGAACAATGGCGAATATTGCAGGCTGTGGTCGATGCCGGTGGCTATGCGCAAGCCGCTGAGTTACTGAACAAAAGTCAGTCCTCGCTTAATCATGCTGTTGCCAAACTGCAGTCGCAGTTAGGCGTTGAATTACTGGAAGTCATTGGCCGCAAAGCACAACTGACCGATGCCGGTGAAGTCATGTTGCGCCGCTCGAGGGTACTGACCCAGCAAATTGAAGATCTGGAGCTGCTTGCTGATAATATCGAACAAGGTTGGGAACCGGAGATCCGGATTGCCGTTGAACTTGCCTATCCTAGGCAGTACCTGTACCGGGCGTTACAAAAGTTTTATCCCCAAAGCCGCGGCAGCCGGGTGCAGATTATTGATACCGTCTTAACCGGCACCAGCGAGGTCATCATCCAGAAAAAAGCCGATCTGGTCATTGCCGGTGTGGTCCCTAAAGGCTATCTTGGGGAGCCTTTATTTGTCAGCCGTTTTATTCCGCTGGTCGGTGCAAATCATGAGCTGGCCGGTCTGCCAGCATTAGAGCAGAGCCAGCTTAGTCAGCATTTACAGATTGTTATCCGGGATACGGCCCAAAAACCGCTGGAAAATATGGGCTGGTTAAAAGCTGAACAGCGCTGGACAGTAGATAATTTCAGTGAAGCCATCGAAATCTTGCAGCTGGGCCTGGGTTTTTGCTGGTTGCCCGATTTTACTGCAGCCGAGGCGCTGGCAAAGGGAGAACTGGTTCAGCTGCAGCTGAATAACAGTTCAGAACGGCTGGTACCCATGTCACTGTTAACCCCGCAGGAAGAGACACTGGGGCCGGGCAGCAAACAATTACGTCAGTTGATTCTGGCAGAACACCATAAATAGGGATAGCTATGCAAACGAATGAAATAAATAAACTGATGCAGGAAGCGGCAAGGGATGCGGTCAGTTATGTTGCAAAACAGCACCAGCTGCAGCTTGATTTCACGCTGGCCAGTCTACAGGACGTTGATACGGTGCTGGCTACTTTACATCAACATCAGTTGCAACAAAGCCACTCTGCCGAATTGCTTTTTACCCTGAGCAATATACTGGGCGCTTATATCGGTGAAGTCTTTATCAGCAATTATGGTGGCAACTGGCACAACAATACCGCAGATAACGCCGCGCCCTATATTTCAGTGCAATTATCTGACAAAGAATTCCCATTTGCATCAGTATGTTATCATAAGATTATTCAGAACGACGCGATCAGTGTCGCCGACTACGTTAAACAAGCCGCTGCAAATGTCATGCAGTAAAGCTTTTGTCGGCGCCATTAAGCAGGTAAAATACGCGCCGATTCTGCCAACCAACTAAGCAATCGAGGAAAGCCGTGAGCGAGCACAACACATCTTTAAGCTACAAAGACGCCGGAGTTGATATAGATGCCGGCAACGCCCTGGTAGAACGGATAAAAGGCGCAGTAAAGCGCACCACCCGTCCGGAAGTCATGGGAGGCTTAGGGGGGTTTGGCGCTTTATGTCAGATTCCGGCCGGCTATAAAGAGCCAGTGCTGGTATCAGGCACGGATGGTGTCGGCACCAAGTTAAGGCTGGCAATGGATTTAAAACGTCACGATGGTGTAGGTATCGATTTAGTTGCCATGTGCGTTAACGATTTAGTAGTACAAGGTGCAGAACCGCTGTTTTTCCTCGATTACTATGCCACCGGCAAACTGGACGTGGACACCGCCTCAGAGGTAGTTGCAGGTATCGCAGAAGGCTGCGTGCAATCGGGTTGTGCTCTGGTCGGTGGTGAAACGGCGGAAATGCCGGGCATGTATCATGGCGACGATTATGATATTGCCGGCTTTTGTGTCGGTGTCGTTGAGAAGGCAGACATTATCGATGGCAGCAAAGTAAAAGCAGGTGATCAGCTTATTGCTCTGGCATCGTCTGGCCCCCACTCTAATGGCTTCTCTTTAATCCGTAAAGTGCTGGAAGTGAGTGGTCAGTCGGCAGATACGCTGCTTGAAGGCAAAAGTCTGGCAGACCATTTACTGGAGCCCACCCGGATCTATGTTAAAAATCTGCTGGCATTAATTAAGCAAATGCCTGTTCATGCGCTGTGTCATATTACCGGTGGT
>NZ_JAWVZF010000262.1:0-2210 GCF_033722355.1 Arsukibacterium sp. | reverse complement strand
GACGCAGCCGGTTGGCAAATTCGCGTAGAAACTCATCACCGGTTTCATGACCATAACTATCATTGATGGTTTTAAAACCGTCTAAATCGATAAATAAAATAAAAAAACTGAGCTGCTGGCGACTGGCGCGCGCCAGCTGCCTATCCAATTCATCAAATAAATAGCGCCGGTTTGGCAGGGTGGTCAACGCGTCGTGTTGTGCCTGATATTCTAATTGCTGATTAAGCGCTGTCAGAGCCTGATGATCCGCCAGCCGGCTGGCCAGTAATGATAATGAGTTACTTATCGCCGAAAATAATGCTTTACTTTCAGTCTGTATCGCAATAGCAGGCGATATCTGGACAAAAATCAGTGCGGCGGGCCGGTATTCGGCAAAGATCTTAATTAATAACGTGCTGTGACCCGCCAGCAAAAATTCGCTGAACTGATGCTGCACCCCAGCCGGTATCTCAAGCTCAATGATAGAGCGGCGGCGGGTTTCAACACTTAATTCTGAGCGCAGCCTTTGCACGACGCTCTGCCAGGGTTGATGCTGAGCATTCACCGCGACCAGCTCGTCGTCGTTCATTTCAAAGGCGATGGCCTGACTGCAAAGGCCACTTTGCAGCATATAGTCTGCGGTCTGACTGATGGTCAGACTCAGCGATTGTCCTGCCATACACAACTCAGTAATTCTGGCAAAAAGACTGACCCGGTTAAGCTCCGACTCTGCTTTTACTGCTCGCGCATCGGCAAGTCTGGCATAATTTTCCCGGCTTAGCTGATGACTGATTAAATCAGCGCATAACTGTAATAATTCAGGCAAATGTGACATCTTGCCAAGCGCAACACTCTGCGAACTGGCACCACATAAGGTGCCGAATACACTGCCATCGTGATTACGTACCGGCACACTGATATAGCTTTTTAAACCCAGCTGCCTGGCAGCCTCTGAGTCACCCCAGCAGGCTGGCACATCTTCAGTCAGGAACTGCTGAGTTTCCAGCGCTCTTTTGCACAACGTATCTTTCCACGGTACCGTCAGGTCTTCCGGCAGATCCAAGGCGCCGGCATTATGGGCGATCAGGATATGCTGCACACCGGCGGTTTCATCAATCGCAGTGAGGTAGGTAGACTCAAGGCCCGTTATTTTCTGTAGCAGAGCTAACAGCGGCCGGGTTAAGCCCTCAACATTGTCGGCGGTCGCTACAAACTGAGCCAGTTGCTCAAGCTGTTTGTCCATTTAAATTCACTATATTAGGAAATTTATAACAACTAACAATCGCTTAACTAAGCTTAGTTGCCAATATCTGTTATAGCAATACTACCGGTCAGTGCCGTTAAGCATTCGGCCGGCAGCATCTGAGGAAAGTAACCAGCTTGTCAGGTTTTCGCCGGAATGCGTTCCAGCACCGCTAACAGTAACTGCCAGTACTGGCCAACTGTTTCAATATTGACCATTTCATCCGGGCCGTGCGGATAGCGGATCGTCGGCCCGATGGACACCATATCCATCTGCGGGTACGGCTTTTTAAACAGGCCGCATTCCAGGCCGGCATGAATCACCATAATAACCGGTTGCTTCTGGTAAATATCCTGATAGGTATCATTCACTATTTTCATCACGGCGGAATCCGGATCCGGCTTCCAGCCGGGATAAGCACCACTGAAGCTGACAGCCGCCCCGGCCAGTTCAGCCAGGGACGTTAACATGGTTTCGACATGCTCACGTCCAGAGTCAATTAATGAGCGGATCAAACATAACACGCTGACCTTATCAGCACTGGTGCTGATAACGCCCATATTCAGCGAGGTTTCGGTCACACCGGCAATATCGTCGCTCATGCGTATCACGCCATTCGGGCAGGCATGCAGCAGGTTTAACAGGGCTTGCTGGCTGGCATTCGTCATCACCTGCTGCGGCAGGCTGCTTTCATTCAGGCTGAATTTAACAGCTGGCTCGACAGCCGCCAGCTCGGTTTGTACTAACTGCTCAAAGGTGCTGATTTTCTGCTGCAATAAATCAAGTTTATCTGCCGGCAGACACAGTTTGACCGTGGCTTCACGAGGAATAGCATTACGCAGCGAGCCCCCGGTCAAATCACTCAGTTGCAACTTCAGCTCACGGGCTTCCGCCACTAAAAAACGGGCCAGTAACTTGTTTGCATTGCCCCGGCCTAAATGAATATTGACGCCGGAATGACCACCTTTAAGGCCTGTCAGACTTAAGG
>NZ_JAWVZF010000261.1:0-2215 GCF_033722355.1 Arsukibacterium sp. | reverse complement strand
TTTGCCGGTGAGCATCCGCCGGTGGCACCGGTATTTTACAGTTTCCGGGTCATGGTCGGTATTGGCATGTTAATGCTGCTGACAGCCTGGTGGGGCAGCTACCGCTTGTTGCGTAAAAAAACCTTCAGCCCACTGCAACTGAAAATCCTGATTGGCATGACCTTCTCCGGCTGGGTTGCAACGCTGGCCGGATGGTATGTCACTGAAATCGGCCGTCAGCCTTATCTGGTCTATGGCGTTCTGAAAACCCGCGATGCAGTCACCACCGTGGCCGGCGATCATGTTGCCATGACCCTGGCCATGTATCTGGTGCTGTATGCGGTGTTACTGCTTGCTTATATCAAAACCCTGTTCTGGCTGGCTAACCGGGCAGTTGAGGTAGAAGAATATGATTTAACCCTGCCGGGCCTGGCTGATAAACACAGCCGGTCGGCCAAAGCACGAACAGGAGCAGCAGTATGAACTGGCTTACAGCAGAAAATTTAGCCCTGATTTTCGGTGGTCTTACTGCGCTGTCGATTCTGTTATATGCAATTTTAGACGGCTATGATTTAGGGGTCGGCATTACGCTGCCAATGAATAATGAACCGTGGCGCGATACTGCTATTGCCTCTATCGGCCCGTTCTGGGATGCCAATGAAACCTGGCTGGTGCTGGCGGTGGGCCTGCTGCTGGTTGCATTCCCGGCTGCTCACAGTGCCATTTTGCATGCCTTGTATCTGCCTGCAGCCTTATTATTACTCGGTTTAATACTACGGGGAGTGGCGTTTGATTTTCGGGCTAAAGTCAAAGCCAGCCAGAAAACCCGCTGGGATTACACCTTTAAAGCAGGCTCAGTTCTGGCGACTTTCAGTCAGGGTTTTATGCTCGGAATATATGTGATGGGTCTTGAATACAGCAGCGGCAGCATTATTTTCGCCTGTTTCAGCGGGCTTTGCGTCACGGCTGCTTACGCGATGATTGGCAATGCCTGGCTGATTGGCAAAACCAGTGGCGAGCTGCAATCAGCGGCGATTAGCAAGTGCAAAACCGCCGGTGTGCTTACGCTGGCCGGTATTCTGGCGGTCAGCACTATTAATCCGCTGGTAAACGCCAATGCATTGCAGGTATGGACTGAACCACCGCTGGCCTACCTGTTCGCCGCTATACCCTTACTGTGCTTTGCCATGTTTGTGATTGGTTATCTGGTACTGAAACGTCTGCCACTGCCTGATGATGCCGGCGCCTGGCTGCCGTTCTTGATCTGCAATATTATTTTTATCTGCAGCTTTGTTGGCCTGGCACTCAGTTTTTATCCGTTTGTGGTGCCTAACCAGCTTACCTTATATCAGGCTGCCAGCTCACGGGAGTCATTGCTTATCATCTTTTTTGGCGCTGTGTTAGTGGTGCCGGTGATTGCTGGTTATACCGCGCTGGCGTACTACGCATTCAGAGGTAAGGCGGATGGTTTGAAATATTATTGATCCTAAAGGTTTTTCATGCTGTTGAGCATGGTCTATGCTTGAGGTATTTAACCATTTTGCAAATAGGCCTGCCACAGCATGAGTCAAACGCACGGAACCCGAGATATTAGTCCCCGCCGCCATTTATTCGGCACCTTTGCCGGCGTATTCACCCCCAGCATTCTGACGATAGTCGGTATTATCATGTTCTTACGCACCGGCTATGTAGTCGGTGAGGTCGGGCTGGCCAGTACGCTACTGATCATTGGTGCCGCCTTTATTTTATGTATGCTGACCGGCTTATCGCTGGCTGTGATTGCGACCGATATAAGAGTTAAGGAAGGCGGTTTCTACTATGTTATCTCGCGCACACTGGGACCGGCCTTTGGTGGTGCGCTTGGCCTGACTTTATTTTTGTCGATTTCCATCTCCGTTGCATTCTATGTAATGGGGCTGGTTGAAGTTTTGGCCAACCTGGTTGTGTTACCCGACTGGCTGAGCGCCCGTGTGCTGGCGTCGGTTATTACTCTGGTGCTGTTTTTATTTGCCTGGCTCGGTGCTGACTGGACCACCAAATTACAGTTTGTCACCATGACTCTGGTAGGCTGTGGCCTGCTGTCGTTTTTTATTGGCGGAGGTCTAACATTCAGTCAGCAGACCCTGGCTGAAAACTGGACGGTTAACGCCGGTGCAGAGCAGTTCTGGCTGGCCTTTGCCCTGTTTTTTCCTGCCATTACCGGTTTTACCCAGGGCTTGAATATGTCCGGCGATTT
>NZ_JAWVZF010000260.1:0-2330 GCF_033722355.1 Arsukibacterium sp. | reverse complement strand
GTTTTATTGTGATAAAAAACAAACCTTTTCGTTTAGAGGATAGACGAATGTAGACTGTATTCGACAACTTTACATTTGTCTTTACATTTTAAAGTGGTTGGAATCCCCATTCACCAACCATATTTACCCAAAAGGTAAACAGGTCGGTTTTTGAAGATAAGCCTCTAATTAAAGAGGCTTTTTTCGACTTCTTCTTAAAACGTCTTTACATTCTAAGAAGTGGTGAGTCAAAACGGGATATCGTCATCAAAGTCGATTGGCGGTTCCATCGGCGGCCGCTGTTGCTGCGATGGCTGTTGCGCCGGCTTCTGATAGCCCCCCTGCTGGGGCGCATTATGTGCCGGTGCCTGCTGATAACCACCACCTTGCTGTGGCTGCTGGTAGCCGCCACCTTGCTGGGCAGGCTGCTGTGCCGGACGCTGATAACCGCCCTGCTGGCCGCCGCCCATCGCGTTACCCTGTGGCTGGCCATCGCCACGGCCATCGAGCATTTGCAGTTCGTTGGCAACAATTTCGGTGGTGTAACGCTCGATACCGTCTTTATCGGTCCACTTACGGGTTTTCAGCTTGCCTTCAATATACACCTTGCTGCCTTTACGCAGGTATTCACCGGCAATTTCTGCCAGACGCTGATAAATCACCACCCTGTGCCATTCGGTCTGTTCTTTTTTCTCATTGGTATTTTTATCGGTCCAGCTTTCAGAGGTTGCCAGAGTCATATTGGCGACGGCACCGCCCTGCGGCATGTAACGCACCTCCGGGTCGGCGCCCAGATTGCCGATTAAGATAACTTTATTTATTCCACGCGCCATGCGATCTCTCCTGAAAATTAAGGCTGACTTGTGCCAACCAATGACCGGGCCTGTGCCAGGTCAAATTGCTGCGAACTGACTTTTAAATAACAGCGTTGTTCGGCCAGTAAAATAGTCACTTCCTGCACGCCACTAAGTGTAGCTAAACGGCCGGCCAGTGCGCTGGCCTCGTGCTCTGTTTTAACCTGAACTGCCAGCGACAGCCGTTGAGCCCGGGCAGGCACCTGCATCGTCCTGGCAATAAGCAGCCATATTAAACCAATAGCGGCCGTCACAGCAAACACCATTGGGTAACTAAAATACTGCGCCACCAGGCCGCCGATGACGCCACCGGCAAAAGCGCCGAAAAACTGGCTGCTGGAGTAAATACCCATAGCGCTGCCCCGCTGCCCGGCAGGTGCCACCCTTGACACCATTGCCGGTAAGCTGGCTTCTAAAAAATTAAAGCCGGTAAAAAATAACAACAGGGCGGCAATTAACCACCATAGATTCATCGCGGTAAAAGCCAGTAACATCGCCAGAATCAGCAGGCTGATTGCGACTAAAAAGTAAGGCTTTTCCTGTTGCCGGCGCATGGCAACAATCATCATCGGTATCATCAGCACAAAGGACAGCAGCAGCACCGGCAAATACACCTGCCAATGCTGATCTGCTGTAAGCTGATACTGGCTTAACAGCAGCGGCAGGGCGACAAATATCGCGGTCAGCATTAAATGTAGCAGTAACACGCCAATATCGAGCTGCAATAGCTGGCGGTGTTTTAACATGTTTAACAAGGTCGCCGGCACGGCCAGGGTTTCAGCGGCCGGGGCTTTACTAACACTTTTGGGCACCAGCAGGGCGACAATCAGCATGGCACAACAGGCCAGGATGGCTGTGAACCAGAATACGCCGCTTAACCCGGCCCATTTTGCCAGTAAGGGTCCGAGAATCATCGCCAACGCAAACGATAAACCGATACTGGCGCCGATAATCGCCATCACTTTCGGCCGCTGCTCATCCCGGGTTAAATCTGCCGCCAATGCCAGTACCGCCCCGGCGATGGCGCCGGCGCCCTGTAAAATCCGGCCCAGGGTAACCAGATAAACCGAATCAGCCAGCGCTGCGACTACGGAGCCAAGCACAAATAACACCAGGCCCAGCAGCATCACTTTATGCCGGCCAATCCGGTCAGACAGCCAGCCAAAGGGTATTTGCAAAATGGCCTGGGTAAGACCATAGGCGCCAATCGCCAGACCTATCCACAGCGGTGAGTAGCCCGCCAGTTCTGCGCCATACAGCGCAAACACCGGCAGCAACATAAACAGGCCCAGCATCCGGGTTGAGAACACCAGCGCCAGCGTCAGTGCGGCCCGTTTTTCAATAGCGTTCAGTTGATCCATTAATTTTTTGATTAACAGCAGAAATAAGCGCGCAAGTGTAGCACAGAACTGGTGCGCTTTAAGCGGATTAACGGCAATAACCAGGCATTTGCGCTATGGTTATCGTCTGATACCGGTTTTTATATCCGGTTAGCAG
>NZ_JAWVZF010000259.1:0-2336 GCF_033722355.1 Arsukibacterium sp. | reverse complement strand
GTGCAGAACAGCCATTTGTATCTTGCCGCCACGCCTGCGCGTTTAATGGCATATCAGCTGGAAGATTTACTGCTGGTTGCCACCCCGGTTAATATCCCCGGCACCAGCACAGAATACCCAAACTGGCGGCGTAAATTGCCGATTGAGTTTGAACAGGCCCTGCAGCAGAGCGAGCTGCGCGAGCTGATTCTCGCCATGAAACAACAGCGGCAGCAAACTTAGCCACAAGACGTCTAACTTGCCCGATAAAACAGCAGCTTACGGGCTGCTGTTTTTATTTGTAACAGCATTATTACTTTGACACTTTTCTTTACATTAATTACACATGGCGCCCTTTACCGCCCCCCCTTGTTTCAGATATAAAGACACCCGTTTTCCCACCCCATAAAGTCAGTTTAAATAAAATAGGATGTTTTATGTTGATTAAAAAAGTTGCTCTGGTTGCGGCGTTATTGAGCAGTGTTGCCGTGCAGGCTGACACAGCACCAAGTTATCGTTACCTGCAGGGCTCGGTTGAGCATATTTCACAGTCAGGCGAAGAAAGTTTGTCAGACACCGGTTTTGGAGCAAAAGCGGCCTGGCAGTTTAATAATAACTGGTTTATTGGTGCAAAGTGGCAACGCTTCAGTGACAGTGAGTCTTATGCCGAGAACTTTAACAGTGAACAGCTGATTGTTTCTTTAGAGTTAACGTTAGACCGCTATTATCTTGGCGGAGGCTATATTATGCCAATAAGCGATGTAACGAATCTTAGCTTTGCCGGCTATCTGGGCAGCTACCGGCTGAGCGCAGACGGCCGCGTCCAGGTATTTTCTAATGGCCAGCCGACATTTACTGAAAGTTACAGCGAAAGCGATTCAAGTGAGTCATTAAAAATTGAAACCGTTTTACGTTCCAACATAAACAGCAAGCTGGAATTGTCTGGCACGGCCTACTATGAGTATCTGAACGCTGACCTTGATAACAAAAGCCAGTATGGCCTGGGAGTAGGCGCCCAGTATCATTTCAGCGAAAATTTTGCATTAACGTCTGATTTATCATACGGCAAAGTACTGGACGAAAATACCACACAGTTAAGCGTAGGAGCACGTTACAACTTTTAAGCGGTAAACCCGGCAACGGGCTGGCTGGCAAATCAGCTGCCAGCCCCTGTGCCAGGCAGCAGCAACTTAGCATACCGTTACCCCTTGGTATCTTGCGGATAAAACGATGATAAGCCCGTTACCAGCAGCGCCAGCACGGTATAACTGATAAAGGCGGTTTTATAACCGGCACTGGTTACCAGGCTGCCTATTACCGGCGAACCCGCTGCCTGGCCCAGCGCACAGGCCATAAATGGTAATACCGGCCCCATCGACAACCGCCCTGGCAGCAGGCGGACGGCAGTCATCAGATACAGTCCGGTCAGGCTCATATAGGCCAGACCGAAGATTAAGGCTGAAACTATAGACGCCAGCAGCTGACCAGAACCCGCAACAAGCAACGCCAGGCTAACCGCCAGCAGGGTAAACATCAGCGCATGGGTTACCCCGGAGTGAATGCGATCAGCAAGATCGGCCACCGCAGCCCCACTTAAACCAGCAAGTCCCACTGCTAACCACAACCAGCCGGTCTCGCCCGCTGGCAGCGTGCCTAAACTGACCACCAGATCAGGCGCGAAAATCCAGTAAGCACTGGACACAAAGCCCATCGCCAGCGCAAACAGCGACAGCCTGATAAGTGGCCACCAGGGTAGCTTACTTAGCTTTGCTGACTGGCTGCCAGCCTTAACCTGTGGCCGCGATATCGCCGGGATCCGCCACCAGGTTATTATCACAGCAACCGCTGCCAGTAACGCAAAGCATAAATAGGCCATCCGCCAGGCACTGGTCAGCAAAACAATAGCCGGCGCCGCAAGCATTACCCCAAAGCTGGTGCCGGCATTCATGACCGCACTAACCCGGCCATGCACCGCCCGGTTAACCAGTTGCTGCATGGCAGCAGTAAGCGCGGGCATCATCAGACCGGTACAGATACCACAGGCAATGACAGCTAAGCCAAGTGACCAGGCACCGCGGGCCAGGCTAATCAGCAGCAAACCACAGACTGCAAAGCCGCCTGACAGCATAATGGTGGTGCGGGCACCGAGGCGCTCTGTGATAAAGGGCGCTACCAGCGTGGCCAGCACAAAACTTAACAGTGGCAAAGCGCCGATAATGCCGATTGTCTCTGGTGTTAACGCCAGTTCAGCCCGGATCGGCGGCACAAATAAGCCAAAGGCAAAGCGGGCAAGGCCGTAACTTATCGCTACCAGCGCTGCACCAAGCAGAGCAAATTCTGTGCTGTTTATTGTTTTC
>NZ_JAWVZF010000258.1:0-2414 GCF_033722355.1 Arsukibacterium sp. | reverse complement strand
TTACTGGCATACTGTGGTTCATATTGGCAGCAATAACGTCAGGCTGCGGTTTCGGGTGTTTTTGCTCGGCTGCCTGGCATTATGGCTGATTTGGATCCGCTTGCTGGTACTGGCGTTTATTTAAGCCGGCCTGAACAGGGCTGGTTAGTGTCCTGTATAGCGCTGCTATGCCAAATTGCCGGCGGCCGTTCATCGGTTGGCGGAGCTTAACTTTAATGGTACCTTGCAGCGCCATATTAATGAGCGGCTCGGCTAACGGGTTAACCGGTACCGGAGCAGCAAGGTAAAACTGCCGGCAATGATAAATTTGAGGTTATTTTGATTCGGGTATTTTCAGCTGTAGTACTAATGAATTTATTAATGTTGTTGCCTGCCGCAGTAAAGGCACAGCAGCCTGTTGCTGAACCCTTTTCGCCAGGGCAGACAGTAGCAGGACCTTTGGCGACAGAGTTGGCAGAGTTTGATCGCTATTTTAATCAGCAGATGAAAGAGCATGCTATTCCCGGTGCGGCCTATGCGGTGGTATATCAGAACAAAATTATCAGTGCTAAAGGCTATGGTGTCAGGGATATTGACGGCGACAAGCCGGTTGACCCTTATACTGTGTTCCGGATTGCATCGGTGTCTAAAACCTTTGCGGCCGGGCTGGCCAGTCTGCTGGAGGAGCGCGGCCATTTTCGCTGGGACGAGTCAGTGGTGCAGTATATTCCGGAGTTTTCTTTTAAAAATGCCCGCTATAATCCGCAACTGAAAATTGAGCATCTGTTGTCGCAAAGCAGCGGTGTGATGCCTAATGCCTATGACAACCTGATCGAAGCCAATATTTTGCCGGAGCGGATTTTACCGCAGTTTCAGAAAATTGACCCTTTGTGTAACCCGGGCCAATGCTACGGTTATCAGAATGTATTATTCAGCCTGATTGAGCCCATCATCAGCCAGACCACCAGCAGCGATTACGCCAGTTTACTGAAAAAAAATATTTTTGAGCCCTTGCAGCTGCCAACAGCGTCTGTTGGTCTGGAAGCTTACTTGCTGAATGAAAACCGGGCCAGTCCGCACATCCGGGCCCGTGGCCGCTGGCATTCACGTAATGTGAATCAGAGTTATTACCGTTTTGCACCCGCTGCCGGGGTGAATGCCAGCGTAATAGACTTAAGCCACTGGCTGATTGCTCAGCTGGGTTATTACCCGCAGGTAATGCCCCAAAAAGTGCTGGATAAAATTATTGAAAAACGGGTGAAAACCCCGCGCGATTTGCGCCGGGCCCAGTGGCGTAATTACATTAAAGACGCCCATTATGCGCTCGGCTGGCGGGTGTATCAGTTTGGCAGTGAGCAACTTATTTACCATGGTGGCTGGGTGCAGGGCTTTCGGGCTGAACTGGCATATTCACGGGAGCGTGAGCTGGGGCTGGTTATTCTACTGAATGCCGAGTCGAATGTGGTAAATAAGCTGAGCACCACTTTCTGGGCCTCGATGTTCAGTGCCCTTGAGCAGCAGGATAATGCCAGAGTCGCAACCTGTAAGGCAACTGCAGCAGATCAGAGCCGGTGCTGATAGCACTGACCACTGGTAGCAGCGGCCCGGCAGTTCAGGCTAGCTGATAAACATCGAGCAGAAAGTCGATACTGATACTTTGGGTGGCAGTGACAAACGCCTGCCGCTGCTCATTGCTGAACTTCCAGGCCAGCGGCACCATCTGCAACAGGTTATCCAGCTGCTGCGGCTCGCTGATTGCAAGCGTGTAGTTAAGTTGTTGCCGCGTAATATGCACAAAACCAGGCTCTTGCTTTATCTCAGCACTGTGCAGCCTGACGTTAGGATAAACGGCCTGTTTCATTTCAACTAAATGCTCAGGCCCGGGGCTGACACTGATAAGATAGCCCTGTGGCCGTATCACCCGTTGCAGCTCAGCGTTATCTGATGGTGCGTAAATTCTCAGCACGCTGTCAAAGCTTCTGGCAGCAAACGGCAACTGATAGGCGCTGGCGACCGCGAAGTGAATAGCCGGATAATGGCGGGCAGCATATTTGATGGCGGCTTTAGAGATATCAATACCCGCCTGTATGGTGGTCTGGCTCAGCGCCTGCTGCAACCGGCCGCTGTAATAGCCTTCACCACAACCCAGGTCGAGCACGGTTGCCGGTGTCGTTTGGACCAGCAGCGTATTAACAGCGTCTGATAATGGCTGATAGGCACCACTTTGCAAAAATGCCCGGCGGGCTTCAATCATCTGTTTATTATCACCGGGATCTTTCGAATTCTTCTGTTGCACCGGTAACAGGTTAATATAACCTTCTCTGGCAAGATCAAAACTATGATGCTTAGAGCACTGATACTGGCGACCAGTTAGCTTAAGTGGCTCGCGGCACAGGGGACAAATATACATAGGGGTATCCGCTTAATGAAACCGG
>NZ_JAWVZF010000257.1:0-2453 GCF_033722355.1 Arsukibacterium sp. | reverse complement strand
TTTACCCCGCTAGGGCCGGATCAGCAGCCACAGGAGCGCTACGAATTTGCGATTGTTAACGGCTTATATCCACCAAAGCCTGAGCAGCCAAACTGCCGGGTGGTCAGCCGCCGGCAGCAGTATCGTAATACCGGCATTGATATTAGTCTGCAACCTGATTACAACCTGTACTTTAAAGCGGCCCGTGAACGGCTGGAGGTGCTGCCAGAGCAGCGACTGAAGGCTCTGCTGAATGCGCTGTACCAGGATGGTGAGGCTAGGTACCTGCGAAAGTTGTTGCCCCGCTGCTGGCAGCCAGAGCAGTTTTTTAATGAACCGGCGCACCAGAATTTATGGCAAAATGCCACACTGAAGCTGAATTAACCTGAAAAGAATAAACAATATAAAAAAACCGGCGCGGCCACTGCCTTAACAAGCCAGCAGCCAGCCGGTTTCGCTTTGTGCTGTGAGCGGTTAATTACCGTCGAAAGAGGTAATATCCAGCGTGACATCGCAGTTAAGCAATTTAGAAATCGGACAGTTTAATTTTGCCTCGACCGCCGCTTTCTCAAAATCAGAACCGTGCATGCCAGGCACCCTGGCATCTAATTTAATTTCAGATTTTGTCACGGTAAAACCGTCGCCATCCTTCATCAGGGTAATACTGGCTTTAGATTTCAGCGACCCTTTACTAAAGCCCTGTTTTGCCAGACCGAATGATAATGCCATGGTAAAGCAGGAGGCATGGGCTGCTGCAATCTGCTCTTCGGGGTTGGTACCTTCTTTATCTTCAAACCGGGTATTAAAGCCATAAGGCTGATTTTTCAGCGCGCCTGACTGGGTTGAAACATGTCCTTTGCCATCTTTGCCCAGCCCTTCATAACTCGCCGTTGCCCAATTGATAATTGCCATGTCATTCTCCTTTTAGTGCTCAGGGTTGTGTGTTAAAGCCAATACCAGCAGTCTGAACGGCGCTGGTGCCCTAACAGTATAGCCAGCAAAAGCTGTTCCAGCTCTGTCAGCTGCCGCCCGGCGGCTATCTCAGCAACTTTAGCCAAACCAGAGTGGGTAAAGAGTTCACGCCGGCCCGGCAAAATTGTAATAATTGCACTATCAACGGCCCAGATACACCCGATAGCCCCAGGCTGGCAACGTAAGCTTAGTGTCAGCGCTGAAAGCGGCCCGCTCGCCGCTGAAGTACTCCTGGTAAAAACCATGATGCAAATGCGCCTTAAAGCTTACCTGTTGTGGTTTATCAGAAAAGTTAAACACCGCAAATACCTTACTGTTGTCATCCTGGCGGACAAAGCTCAGTATCTGGTTAGCCTGACTGTTATGAACCGGGATCATCCTGGCGCCCCAGGTCGAGTTCCACAACGCCGATTGCGTCTTTTTCAGCTGAATAAGTTGCCGGTACAGTTTACCCTGCGGATGTTCGCGCCAGACGATAGGGTCTTTTTCAAAGAATGCCAGCCGCTTGTCATTACCGGCTTCCTGGCCGTTATACAGCATCGGAATACCTTCACTGACAAACGACAAAACCGTCACAGCAGGTAATGCCTTGCCAAACATTTCAAATTCGGTGCCTTCCCAGGCGTTCTGATCATGATTGCTGGTACCCAGCAGCCGCATAACCTGCTCTGGGAAATATTTCTCGTTCCATGAATAATACACATAGAGCTTATTCACATCAGCATGGCCACTGACCACCGCATGCACAGCCTGATGCCAGCTCCAGCCATACGTTGCATCAAACGCCTCGGCATGAAAGTCACGGCCTTCAAATTCCGCCAGCATAAACACCGGCTTTATCTGCATCAGCTCTGCCCTTACATTCTCCCAGAAATCCAGCGGCACAAAGCCGGCAACATCAGCCCGAAAGCCATCAAAGCCAATGTCCTGAACCCAGTATTTCATTGCGTCTGTCATGTATTTGCGTAGTGCCGGCTTGCTGTAATCCAGCTCGATAATATCGCTCCAGTCCCACCATGGGGTTGGTCTGAAATCACCTTTCCAGTCCCGGATATACCAGTCGGGGTGCTGGTCAGTAAGCGGGTTATCCCAGGCGGTATGGTTAGCGACCCAATCGAGGATCACGTACATTCCCTGTTGATGGGCAGCATCAATAAAGGCTTTTATATCCTGTTTAGTGCCAAATTCCGGATTCACGCCGTAATAATCTTTTATTGAATAAGGACTGCCCAGCGTGCCTTTGCGATTCACCTCGCCAATTGGCTGAACCGGCATCAGCCACAGAATATCAACACCGAGCGCTTTGAGCCTTGGCAGTTGCTGCTGAGCGGCCGCAAAGGTGCCTTCAGCGGTAAACTGGCGGGTATTTATCTGGTAGATAACCGCATCTTTACTCCACTGTGGATGGCTAAGCTTAACGTAAGGCTCAGGCTGATAGCGTGCATCATAATTGTCGGTCATAACCGTTTCCTTAGCTGCAGAGACCACAGTGCCGTTGCCGG
>NZ_JAWVZF010000256.1:0-2522 GCF_033722355.1 Arsukibacterium sp. | reverse complement strand
CGGCACTATCCGGGTGCTGGTTGCGACCGATATTGCCGCCCGCGGCCTCGATATCGATATGCTGCCGCAGGTGGTCAACTTCGATTTACCGCATGTTGCTGAAGATTACGTGCACCGGATTGGCCGTACCGGCCGCGCCGGCCAGTCTGGCCAGGCGATATCGCTGGTCTGCGCCGATGAAAGTAAAGAGCTGGCCGGCATTGAGCGCTTAACCAAACAACAAATCCCACGTCAGGTGATCAGTGGTTTTGAACCGGTACAACCGTTGCCACCCAGTAATCCGAACAGCAAACCTTACCGGCCGAAAAAACCAAAAGCGGAGCACCGCGACGGCCAGCGCTCTGCGCGCAGCTGACAAATAGCATAGCTCAACCCGCCCTGGCATCAGAGACAGAATAGTTAGAGCGGGTTATTGTTATTACAGTAATTCCGCTTATACTGAAGTTCAGGAAGTAATGGAGTTACGCTGTATGTATGGTTATATTGCCCGCCAACCCATCTTTGCTGCAGATAAAACGGTTTATGGTTATGAGTTGCTGTTTCGCGACGGCGAAGCGAACAGTTTTCCCGATATCTGTGCCGATGAAGCGACCAGTAAACTGTTGTTACAGCACCATTTACTGCTCGGCGTTGAAAGTATTACCGGCAACAAGCCTGCTTTTATTAACTTCTCTGCTGATACCCTGATCCATCGCTTTCCTACCTCGATTAATCCGGCCAGTACTGTTATTGAAATTCTGGAAACCGTTCCCGCCACCCCGCAATTATTAGAGGTATGCCAGAATTTGCACAGTCAGGGCTATAAGCTGGCGCTGGATGATCACGACTTTGACCCGAAATGGGATGAGTTTTTACCCTATATCACTTATGTGAAAATTGATGTGCTGCAGTTTAATCTGCTGCAAATCAGCCGCTATTTACGGCGCATTGCCGACTATCCGCTGGTGCTGCTGGCCGAAAAGGTGGAAACCGCCGATCAGTTCGAAAAACTGAAAATGATGGGGTTTGATCTGTTTCAGGGCTATTTGTTTGCCCGGCCGGAAATGATGAAACAAAAGCAGCTCAGTTCAAATAAAGTAAATTTGCTGGCATTAATTGCTGAAGCTTCAAAACCCGAGCTGGATTTTAACCTGCTGGCCGATATTTGTCAGCGTGATGTTGGTCTTTCCTATAAGTTACTGCGCTTTGTTAACAACAGTCAGTTTGCTGCCCGTCAGCCGATCAGCTCGTTAAAACTGGCAATGGTGTCGATGGGTGAGCCGGAGCTGAAAAAGTTTATTGCCCTGCTGGCGCTGGCAAATTTAGCGGATGGTGAGCAGGACGACCGGCTGACGGTTGCCTTAATCCGCGCCCGCTTCTGTGATTTGCTGGCCGGACAGAAACATCTGTCGAATAACCCGCCCAGTGCCTTTTTGACAGGCCTGTTCTCTAATGTGCATGAAATTATTGAACAGCCACAGCCGGTCATGCTGCAGCAATTACCATTACAGACAGAAATTAAACAGGCTTTACTGAGCCAAAGTGGCTTATTAGGGCAGATGTTACAGCTTAGCATGGCCTTTGAGCGAGGCGACTGGGAAACTACTGTCACTCTGGAGCAGCAAATCAGTGGTATTGCTGAGCTGGCTGAGGTATATCAGCAGGCGGTGCGCTGGGCTGATAGTATTCTGGTTAACTAGCGTTGCTCTCTTGCTGAAACCTTTGCGCTACGCACACCTGATTGCGCCCCTGGGCCTTAGCCTGATACAGCGCCCGGTCTACTGACTCAATCAGTTGCCCGGTATTATCTCCCGGATGATAAGTTGCTACACCAATACTGGCTGTCAGCTGTAAGCCGGCAACGGCAGGAAAGGGTTCATTGGCCAGTTGCAGGCGGATCCGCTCTGCAATGGCAGCTGCCTCGGCTGCAGTGGTTTGCGGCAACAAGACTAAAAACTCTTCACCACCATATCGTGCCAGCCAGTCATCGGCTCTTAATACCAGCTTAAAGCATGCGCTGGCATGAAGTAAGGCAACATCGCCTACCTGGTGGCCGTAGTTGTCATTAATTTTTTTGAAGTAATCTAAATCAATCAGCAGAATGCTAAATACCGACTGGTGACGCTCACTGCTCCGGGCATGGTTTAGCAGTTGTTGCTGCATAATACGCCGGGTCCACAGCCCGGTAAGGCTGTCACGGTCAGCCAGTGCGCGTATTTTTGTCACCAGTCTGGCAAAAGCGTTGCCCACCAGGCTTAAGTTAATCACCACAGTAAGCACAACCACAAACCATAACTGCGGCAACGAGTCGGGATGCTTAATGGAGATGTAGTTGTGTGCAGTCTGATAACCCTGAGCAATAAAGCAGAACCGGGCAAAAAAGAACAGTGTTACCAAAGCATAAGGGCTGCTTACCGCTAACGCTGAGGAGCGGGTAAACTCCTGCCGGATCCCCTGATAGTTAGCCCAGGCCGCGTGACCAAATAAAATGGCTGCTGCAGCAGAGAATACTGCGCCAATCAGCCAGCCATTATCAGTGTTCT
>NZ_JAWVZF010000255.1:0-2533 GCF_033722355.1 Arsukibacterium sp. | reverse complement strand
TGCTTTTCCCGGCACTGCGAAAGCGCTGACGGAATAACCATCGGAGCCAGCACTTCAATGGCATGCTTACGCGAAGGATAATCGACATTGACCGTATGGTACCCTGCCCCATCCAGTGCCTGCTGCATCGTCTCCATAGCGCTGGCCGTGCGGGCCAGCCCGTGTAACAGCACAACGCAATCTTTGGCCATGCTATTAAACGACATAAGCAGCAATAACACTGATAAAATAACTCGCATAGCTGTCCTGCCCTTACATATTAAATAACCGGTTTAAGTCTTAGCCTTGCTGCTCCGGCTCGTGAGCATGCTATGCCGCTGCGGCCACCTGGCTGCGACTCATTTTGTTCACTAACAACCACGCACTGAAAGTGCCAAGCAGCATAACCAGTGCCATAAATAAGAAATAGCCGGCAAAACCGCTTTCCGGATTGTCTAACATCCGGCCGGTGAGCGGGGCGAAAAACACATCCGGGGTAAAGCCCAGCAACGAAATAACGCCCACAGCAGTCCCGGTAGCACCAAGGCGCAGCCGGCTTTCATCAATTAACGCGAAATACACTGCCCGCAGGGCAAATACCCCGACAAAGGTTAGCGCTAACATTATGGTTAGCAGCAAAACTGAGGGATTAAGCTCAGTCAGCGCCGCTATACTGGCAAAGCTTAGTGCCAGCATGCTAAATAACCCCAGCGTCAGACGGCTGGCCCGGATGCGGTCTGCCAGTAACCCGGCAGCCACCGCCACGACAGGCCGCAGATAGCTGGCCGCTGTGGTAAACTGAGCAGCCTCCAGCTGTGACCAGTTAAAGGTTTGCACCACAAACAAGCCATAATTATCCAGCGATTTATAACCGCAATAAGCACAGATCACCACCCCGGCCTGCAACCAAAGCAGCGGATTTGTCAGGGTTTCACCAAGCACAGCGGAAGTGGCTGCTGGCTGCCCTGCCTCAGGCTGCGCTCTGATACTACTGATAAAAAACCAGGCCAGCGCGGCCGTTATTGCAGTCAGCACACTGTAATAAACGATCAGAACGCGTATGGACCCCAGTGCCTGATCTGGATTGGTGAAGTTACCGTCCGCCATTATTGCATAGCGCCCCAACAGCAGCACCGCGCCACTGGCAAACACACTGGCAACCAGCCCCCGGCCGCCATCAAGCACACCAAATGCCAGGCCCTGCCGGGCAGCAGGCGCAGATATTCGTGTTGCTTTTATCATCGCTGCCCAGAACAGTAAAATGGTCGTGCACCCCCAGTAGCCAAACAGCAATGCCAACCCGGCTACACCAGGCCCTGTCCACATATAGACGCCACCGAGCGCGGTGGCCAGCAATGACAGACTCATTAAGCGATTCGGTGCCACCTTATCGGCAATAATCCCGCCGGGAAAATAACAGAGCATAGCCACCACACCGTACACGGCAAAAATATCACCCAGCTGCGCATTACTCAGCTCAAAGGCCTGTAAAAAAGTGGGACGAAAAAAACGCGCCAGATGAAATGGCAAAGCAAAAATCAGCTCACCTGCCAATATGATAATAACCACATGCCAGATAACTGACGTGGCGGCTTGCTGACGTGGCGGCTTGCTGACGTGGCATATATCCTCTGCATGATAACGAAAACCGCTTCAGCATTACGGCATCAGCCTGTGCTGTCAAGCGCCTGCAGCTAAAACCCGCATTGTTGCTTTAACGCGGCAATATCGTCAGCGGTGGGCCCTGTTTGCAGCGGGTTCAGGGCTGGATGCATCAGCGCATTAATATTGTCGATGTGGCCAAGCCCCAGCGCATGGCCGAATTCATGTGCTATGGTCATCTGTAATGTCGCCGGTGTACTGTAAGCAAAAATGGTCATGCGCCGCTTATTATTGTTAATTTCCATTAAACCCACTTCAGCAACGCCCGGTGCTGGCTGCTCTGTCAGTAACGCATTGCGATCGGCCACGGTATCATTCAGATAAAATTGCTGGCGCTGCAACCGTTCCTGCTGCTCGTTTAATTCTGCGGCCTGCTGTTGCAGTTGCTGCTCGCGGTGTTGTAACCGTCGCTGTTGTTGCTCAAGTGCAGCCAGATCAGCCTGGGAGGCACTAGCTGCCTGCTGGTTAAATGTGGCGATGTCAGCAGCAAACTGCTGGTTTTGCTCAGCAAACTCACGCTGGCGCTGCTGCAACTGCTTACTTTGCTGTGCTAACTCAGCCGCCCGGAGCTCAATATTGCTATCGTAGCGCGCTATATTTCGTTGTAGCATGGCCTGTTGCAACATCTGTTGCTGACGCTGGTCATAATGAAAATTAATCGGAAACCCGTTTACGCTGTCATAGCGAAAGAGCGCTGTACCTGCTGCATTGTTCCAGGCAGTTGCTGCCTGATGGCCAGCCTGCTCAGCTTGCTCAGCGGTTAACGCAAAGGCAGGGTCAAGCTCACCGATACGCCACAATACCGGTGTCTGGCAAAGTTGCTGGCGCATTGCTTTACCGGCCACTTGTTTCAATATAGCTGATGCAGGCTGCTGCGCCGCAAACAACGCTG
>NZ_JAWVZF010000254.1:0-2546 GCF_033722355.1 Arsukibacterium sp. | reverse complement strand
GCATGAAAGCCGTCGGGTATCAACAATGTTTGGCGATTAGCGAACCGCAGGCGCTCCAGGATATTGAATTAGCGATGCCAGAGGCCTCGGGGCGCGATTTACTGGTAAAGGTAGCGGCAATTTCAGTCAATCCGGTCGATACCAAAATACGCAAGCGGGTGGCCGCAGCCGACGGGGAATACAAGGTGCTGGGCTGGGACGCTGCCGGTGAAGTGATTAGCTGTGGTAACGAGGTCACCCTGTTTCAGCCGGGTGATAAAGTGTATTACGCCGGTGCGCTGAACCGCAGCGGGTCTAATGCAGAATATCAGCTGGTGGACGAGCGGCTGGTGGCGCTGATGCCCGCCAATTTAAGTTACGCGCAAGCGGCAGCGCTGCCGCTGACGGCCATTACAGCCTGGGAGCTGCTATTTGACCGGCTGGAGTTAGATCAGCCCAGCTTAAAATATCCAAGACCGATATTACTTATCACCGGCGCAGCGGGCGGCGTGGGTTCTATCCTGGTGCAGCTGGCCCGCAAGTTAACCAGTGTCTGTATTGTAGCCACGGCATCAAGGCCAGAAACTCAGGCCTGGGTCACAGAGCTGGGCGCCCACTATGTGGTGGATCACAGTAAGCCGTTGCAGCCACAGCTGACAGAGCTGGGTATTGACGCCGTCAGCCATGTCGCCAGTTTAACCCATACCGAGCAGCATTATCCGGAGCTGATTAAAATACTGGCACCTCAGGGTAAGCTGGCACTGATTGATGACCCGGCAACCGGGCTTGATATTATGCCGCTGAAGCAGAAAAGCATCTCACTGCACTGGGAGTTTATGTTTACCCGCTCGTTGTTTGCTACGGCCGATATGCAGATGCAGCATCAGTTGCTGACTGACTTAAGCCGCCAGATAGAACAGGGGCAAATCAAAACAACGCTGCAACAAACGCTGGGAACAATTAACGCGGCTAATCTGCGCCAGGCTCATGCATTACTGGAAAGCGGCAAAACGATCGGCAAAGTGGTATTGGCCGGTTTTTAGCCGGCCTGCCAGCAGGATAACAGGATCAGGCGATTTGCAGGTCTTGTTGATCGTAGCTGTAACTGGCTTTAAATAACACCTGCTGCAACGCCAGCTCAAGCGCAGTGTTAATGGGGTAATGTTTGTTACCCAGCTGGTAATCCAGCTCATTAACCTGCTCTTTGCTTTGCATCATCATTGGCGGTGGCGAGCTTTGCAGCATAATCAGCCCCTGCTGATATTTCGCCGGATTATCCGCTTTAATCGTTTTACAAACCGACAGCGAGGTCTGGCCGGTTTTATCACGATAACCTGCCGCGCCAAACATCCGGCAAATACTGGGACGTTGCTGGTAAACACTGCATTGGCCCTGCTTACCATCAAATGACAACTTCTGATAGAACAGACAGCCCTGAGGCTCCGTTAACTGGCCGAGTTGATCCAGTGTTTGTTCAGCTTTACCCTGATCAAACAGGTGCAATGCCAGCGGCAACATTTCCAGTACTGTTGCCTCAATAGTCGGTGCCAGACAGCATTCACCGCAGCCAGTACGGCACTGCAGGCCCTGGCGTTGCTGGTAGGTGCTGAATGTTTCCGCTATTTCGCCATACACAGCCTCAACACGACGCGATAATTCACGCAGCCGTTGCATACAGACTCCGAACGAAATACATAAAGGGTTTGCTTAATAAAGAAACGACGGATTGTCGCGACGCCATTCTACGCTGAGCCGGATCAGCTCAGCAAGAGGGGGCTGCAAATATATCAGCAGCTTATTTAGCTGGTCACCATCGGCTCGGTATACAGGTGGATCCGGTTGTGGCCCTTATCCCGGGCACTGGCTGCGGCCGCTACTGCCTGCATTAAGAAGCTGTCCCCATCCTGGCGGCTGCTGTCAACGACCCGGATGCCAATATTAATGCTGATGCTCAGTTGCTGCTGCTGCCAGTGAAAGCTGAACTGTTTAACCTCATCGATCAGCCGGTAGGCCACCACCAGCGCCTCGTTGGCATTTTTACCGGGTGACAGCAGCGCAAATTGATCTTTTTCCAGCCGGGCCAGAATATCGGCAGGGGCTAAATTCTGTGCCAGCTGCTGGCCAAGTTGTTTCAGCAGGTTATCACCGGCGCTCTGACCACACTGGCTATTAATGTCATCAAACTGGGCGACATCAATAATTAACAGACTGCTGTTTCGTTTTGAACTCTGATACAGACTGCGGTTAAGCTGTTGACGCAGATAATGACGATTATACAGGCCGGTAATCGCATCATGGTTGGCCTGATAACTCAGCTGCTCGTAGGCGAGCTTTTGTTTGCTGATATCAATAACAGACCCGTGAATAAAAGCAGGCTGTGTTGCTGTGGCAGGCACCAGCCGCGCAGATAACAACGCCCAGAACGGGCTGCGATCAGCTCTTAAACCACGGATCTCTGCCTGTTGCTGACCAAATTTATGCAGCTGATTTATAAAGTCCTGCCGTTCAGCAGGGTTGGCATAAAAGCGCGTCATCCCGTGGCCACCCACATCCTGACGCAACTCACT
>NZ_JAWVZF010000253.1:0-2547 GCF_033722355.1 Arsukibacterium sp. | reverse complement strand
GTTCTCCACCACGGCCGGCACCATACTGCCCAGCATGCTATAGACCGCTTCCGGGGTTTTGGCCATTTGTGCTTCCAGGCCATAACTGGCCCAGTTAGGGTAGCCCAGTAATTTAGCGCGCTCTGCCCGTAATTGGGCTAACCGGGCTACCAACGGGGTATTGTCATACTCACCACTCTGAGCACGGAAGGCTGATGCTTCCCATACCCGCTTGCGCAGCTCCCGGTTATGCAGCTGGCTTAATACCGGCTGGCGGGTGGTATTGGTAATACTCAGCAGATATTTGCCATCATGCCCGGCGGCTTTCGCCGCATTGGCCGCCGCGGTGATCTGAGCATCGGTTAAACCGGCCAGCTCTTCTTTAGTGTCGACTATAACAGCAATGTTCTTGGTTTCTGCCAACAGGTTCTGGGCGAACTTAGTAGTCAGGTTAGAATGCTCTTCGTTCAGCGCCCGGATAGCGGTTTTCTGCTCTTCAGTCAGCTTGGCACCGGCCCGGACAAACCGGTCGTAATACACTTCAGCCAGCCGGATGCTTTCCGGATCCAGCTCTAAATTGTTGCGGTTATCATAGATGGCTTTAACCCGGGCAAACAGCGCCGGGTTCAGGCTGATGTTGTCAGAATGGGCCGCCATTTTCGGTGCCAGCTCAGATTGGATCTGGCGGCGCTGTTCGTTGCTGTCGGTACCGGTCAGGTTGTAAAATACCCGCGATACCCGGTTTAACATCTCACCGCTTTTCTCCATTGCAACCAGGGTGTTCTCAAAGGTTGCCGGCTCAGGATTATTAGCAATGGCTTCGATTTCAGTCATGTGCAGTTTCATGCCTTCGGTAAACGCCGGCATAAAGTGTTCGTCTTTGATCGCGTTAAAATCAGGCGCCTGATATTGCAGGCTGCTTGGCTGGTAAAAAGGATTAGAACTGGTCACTTCGGTTTTCTCAACAGCTGTAGGCGTAGTGTCTGCCTGAGTAGGGGCAGTGTTATCTGAGCAGGCGCTCAGAGCAAAAATGGCACCCATCGCGGTTGCGAGTAAAGTTTTGCGCATTGTTATGTCTCCGTGGCGTGGTTACGGCTAAAGCCGCTATTAATTATAATCAGCTGCACCAGACCAGGTGCACTGTAGCTGAACCAGTATGTCAAAAATGGCAGTAACATGCCGGGCTTTGCAGCCAATGGTAAGCAAATTAAGATAAAACCCGGCTAAGTGCAACTTTTAGTCCGGTTTAGGGATGGCCGCAGGCAGTTCAAAGTAAAAACAGCTGCCCTGGGGGTAGCGCTGGTAACCAATCTGGCCTTCCATCTGCTCAATTAATGCTTTACTGATCGCCAGTCCCAGGCCCGTGCCGCTGTGACGGCGGTTGTCCTGGCTATCGGCCTGGGCAAAGCGCTGAAACAGTTGGGGTAAAAACTCACTGCTGACACCGCCGCCCTGATCAATAATGCTGACCCGGATCCGCTGTGCTTCCTCAGTCAGTATAATTTCCACCATGCTGTCCGGCGGTGAAAATTTAACGGCATTGGCCAGCAGGTTCAGGCAAACCTGGCTTAACCGCACCTTATCAGCCAGTACCTGATAAGGTTTATCGTTGTCATAGCGGATAACCAACTGTTGTTTATGCTGCATGGCGGCAATCTGGGTAATGCTTTGCTTTAGCAGCGGCACCAGGGCCACGGTTCTGATTTCAAAATACATTTTGCCGCTGGCCAGCCGTTCGGTATCCAGCAAATCATTAATCAGCTGATTTAACTGGCCACAGCTGGCGTGGGCCATGGTTAACATTTTCTGGGCCGAACGGTTCAGCTCACCCAGGGCGCCGCCAATGGCTAAGCCAAGCGCGCCATTTATGGCCGTCAGAGGGGTGCGTAATTCATGGCTGACCGTTGCGACAAACTCATTTTTCAGTTTTTCGGTTCGTTTTTGCTCGGTAACATCTCTGATCAGCAGTAACTGATGGTGCTGGTTGCCCAGTTGCAGCCGGTTGCGAGACAACGTTAAATCAAACTGGCTGCTGTCCTGGCGCAGGCCCGTGGCTTCAAACTGTCGATCAGGTGCTGAGGTTGCACTGTAAATGGCTTCAACGCTATCTGGTGTCGCCAGTAACATGGACCAGTGTAAACCATGCAGACTATCTGGCGGATAGTGAAACAGCCGGTAGCAGGACTGGTTAGCATCTTCAATAATGCCCTGCTCATTCGTCACAATAATTGCATCCAGCACGTTGTCGGTTACTGCCCGTAAGTAACTTTCGCTGTGGCTCAGTTCAACCGTTGCTGCCCGTAACTGCTGGCGTGAATAGAACAGCCAGGTCAGCAGCGCCAACAGGCAAAATGTCGCCAGATACAAACTGCCCCGCAACCACGACGTACGATCGGTCAGGGCGCTGTCAGCCCTGATCGCCATTTGCCAGTTGGCGCCACGAATGGCCAGGTTAAGTAACAGGCTGTCGTCATAGAATAAGCCGGGATCGCCAAAAAAAGTGTTGCCGTATTCGGCTGTTGCCGGTTCTGCCGCACGCAGGGCTACAGTGACATTCTGCTCGGCAGC
>NZ_JAWVZF010000252.1:0-2550 GCF_033722355.1 Arsukibacterium sp. | reverse complement strand
GGCTTGTTTACTGATATTGTCTACTATTGGCTGCGGAATCGGGATAACCGGCTGGCCGCTGGCCTGCAGCGCCAGCTGAATTTCACAGGCGCGTTGTAAATCGTAAAAGCGCATAAAGGCATCACCGACCGTTGGCCCTAAGGTCAGGCCACCATGGTTCACCAGCAACATATGGTTATGCTGGCCTAAATCGGTCTGCAACCGGGCTTTTTCATCCTGGTTAACGGCTAAACCCTCATACTGATGATAAGCCAGAGAGCCCAGTGAAAATAACGAATACTGACTTAGCGCCAGTAAGCCCTGTTGCTGGGTAGCCACGGCGATGGTTTCTTTGGTATGCAGGTGAATAACGCAATGGGCATCGGGCCGTACTTCATGAATGGCGCTGTGAATGGTAAAACCAGCCGGGTTAATCTGAAAGGGCGTATCGTCCAGAATATTGCCCTGTAAATCGACTTTGACCAGATTAGACGCGGTCACTTCATCAAAGGTCAGGCCAAAGGCATTGACCAAATAATGGTCGGTGCCGGGCAACCGGGCCGATAAATGGGTATAAATCAGATCGCCCCAGCGATGATGCTCTGCCAGCCGGTAACAGGCGGCTAAATCCAGCCGTAACTGCCATTCTTCGGCACTGACCTTATCGCGTAAATTGAGTTTGGGTAAGGGGTGCAATGCGGTACCTCCGGCAAGTTGCCAGCTTGCTGGCCTGCAAATAGATGTTCAGAAGTCTAAGGGACTTGAGAGGGGGGATCAATGGCACAGCTTAAATAAAATGCAGGCAACAGCGCCACCGGGCAGCGGTGCTGCCCGGGCAACATATCGTCATTATTGCTTGCCAGCTAACTCAAAGCGGTAAATCGCAGCTGCTTCACTGTGGCCGGGCAGGCGCTCCGGTGGTATCACCACCACCTCTCCTCCGAGCTCGATAACTTTCAGTACTAACTCTTCCAGTAAATCCGGGTGCTCGTTGCTGGCGTGATACTTGTCTACTTTTGCCACGTCAAGCCGGTCCTTGCCAACCATTAAGGTCGCTATCCGGCCAATTTTGGCTGCCTGCTCAATATCTGCCAGTTTATTTGAGGCCAGTCCCTGATTAGCTGACTGGTTATACTGTTGCAGCAAATCATCAATTTTCTTGTCGTATGACGCTGCCATAAGTTGCCAGCACTGCTCCCGTAACTTGTCTGGGTCAAGCTCACTTAGATCAACTGTGACACCATCAGCCAGCAGATGGGGGTTGTTGCTGACTTGACGGAAAAAACCCTGATTCTCTGGCAGCGCCGCTAAGATCAACGGCAATGCTGACGGCTCGGAATGATGCTGCGTTATCGCTTTATCAAGCGCCCGGAAGTAGCGCTCACGGTCAATATCGATCTCTTCCTGCTTATCGTTGCCACCCGATTCGTGGGCATAGGGATCGCCGCGATCACCTGCTGCGGCAAAGCCCTGATGATAGCCGGTTTGGTCTGATGGGGTCAGTTCATGTCCTAATGCCTGTTCTTTTGTCGTGGGCACATCAGGATGCAGCGAGACTTCATTTATACTATCGCGGTCACCTGCAAATAAGCGGATGCTGTCGCGGCTTAAACACAGTACCTGATAGTTTTCAGTGGTTTGTGTCAGCCGGATGAGCGGCGAGATATAAGGGTGATCGCAGACAAAGGTGCGCTCTGCGACGGGTTGTTCCAGTTTCAGTGCTTTAAAAAAACCTTCTGCTGCAAAGACTGACAGCCCATTTTGCGGATGCTGCCAGAACTTCTGGTCATCCTGCAGTTTTTCAAAGCCTTTGAGCAGTGCTGCCTTATTAGCGTCAGGATAATGCTGCTCTAACTTCTCTGCCAGTTGCGACAGCAGATTTTTAAACAAAATCGGGTTTTCATTACGTGTCGGAAAACTGCGATGGGTTGGCATATAAAGTGACAGACACACCGTGTCTTTAATTTTCAGCAGTTCGTCAATCGTACTTCTGGTTAGTTGTTCACTCATAACGGTATCCTCCGTTGCTTCGGATAAAATCAGACAATCAGCCGCGACCAGCGGCCATACTGGCTCTGTACCGGCCCTTTCGGGATGCTGGCAGCCATAATCAGTGCGCTAGCCAGTAAACTGGCTATGACGTTAGCGGTGCTGGTGGGGATAACAAAGGCACAGATCATGAGCGCCAGCGCCAGAAACAAATTTATAAAACGCAGGGCCCGGCCACTTTCCGCCAGAGCAATAACGGAAATGGTAATGACCAGCGCGCCCAGCAGGTGATGGGCATCAGCCATGGCGCCTGTTGCGCCCAGCAGCACCCGGCTGAACATCAGCAGAACGCCCACCGCAATGCAAATAAGCAGGCCCGGGCACCACCAACGTACCCCACCACTGAAAACAGCCTGAATAATGTGGCTGGGCGATTCGGCAAAATCATCTTTATCCCGTCTGCCATCATCCTCATCAGTATCGCCGACAAAAAATACCCGCAGTACCGATTGCCCTTGCTGCTGCCGGCGTTTTAAGAACTGACAGGTGGCAATCAGTTCATCCAGTGAAAACGGAATTTGC
>NZ_JAWVZF010000251.1:0-2570 GCF_033722355.1 Arsukibacterium sp. | reverse complement strand
TGGTTGGGCGGTGTTTTATTTCACCTTGTTTATCAGCTGGAATGGCGGCCAGACAGTGGGCAAAGCCATTATGGCGATAAAAGTGGTGCAGTTAAATAACACACCGCTGACGCTGTGGCAGGCATTTGGTCGCCAGGGCGGCTACAGCGCCGGTTTTGCAACCGGGTTGCTGGGGTTTATTCAAATATACTGGGACCCGAACCGGCAAGCGATTCAGGATAAAGTCGCCGATACTTTAGTACTCAAAATATAGAGCCAGCTTGCAGCACAGCTGCTGCTGGCAGAGCAGGACAAGATAATAAACCCTGCCCGACATTAAATAGGGTTGTATTATGATAAAAATAATCCGCTATCTGCTGCTTTTGCTGTCAGCGCTGCTGATCTTAGCGATCAGTTACCTGTGGCTGACCTTTGCCAGCCCCTTTGGTTATCAGCCCACCGTTGAATTGCCAGAAATTGATGATAACGCCAGCTATCCGGTATTTGTTTACGGCACGTTGCAAAAGCCCTGGGTTCGCTGGCTGGTCATGGGCCGCGCCGGCAATGGCGAACCGGCAGCCCTTGTCGGTTATCAGAAAGAAGCGCTGGACATCAAGCCTGCGCCCGGCGCGGTGACTAATGGGCAGCTGATTACGGTAAGCGGTACTGAACTGCGGGCCCTTGACCGGTATGAGCGGCTGGGCGTGCGCTATGAGCGGGTACAATTAACACTGCAAAATGGTCAGTCTGCCTGGGTATACCGACTGATGGACCCACTGATGCTGGAGATCACAGACGAACTTGCTGATTAGCACCGCTAACGCCCTGACAATGGTCGTTGCAGTTCGAACGTTAATGCCAGCGCCAGGCCGCTGGTAAACAAACCTGCTTCGAGCATAGCGCTGACTGCGCCAGCCACACTGAGCCCTTGCGCCGGGCTAAAAGCATCAAGCGCCAGCAAACCACCGGCAGTAGCATTGGGAAATTCCGCGGTCAGTTGCGCCAGGCTGCCAGCCAGTAACTGACCGCCGGTCAGACTGATCAGCAAACCGGCCAGCAAACCAGGCCCGGCGGCCCGGCACAGTGCAACATAGCTAAACCGGTGCCGGCTATTGGTCTGGCCAGCAGTTAACAGTAACCAGTAACTTATGCCGGCCGCCATGCCAATTAATAAACCTTCGGTGGCACCGGTAATCTGAGCCGGACTGCGTCCCAGAAACAACGTAAATGCTTCTTGCAGTAATAAGCTGACAAAGGCACCGATTAATAACCCTGCACCACCACCACCGAGTAACAGGTAGCTGAGCTTTTGCGGCTGCCACCGATTTGCCGCAACCAGGCCGAACGACACGGCTGCGCCGGAGAGGATCGCAATCATAGTCGTAACCGTCAGCATCACCAGTAAAACAGACAGCGCCTGACTGCCGCTCGACAGCGCTTGCCATGCACCAAGCAACCCATATAAGGCCCCTCCTGTTAAACCGGCAATGGCGGCACCCAGGGTTCCGCGTCCGGTGCACTGCCAGACCTGTTGTTGCCGGCTGGCAGATGCTGTCGTTGCCGAGAATACAGGCGATTCGGCTGATGGCTGAGTATCATTGATCTGTGAGCAGCTTACCCCGGCGATAAAGCGATAACCATGCTTTGGCACGGTTTCAATAAATCGCGGGGCACTGGCGCTGTCCTGCAACTGGCGGCGCAGGCTGCGAATACATTGGGTCAGCGCCTCGTCTGTGACCACCATGCCTTGCCAGACTTCATTAAAAAACCGCTCTTTGCTCACCAGCTTGCCGGCATCCTGCACCAGCAGTAATAAGGCATCCAGATAGCGGGCATTCAGCTCCAGTCGCCGCTCTCCACAAAACAACTGCCGCTCAGCCGGGTCCAGCACAAAATCAGCAAAATAATAGCGTTGTGCCGTCATAACACCTATACACTCCGGGTCTTAGCAGCGAAGTGGCTGCATTACATTTACTTTATTATGCACCAGAACCTGGTTGCACGGCGAGCCTTGTTGCCGCATTCCGTAGCAACCCCGCTGCCAGTAACCACAATAGCGCAAAAGCCAGGTTTAATACCGGTGCGGCACCTAAATCAGCCAGCTGAATGATGACTTCAACCGTCATTTGTAACGCCGCAGTCAGGTACAATACATAACTCATGCCCTTTGCCCTGAACCTGACCGCCGGTGCGCCAATAACAACCGAAGCCAGCACCCCGAAATACAGCATATTCGCCGGATTATCTTCACTGCCAATAATACCCACCGCCAGATTCATCCAGATAAGCAGCAATGATGTCAGCACCACCAGCGCCCAACCCACCCTGCCAGCGCCACTGCGGCTATAGTGACAACCTAATTCAATCAGTAAGCCTGTACCGCCGAGTAACACTGCCGCTGCGACAAAATCGAAACCGGTCCAGTTTACTTCTGCCGTAAATTGCATAGCGATAAGCGGTAGCAGCAACAGGCCGATTATCAGCCCCCACCCTGCTATACGCCATGGGTTTTGCCAGAAGAGTTTTTTAGGTGCAGATGTTTGCATAGCATATTTCCTTATGGTTGCGGAAACTGCAGCATGAACTGACCA
>NZ_JAWVZF010000250.1:0-2596 GCF_033722355.1 Arsukibacterium sp. | reverse complement strand
GGGTGCAGGATGATTTTAAACGGGATGATATCCAGATCATTGTGGCAACGGTCGCTTTTGGCATGGGGGTTAACAAATCCAACATTCGTTTTGTTATTCATTTTGAGCTGCCGCGCACCATCGAGGCCTACTATCAGGAAACCGGCCGCGCCGGCCGCGATGGTGTGCCAGCCGAAGCACTGATGTTATTTGATCCGGCAGACATTACCCGGATGAAGCGCTGGCTGGAAGCAGAGGAAAACCCGGCCCGGGCTGAAGTGGCCTGGCAACGCTTTCAGGCAATGGCTGCTTTTGCGGAAGCTCAGACCTGCCGCCGGCTGGTATTACTTAATTATTTTGGTGAAGCCCGCCAACAACGTTGTGGAAACTGTGATATCTGCCTGAATCCACCGCAGCAGTTTGATGCCACTGAACTGGCACGCAAGGCCTTGTCCTGCGTGTACCGGGTAGAACAAAGTTACGGTATGGCGCATGTCATTGACGTCTTACGCGGCAGTCAGAATCAGAAAATCCGCGAGCTGAACCATGATACCCTCAGCACCTGGGGCCTGGGTAAAGAGCACAGTCAGGACTACTGGCTGAGCGTATTACGGCAGCTGGTACATTTTGGCTATCTGCAACAGGATATTACCCGCAATTCGGTATTACAGCTGCTGCCGGCCGCCAGACCTCTGTTGCGCGGCGAAACCCACCTGCAACTGGCCGTGCCGCGTTTACAAAGTAACCAGAAAGTCGCCGCAAAGCTGGGCAATCAGAAATATGATCGGGTGCTGTTTGGCCGCTTGCGCAGTTTGCGAAAGCAGCTGGCAGAACGGGACGATGTGCCGCCATTTGTCGTGTTCAGCGACGCGACCCTGATAGATATGTGTCAGCGCCTGCCAACAGACAACAGCAGTATGCTGGCAGTGTCCGGTGTGGGTAATACCAAACTGAGCCGCTACGGCAATGAATTTATTACTGAGATAAGTGATTATCTGGCCAGTCATGGTTAATGTTACTTTTGTATGGCTAAAACGTAATTAATTAGCTTAAGCTGCAGATATTTCTGTGCCGCAACAGAGCTTATTGTGCTAAAGTTCCGGTTGTTTCCGCATTGATTGCCTGCCAACGGAGAGCCTAATTGGTACCAGTAAAACCCTGGTTGTCTATCTTACTGCTCTGGCTATGCAGCTGGCCCCTGATTGCATCTCAAACCGAGACTAACCACCTGAGCAGCGATACCAGCGATAAAACAGGGCTGTACCACCTGTATTATCTTAAAACTGCCGCTAATCTGGCACTGGAAGATATTCTGGCAGACCCGGCGTATACCCATAGCTTTTTGCCGGTACAGGGCGATAAGCGGATCCTGATAAGCGATCATAAACCGGTCTGGTTTAAAGCCCGGCTGCGCAATAGCAGTAAACAAGCCGTTACCTGGTTACTGGAATACAATTTTCCGATGGTGGATAAGCTTGAGGTGTACCAGGTTGACCTGGCCAGTAAAGACATTGAACTGTTAAACCGCACCGGTAATGATTACCCTTTTTCAGAGCGCGCCCTGCCATATCGCGGATACATCACTGAGCTTCACTTCGCAGCGGAGCAGGAGTTCGATCTGTATCTGCGGGTCGAAGATGCTGCCATTATTCCAAGTGACATCACCTTATGGCAGCCGACAGCGCTAATCAGTGTTCAACAGGTTAATGCCATTTTTGACGGCGTACTGACCGGTATTCTGCTGCTGCTGGCGCTGCATAGTTTTATTATGTTTAATCAGCGTCGCCAGATGCAGCGATTGTATCAGGGCTTATTTTTCTGCTGTTTTGCCATGGTGCTGGCGATCCTAAGTGGTCTGGCGTTCCCGTTATTATGGCCGGATAATCCGGCAGTTAATCTGGCCATACTTTACATTTTTTCAGGCTTGTCACTGCTGTGTTTAAACCTGTTTATCCGGGCCCGGCTGGAACAGCCGTTGTCATTCTTATGGCACAAGGTTCACATGTTTAATAATCTGCTGGCATTATGCTTATTATTCAGCCCGCTGCTAATCGGTGGCGAAGGGCGGTTCTGGTTATTGCTTGGCAGTATTATTATGATCATAATAAGCAACATCCTGTTAACACTGCATTATGCAGTGGCCGGACAAAAAAGTGCCCGCTCACTGGCGCTTGCCTGCTTTTTTTTACTACTCAGTGCCGCCATTCTGACAATGGCGCAACTGGGGTACTTTAAGCAACTACTGGAATGGCATTATTTAACCTTATTACTGATCCTGCTTTGCATGACGGTTATTCACTTCAGTCTGGATCATATTCATGCCGGGCTGACCGCTGAGGGCGAGTCACTGCAGGAGCTGACAAAATACAAAACCTTATTTCATCAGACTGCAGAGGGCTTGTTTATCGGCAATGCTGAAGGTCAGTTGCTGGATGCTAATCTGGCATTGTTACAAATTCTTGGGTATCAGCAAATAAGTGAGTTGCGTCAGGATGTGGGTGGCCACGGGATGACGCGCTTTTATGCCAACCCTGCTGAACGGCAGGACTTTATAAATCAGCTGCATAAATTTGGTCAGCAACAGGCAGAGATCCGTGGTTTAAGAGCTGATCGCAGC
>NZ_JAWVZF010000249.1:0-2598 GCF_033722355.1 Arsukibacterium sp. | reverse complement strand
CGTGGCGGCCCAGGTACGGAAATCTTTGGCGGTAAAGTCTGCCTGGCAAAGCTTGTGCAGGTAAGCGTTAACATCGGAGGAATCTATACTGTGGCGGTTTTTGTTTTCGTCCAGGTACTGAAACAGCGCTTGTCCCGGTAAATCCTGGCAACGTTTGACGACCCTGGCCAAACGCCGGTCTTTGATACTGATTTGGTGTTCAACTCCACTTTTGCCACGAAACTCAAACTGTAATTTATTGCCTGTGATCTCGACATGGCGGGTGCGCAGGGTCGTTACACCGTAGGATTTATTCCGCCTGGCATATTCATTGTTGCCAACCCTGATTAAGGTGGTATCAAGCAGCTTTACGACTGTTGCCAGCACCTTTTCACGGCTGAGCTGTTGTTGGGCAATGTGCTGATTAAGTTGCTTGCGAAGCGCCGGCAGTGCTTTACCAAACGCAGCCAGGTTAGCATATTTGTTGGCGTCACGTACCTCGCGCCATCGTGCGTGATACAGATACTGCTTTTTACCGTTTGAGTCACGTCCGGTGGCCTGCAGATGACCATTAGGGTTGGCACAGAGCCAGACATCGGTGTAGGAGGGGGGCACTGCCAGTGCATCCAGGCGCTTGATTTGGTCATCATCGGTAATGCGCTCCCCGTTTGCATCGTAATACCTGACGTTGCCATTTACGTTTTTCCGACTGATGCCTGGCTGGCTATCGTCGACGTAACGGAGATCTTCAGGCAAGCTCTCACGTATCGCAGAATCAGACATAGAGTCAGCCCTTTAATAAATAGCTCAGTATAACAGCCCTTTGCGGTATCTGGCATGTTAAGCCTGTTGCATACCAGGCGGGTACTGACCTGGGTAAATTAGGCGGCCGGCACACGCTGCTGGCAGAGCAGGGTTGCTGGATATGTGAAAAAAGCACGTCTATGCTTTTAATACATTATTAAATTCAGGCGTGTAATCAAACCAATGACTGCAACGGAAGATAACAGCAGCACAAGCCAGGGCGGCGAGCCCACACCAGCAGACCGTGCGGTAAAGCCGCTTGAATCTGCTGCTGCAGAGTCGGGCGAGACTGAAAACATTCAGCAGCAGACCGAAAAGGCTGAAGCCGCTCAGCCACAGAAATTTGGTACGCTGGCCGGGGTGTTTACGCCGACCTTGCTGACGATTCTCGGCGTAATTATGTTTCTGCGCGAGGGCTGGGTAGTTGGTAATGCTGGCCTGGCGGGCGCAATTCTGATTATTGTACTGTCGTTTAGTATTACCTCGGCTACCGGTCTTTCGATGTCATCCTTTGTCACCAATATCCGGATTGGCGCCGGCGGCGCGTTTTCGATGATTTCCCAGTCACTGGGGCTGGAAGCCGGCGGCGCCATTGGCATACCGCTTTATATTTCTCAGGCATTAGCGGTAGTAATGTACATTTTCGGTTTCCGCGAGGGTTACATGTGGGCGGTATCAGCCTGGGGCCTGCCAGCCCTTGAGCCTATCGTTATTGACTTGCTGATCTTTGCCGTAATATTCGGTATTACAATGATCAGCACCGCGCTGGCGTTTAAAATCCAGTACCTTATTCTGGCGATTATCGTAACGTCGCTGCTGTCGGTGGCTATCGCCGCTTTTCAGGGGTCTATGGACCAGCCGATTGTCTGGTGGGGAGATTTTCGTGGCTCGCCCGAGGATAACTTTTCTGGCACGTCTTTCTGGCTGGTATTTGCCGTGTTTTTCCCCGCATCGACCGGCATTATGGCCGGTGCCAATATGTCGGGTGATTTAAAAAACCCAAGGCGCTCTATACCGCTCGGGATGATGTCGGCTATCGGCGTAAGCCTGGTAGTTTATCTGCTGCTGGCCTACTGGCTGATGCGCTCGGCCAGCATTGATGAGCTGACCGGAAACTATACCATTATGATTGATCGGGCGTTCTGGGGCCCGGCGGTGCTGGCCGGTTTACTGGCCGCTACCTTTTCCTCTGCACTGGCATCTTTTGTCGGCGCACCGCGCATTTTGCAGGCTTTGGCCAGCCACAGTATTGTGCCTTACAGCCCGGCTTTTTCAAAACGAACCACCAGCGGCGAGCCGCGCAATGCTACCTTCCTGACTGCAGCTATTGTGTTAGCTGCCATTATGCTGCGGGAACTTAATGCGATAGCGCCACTGGTCGCAATGATTTTCCTTTTGACTTACGCGACAATTAACCTGGTGGTGTCGGTTGAACAAAGCCTGCGACTTATTAGTTTCCGGCCGCTGATGCGGGTGCCGCGGATTATTCCGCTGCTGGGTCTGGCAGGCTGTTTATTTGCGATGTTTATTATTAATGCGGTATTCAGTCTTATTGCATTAGCGCTGGTGATTGCAATTTATCTGGCGCTGATGCGCAAAAAGCTGACTGCGCCTACCGGCGATGTGCGCAGCGGCTTATTTACCGCCACCGCAGAGTGGGCTGCCCGCAAGGTCAAGCTTACCCAGGGTGTGTCAGAGCGCGCATGGAAACCGAATATCCTGCTGCCGGTTGAAGATCCGCACCGTTTACGTGGCTCGTTCGAGCTGGTTGAGCAACTGGCCTATCCGATGGGATCGGTCAAACTACTGGGGCTG
>NZ_JAWVZF010000248.1:0-2616 GCF_033722355.1 Arsukibacterium sp. | reverse complement strand
TGGTCCAGCCCCAAGGCTATGGCACCATTTAGGGTCGCCGCCTGGATCACTTCTAAGGCATTAAAGCCGGCTTCGCGCAGCAGCTCCAGCTCCTGGACAAAGGCAAAACCATAAATTTTATAAATATAACCGGCGTCCGAGCCTACAGTGATCCGGCCGCCATGGTTTTTATAGTCATTTAAAAACTGCATCCAGATCCGATAGTTCTCCCGCCAGGCAATTTCATGGTCGGTGGTCCAGTCAAACCAGTAAGAGCCATGGGCATAGCGGCTGGGGGTGAAAAACTGGGTCAGGGTCGGCAGGGTATAATCCTGGTGCCACTCAGCGTTGCGCTGTGCGGCAGCATCGCGGCTCGCCTCATAAATGGTCAGGGTAGGGTTAATGGTAAAATCGAGCGCTATCAACTCATCACGTACGGCATTCCATTTATCAGAACCCGGTTTTGCTGCCTGGCGCCACAGCTCGCCAGCTGCGCCAAAACGGTCCTGTTCATTCTGGTAATTATAATCTGCCGGATAATTCTGAATAGTCTGGCCGCTAAACAGCGCCTCCGGTAACCCGTACCAATGCTCCATTGAGCCTAACCCCATCCGGGCACTGTCCAGCACATTGGTGCGGGCCACATTTAACTGGGCATGGTGCATCATGGTGCCCAGCTGCTGTTTGTTTGCTTCATCCAGTGCAGCGGCAATAATGCCGGGGGTGGCACCAAAAAACTTAATACCGGCTGCACCGGCTTTTTTAATATCGCGCACCCATTTACGGGCCTGCTCAGGGTTAAACACGGCTTGCGCAAGGCCCTGGCCGAAACCAACGTAAGGCACGATTCGAGGCGCTACGATACGGTTGTCAGCCGAGGCTTTAACATGTTTCAGGGTCCAGGCCAGGCCATTAAAACTGCCGGGTTCACGCACCGTGGTAATGCCGTGGGCCAGCCAGAGTTTAAACACATATTCAGCCGGAATGCCGTTGGCGGAACCCCCAATATGGCCATGCATATCAACAAAGCCAGGCAGAATATACATGCCACTGACATCCATTTCAGTATCAGCCGGGCCGGCTTTGGGCCTGCCACCCTCCAGCACCGGTACATCAGGATAGCCGACGACAGTTACCTGCATTATCCGGTCGTTTTCAATCACAATATCCACCGGGCCAATAGCGGGCGCACCTTCACCGCTGATTAAGATACCGCCACGCAAGATTAGCCGCTTATAAGGGCCTCCCCCTTCTGTTGCAGTGCGCTCGGGTGCAGAAGGAGTACGTTCGATGTCATTGGCAGATACAGGCAAACAAGTGGTGCTGATAACCAGCAGTAAGGTGCTAAACAGCAGACGCATGGTAAATCCTTTCAGAAGGTAAGATATAGCTAATAATACCTAGTGTGCCAAGGGTTTAGCGGCAGTACCAGCGCAACGCGGTAAAATGCCTTAACTAAAGCGTGAACGGTAAATATCAGCTAATGCCGCCACAAAAGCGACCTCTTCTTCGCTCCAGCGTTTGATCACCTTGGTTTGTTCACAACAGATAATGCCGGTGGCTTTGTCACCATGATAAATTGGCACGTCGAGCAGCGATTTAATATTGAGGGGTTTTAAGAATAACTCGGCTAAATCTTTGGTGGCCGGGTCTTTTACAGCATCTACTGCCCGGATAATCTTTTTCTGATCCAGTGCCGCAAAATACCCCGGGAAGCTCCAACGATCGACCAGCAGGGCTTCCTGCGAAAAGCCGTTATCTTTGTCCAGTAACAACTGGCAGCGCAGTAAGTCATGATCGACAAACTGCCATAGGCCAACCTGCTGAATACCCAGGCCATCAAGACAACAACGTAATAAATGCTGCCGGGCCTCATCTTCACTGATCTCAGGATTATAAATAGCGCCGTGAAGCTGATCGAGCTTGGCTGAATACTGCGACGTCATAATAGTGCGATATCCAAAACAGAAATAGGGTAATCACAACCATAGCAAAAGGATTAATTGCTGCCAGTACAATGAGCAATTTGCGACAAATAACTTAGCTAAAGACAAATTCAGCCTTATTTGCCAGAGTAAACTCCGAAGTATTTATTATGTCCGTAATTGGCAGTAACTTAAGCGGTTTTAGCCACTAACCTTTTTCACCACGTAACGATACGGCAGCTCAGTAGTATCACTGGCCACTAACTCATGATCCATAAAGCGGCAGAAGGCCGGGATATCACGGGTGGTGGCCGGGTCGTCGGCGATAATCAGTAAGGTTTCACCGACCTGCATTTTACGCATTTGCAGCCGCACCATCATTACCGGCTCGGGGCAGCGCAGGCCTAAGGCGTCCAGGGTTTGGGTGGCGCTGTTAAAATGCGGGTTCATTACTACTCCAAAGTCTTAATTAACAACTTAACTTGTTTCACTGGCGCAAATTTCAGTATTCAGGCAGCGGCTGTTGTCGCTAAGCTAAGGCGATGGTTGGAACCCCACTTGCGCAGACACAGAGTGTCTGAGGTTTTGCGCCAGCAAAGCCGAGTTGCTGTGGCGAGCACAGTGGGTGTTGCAACCTACAGCCGTTGCCTGCATCGCAAACAACAAAAAAAGGGCCGTAAAAACGGCCCTTATTCTATGCGATTGTGCTGGT
>NZ_JAWVZF010000247.1:0-2642 GCF_033722355.1 Arsukibacterium sp. | reverse complement strand
TGGCCGGAACAGAATAATCAGAATGCCTGAAGCAAAATTGGCTAACGACCCCTGCAGTGCCAGACCGATGGCCAGACCCGCAGCCCCAAGAATAGCAATAAAGGAGGTTGTCTGTACCCCCAGTTGTGATAACGCCATCAGAATGGTGGCGATAAGAATAATGGCATATACAATACTGACCAGAAACGCGACTACTGCTTTATCTACAGAGCGGGCAAGCAGGCCACGCTCCAGTAGCCGGGCAACACCTTTGGCGACAAGGCGACCGACATAGAAAATAACAATTGCCACGACCAGCTGGACTAAATAGCCTAATATGACCTCATGATTTTCCTGATAAAATGTAGTTATCTCTTCCATTACACATCCTCTGATAGAACTTAAATTCGTCACAAGTTTAGCAATCTTAGCCCGGTGATGGTACGCCAGCGCATGCTTTAGTTAAAAAAACTTGGTTGGCGCTACAATATTAGCTAAAATAACTGCCACAGACACTGGTGACTGTAGCTCAGTTGGTAGAGCCCCGGATTGTGATTCCGGTTGTCGTGGGTTCGAGCCCCATCAGTCACCCCAATTTTCGCAGCACCTGCCCCGGTTAGCCGGCTTCACTGCAGAGCCATGCTTGACCGTGTTACGTCTGCCCACTATTGTTAAGATCACTTGCACCAAACCCAGTATCAAAATGGATTTAGCGTCGCTTGAGCAACAGTTACAATGTCCTGATCTTGCGCCGGTAGAGCGCTGGCAACCCAAATTTTGTGGTGATTTACCCTTACTGATTACTGCAGATGGCCGCTGGTTATATCAGGGCAGTGAAATACGTCGCCAGCCTATGGTGCGGTTATTTGCTTCGGTCCTGATTTATCAGAACCAGCAGTATTATCTGCAAACGCCGGTAGAGAAAGTGCGGATCCAGGTTGAAGATGTCCCTTTTCTGGTAGTGGGCAGTCACTGGCAAGACAGCATTAACGGTCCTTTGCTGACATTGACAACCAACATTGGTGATGCAGTCAGTGTTACCCCGAGGTTCCCTCTGCATCTGAAATCGTATCAGCAACAATATTTACCCTATCTGCAATTATGGCGTGGTTTATCGGCTCGTTTAAACCGCAATACGTATTATCAGCTGATCACCCAGTGCAGTGAAGTTTACTGTGACGGTGCTATTCATTATCAGCTGAAAAGCGCTGGCTATCCGTTTACTTTGGGCATGCTGAGCTGACACTGCAGCTTAACGTACAAAATATGGGCTGTATCGCAGCCCGGTTGCGAACCGCTGACGGCCAGGTGCACAGTGTAGCGACTATCTGAAAGGAAATTTTATTATGCGCCCAGCATTACTGTCCCTTGCTGTCATTCTGACTATTCACAGCACTGCTGTCAGTGCCGCAACATTGATCCATGCCGGTAAGCTTATTGATGTTGAAGCCGGTAAAGTGTTGTCCAGGCAAACGGTAACTATTGATGGTGACAAAATCTCTGGCATTGAAGCCGGCTTTCGGCAGCCAGAGGCGGGCGATATCCTGATTGATCTGACCCGGCATACGGTGCTGCCGGGCTTAATGGACATGCACACCCACTTTTATACTCAGTTCAGTCCCACCGTATACAGTGAGAGCCAGCGGATGAATGAAGCCGATTTTGTGCTTCGTGGCGCGGTATTTGCTGAAAAAACCCTGCTGACAGGTTTTACCACCGTCCGTGAGCTTGGGGACAATTACAACATCAGTGTGGCGCTTCGCAAGGCCATTGCTGTCGGCTATGTTGATGGGCCAAGAATTTTTGCCGCGGGCAAGTCAATTGCCACGACCGGCGGCCATGCCGATCCGACCAACGGCGTCGCCTTTAATCAGATGGGCGACCCAGGGCCGAAAGACGGCGTCATAAATGGTGCTGATGAAGCACGCAAAGCCGTACGCCAGCGGTATAAAGAAGGCGCCGATTTAATCAAGATCACAGCCACCGGGGGGGTGCTCAGTGTGGCAAAAAGTGGCAGTAATCCACAGTTTACTGAGGCAGAGCTTGCTGCTGTGGTGGCCACAGCAAAAGATTATGATATGAAGGTTGCGGTGCACGCCCATGGTAAAGAAGGGATTGAACGAGCCATTAAAGCCGGCGTCGATTCTATCGAACATGGGACTTTTATGGATGAGCAAATGTTTGCACTGATGCGCAAACACGGCACCTACTACGTCCCTACGATCAGTGCCGGCATGTGGGCGGCGGAAAAAGCCGCTATCACTGGTTTTTTTCCGGAACTGGTGCGGCCAAAAGCAGCTAATATCGGTAAGTTAATTCAGCAGACTTTTGCTGAGGCCTACAAGGCGGGTGTCAAAATTGCGTTTGGTACTGATGCGGGTGTGTATCCGCATGGTGACAACTGGCGGGAGTTTATTTATATGACTGAAGCCGGTATGCCGGCAATGGCAGCAATTCAGTCTGCCACGATTGAAGGCGCGAAATTGCTTGGGGCAGAGGCTGAGTTAGGCAGTATCAGCCCGGGCAAATATGCTGATATTATTGCCGTGCCGGGCGATCCGTTACAGGATATCAGGCTGATGGGCGACGTCAGTTTTGTTATGAAAGCGGGAAAGATCTACAAGCAATAGACCCCGGCCAGCTGCCGCATTGCAGGCGGCAGC
>NZ_JAWVZF010000246.1:0-2646 GCF_033722355.1 Arsukibacterium sp. | reverse complement strand
TTGGCAAGTAACAAAATAATGCAGGCATTTACCCTCAACGGTATTTGTCAGATTATGCCGGCTACTTCGTTGGCATCAGGGTAATTTCTCGGACATCGCATCTTGGGTGGGCCGATATCGCAAACAGCACCGCTTCAGCAATATCGTCAGGGTCTAACTTGTCAGGTTTGGCTTCATCAAAAAACGGCGTATTAACCATACCCGGGCAAATGGTGGTGCAGCGCCCCTGCCACTGTCTCATTTCAGCGGCTAAATTCTGGCCAAAGCCATAGGCAAACCACTTTGACGCGCCATATACCGAGCCTTCAAGCGTTATCTTGCCTGCCACTGAGCTGGTAATAATAAAGTGACCCTGGCTTTGTTTTAAGGCCGGCAGGCTGGCTTTAGCCGTAAGCAGTAAACCGGTAACATTCACATCGAGCATGGTTTGCCATTCATCCGGATCACCCTTTTCAATACCGGCCGTGTTCAGACCGGTACCAGCGTTTGCAAAGACCACATCCACTCTGCCAAACTTCTCCTTCGCCTTTGCCACCACCTTTTCAATGTTGTCCAGTTTTGAAACATCCGCGGTTACCGCCAGCACTTTATCGGTGCCAAGCTGGTTGGCTAAAGCATTGAGCTTGTCAGTACTTCGGGCGGTAATAACCGCTTTGTGGCCTGCGGCCACGACTTTTCTGGCTGTAGCAGCACCTATGCCACTGGACGCGCCGGTGATCAAAACTATTTTCTCGTTGCTCATCAGGTATCTCCATAATCGATTGAAATGGGTAATGCCACGCAGAGACTTAAGCAATACCGATACCAGCTTGCAAAAATCCGGCAAGCCCGCTTAAACCCGGCTGGAAACGCAGACAGTTTGTTTGAGTAGTGAAAAATGACTGGCTGGGCGGGTAATAATTTTAGCAACGCTGGTAACAGTTACCGGGTCAGAAAGTGGTATGGGGCATAACCTGAGAGGACAAGCCGCCAGCACCTTATTTCTGTTTACTTTACGTTTACTTAACTCTAAACTCGGCGCCAGATTAAATGCAGGGATGATGAAATGAAAACACTGATACCGGTAATGGTAATACTTAGTCTGACAGGCTGCGCTACGGTAAAAACCCTGCCAGCCAGCACAACGCATGTCAGCATCGAGCACGAAGGTAAGAAAAGTTATTGCCAGAGCATACCGCGTATTTACAGCGGTTTTTCCTACAACTTATGCAAGCTGAATGGTGAACCAAGCCGCCAGGCAAATCTGGGAAGCAGCTTTAATAACGTACCGTTCTTTATTATCGACGGCACCTTCTCGTTCGTGGCAGATACCGCGGCGCTGCCTTACACCCTGTATACCCAGAGCAAGCATGGCAACATTGATGTTAATTAGTTCACTGCACAGTTTTGCCTGCCTGTAGAGTAGGTGCCACTTACACTATGGTTATTAAAATCTTTTTTAAAAGCCAGGATTAACGATTCCCTGGCGTTAACTTCAGCAGGCGTCCCTCGCTTTGCGCGCGTTCATCCTCCAATACCCAGAGAGCACCATCCGGCCCTTCGGTAACTTTGCGGATACGGCTTCCCATATTATAACGCGCTGCCTCAGTGGCTTTTTCACCGTCAAACCGGATACGCACTATGCCCTGAGCTGTGAGCCCGGCTGCGAGTGCATCGCCGCGCCAGTCTGCAAACAGGTTGCCGCGGTATACGATAAGATCGGCCGGCGAAATCACCGGGGTCCAGCTGATGGCGGGTGCCGCGAACTCGGGCCGGGTACTGTGGTCGGGAATCGGCCGGCCATCATAGTGTTTACCATTAGATACCACCGGGTAACCATAGTTAGCCGCGCGCTTAATAAGATTTAGTTCATCGCCACCAGCGGGGCCCATCTCAATAACCCACAATTTACCAGTCAGGTCGAACGCCATGCCCAGCGGGTTGCGATGGCCAAGCGACCAGATCTGCGGGTAAACGCCCTCATCGTCGACAAAAGCATTTTCCTGCCGGTAATTCACAAAGGGGTTGTCGTTGGGCACAGAACCATCGTCATACAGCCGCAGAATTTTACCCATGGATGACTGCATATCCTGGGATGGCGTAAATTTTTGCCGGTCACCGGAGGAAATCCACAAGTGCTTGTTATCATCAAACACCAGCCGGTGGCCATAGTGGCCATAGCCAACTACCTTCGGATACTGGCGCCAGATAACCTCGAGGTTTTTCAGCAGGGCGCGGCGCCCTTCTTCAACCAAAGTGCCGCGGGCTACGGCTGCACCGCGCACACCGCCGACCCCGGCTTCAGCATAGCTGAGGTAGACCAGCTTATTGCTGGCAAAATCCGGATGCAGCGCCACATCGCCCAGACCACCCTGACCGCCATAATCGACATCAGGTACACCGCCGACCAGCCATTTCTCTCCCTGCTGGCTAACGATGAGCAGTCGGCCTTTTTTTTCGGTGACCAGCATGCGCCCATCTGGCAGGAAGGCCATTGACCAGGGTTCATCAAAACGGGTTATTTGCTCTATTTTAAACGGCAGGTTTTCCTGCGCTGATGCCATGAAAGCTATAAGGAAACCGAAAATGACGGTAAACAGCTGTCGGCTCATAAGATATCTCCTGCCTGCGATTAGTAAGTCAGCAGTCAGTATAGCAAAGCCCCCG
>NZ_JAWVZF010000245.1:0-2688 GCF_033722355.1 Arsukibacterium sp. | reverse complement strand
TAGCTGACAACATTAACGCCGCTTTGCGCCAGCAAGGGTTTAACACTACCACCCTGCTGTTTGAGCAGCGACAGCATTAAATGTACCGGCTCGATAAATTGATGATCTTTACCAACGGCCAGGCTTTGCGCCGCGCCCAATGCTTCCTGAAATTTACTAGTGAGCTTATCAATCTGCATAACTGCAAAGTCCCTATTAAAACTAAGTTAATTGCTAAATGGGGCGATGCAATAGCGAATTCAAGCTGCACCTAACCATTCTGTTAAATATCGATTTTAAAAAGCTTTTTTCGATCTAACATGCGATGATCGGTTTATCAGTTCACAGGCGACTTGCTCATGTTTTACCACAACTCGAAAGCCTTCTTACTGATGTTGCTGATGGTCAGTCCACCGGTGTTAGCAGACTGGCCATTATGGCAGGCATATCAGGAACGTTTTATCCAGCAGGATGGCCGGGTTATTGACTATCAGCAGCCACCCGGTATCACCACCTCTGAGGGGCAGGCCTATGCTTTGTTTTTTTCACTGGTGGCGAATCAACCAAAGCAGTTTGAACAATTGTTACACTGGACTGAAAAGCATCTCGCCCGGGGAAATTTAAGTCAAAACCTCCCGGCTTGGCTGTGGGGGCAGTCTGCTAGCGGAGACTGGCAGGTACTGGATGAAAATTCAGCTTCCGATGCCGATATCTGGCTGGCATATACCCTGCTCGAAGCGGCACAGCGCTGGCAACGACCTGACTATGCAAAGCTTGGTCACGATTTGCTGCAATTAATCATTCGTTATCAGGTGGCAGATTTACCCGGACTCGGCAAAATGCTATTGCCGGGGCAACATGGTTTTGTGCTGGGTGAAGATCGCTGGTTATTAAATCCCAGCTATTTACCGCCCCAACTGTTCTGCGGACTGGCTCGGTTGGATCCGGATGGCCCCTGGGCAGAAATTTATCGCAATAGCCTGCGTTTACTCAGTGAATCATCTCGCTTCGGTTATGCTTCCGACTGGCTAAGTTATAGCCATGCAGAGGGTTGGCAATGGCTTTCAGAACAAGAACAGACTGCCAGCTATGATGCCATTCGTGTCTATCTCTGGTTGGGTATGTTGCCTGAAACCGACGCTGGTAAAAAAATCCTCCTCGAAAAACATCTTGGCCCACTGAACTGGTTACAGGCCGGCAACCACTTTCCGCCAGAATATGTTGATTTGACGACCGGCGAAACCAAGGGTCGTGGACCGGCCGGCTTTTCGGCCGCATTGCTGCCTTATTTGCAAAGTCTGCATGAAAACGAGCTACTGGATCAGCAACAGGCCCGAATAAAACGGAAAAGCAACGGTGCACTGCTCGGGGAATATCAGCATTATTACGATCAAATGCTCGGTTTATTTGCCTTTGGTTGGTTGGAACAACGTTATCAATTTACTGAAAATGGCCGATTGAAACTCGCATGGGATGACTAAAAACTTTTTGAGAAAGCCGCCCCCACATAAGCGGCACTGCTGATATCTTGTGACTCAAGTGTGCCACCATGTATTTCCAGACTCAGTCCATCCGCTAAATAACGCGTCACAAACAGACCATATTGTTTAATACGATAGCTTTTACCTTCCTGATACATCCCCTCAAGGCCAACATGCCACATGCCAGTTGGTCTGTAGCCGAGTCGCAAGCGGTTAAACTGTGATTGCGGACCGATGCTCCAGTTACTGATCAAGCCGACATCAAATTTCGGGGTAAATTGATACCCAGCCTGCAATTGCGGCATCAGGCTAAGCGTACTCCCCTCAGGCTCTTCACCCGGCACCTCCGGGCTCAAACGATAATCCCGATAGCCTGCAGCCGTCGACAACTGCAGATAATATTGGTCGCCCTGCCAGCCATAACCAAGTCCAAAATCAATACCGGGCGCTTTGGCTTTCAGTCTATCAGCCTGATTATTGAAGTTAATGTCATATTCATAGGTCAACCAGCTGCCAATCGCTGATACAAACCAACCCTGCCCTAACTGGCCATCTGCAACCGGTTTAATTATCCCCAGATAGCTGTAGCTACTGGTCCGTGAATATTGGCTGCCGCCAATCAATAAATCCTGCTCAGCCTGAGCTGGCAGTGACCATATATAGAGCATGCTGGCCAGCAGTAAATAGCGACCACTAGCGCGGGTGCTGACGGCTTGCATCATTAAAATCCTGAACATTAATTTTGCTTATTACGTTGCTGAAATTGTTTAAGCAGTTTACGACTTAGCCAGACCATTAGTCCCAATAAGCCCAGTAAAATAAACAAAGCCCGCCATGGATATTGCGAAACCCACAAGCCAAGACCACCGCGCAGGCCATAGGCTGAGAATGGCGCATCATCGTAACTGACCGCATAAACAGTTCGACCACTGGGCGACCAAAATGCCAACCCGCCTCGTAGTTGGCCCCAATGGCCATAATCGACAACCGTATGCAGGGTATCTTGTAACAATTCTGCATCTTCTGCAGTAAACACAATATGGTGTTGGCCATTATCATCTTGCGATGACAAAGCAAAACCGTTGCGGTCAAAATCTCCGCTTAATTGAATGCCTACCTGAGTCACATTGGCTGGTGGCGTTTTACGTAACCCAAGGGCATCCATTCCGCTATTAAACCATTCTGCCCCCTCAAGTACCTGAACCGTAGCGGATTGCATTAACGGCAC
>NZ_JAWVZF010000244.1:0-2741 GCF_033722355.1 Arsukibacterium sp. | reverse complement strand
TCGGACCTTTGCCAGTTACTTGGCATACTCTAGACATGTCTATATTTCTCCAAAATTACGTCAGCTCGAGCTATCATTCACCCTTCTGGCCTTGAAGGTTGCCCCGAAAATGGATGAGGGCGCACTTTATACACGAAAGCCTCATTAAACTCAAGAGAATTTAAATGGTGCTCAGGCAGATCCGTTGGCGATCCAGCTGTCTTGTTCGAATATTGTTAAAGCCAGCCGCGTTCTGCAAAAGACACAACTTCTGCATCGCCCACCACAAAATGGTCCAGTATTTTAATATCTACCAGCGCCATGGCCTGGGTCAGACGCTCCGTTATTGCCCTGTCGGCGCGGCTTGGCTCCGCCACCCCGGAAGGATGATTATGAGCCAATATAACGGCGGCTGCATTATGCGCCAGTGCGCGCTGAACTACAATACGCGGATACACTGGCGATGCATCAATAGTCCCCATAAATAACGGTTCACTGGCGATCAGACGATGTTGATTATCAAGATAAAGTAACAGAAAAACCTCGCGTTGTTCGTGGCCAATGGTGTGCGATAAAAATTTTTTAACCAGCGCCGGTTCAGTAAATACAGTGTCCCGTTGTAATTGCTGCTGTATATAGCGCTTACTGAGTTCCAGCACAGCTTGTAACTGGACGAACTTTGCCACGCCAAGGCCTTTTGCCTGACAAAACTCATGCTGACTGGCGGCCATCAAACGGCGCAACGAACCAAAATGATTAAGCAGCTGACGGGCCAGCGTCACCGCATCACAACCACTGACCCCGGTACGCAAAAAAATGGCCAGAAGCTCAGCATCCGATAATGCCGTGGGCCCTAATTGCAACAACTTTTCCCTTGGCCGCTCGGTAAGCGGCCAGTCAGAAATAGCCATTTGAATCCTCCCTGAATTGATGCTGATTTTCGTGTTCCGTGTTATCTTATGCCATTATTTTCCGGACCAGCTTTAGGTATTTATGCAGCAGACACTGGCAGCCAAACGTATACTACTGGGGATAAGCGGCGGTATAGCCGCTTACAAAAGTGCCGATTTAGTCCGCCGTTTAAAAGAGCGCGGTGCCGAGGTCAGAGTGATCCTGACAGAGGCAGCTCAGCATTTTATTACCCCGCTTACGCTTCAGGCGCTGTCTGGCAACCCGGTCAGCACCAGCATGCTCGACCCGGCAGCAGAAGCCGCCATGGGCCACATTGAGCTGGCCAAATGGGCCGATTTAATCGTCGTAGCGCCAGGCTCTGCCGATGTTATCGCCCGGCTGGCGCATGGCATGGCCAACGATTTACTGACCACCTGTGTGCTGGCTTCAGCTGTGCCGATAGCTGTCGCGCCGGCGATGAACCAGCAGATGTATAACAATATAGCCACCCAGCAGAACTTAGCAACATTAAAAAAACATAATTTTCACATTTATGGCCCAGGTGCCGGTGAGCAAGCCTGCGGCGATGTCGGCTATGGCCGGATGCTGGAACCGTTAGAGCTGGTTGCGTTAATAGAGCAGACGATTGCACAAACTCTTATGCCAAAAGCACTGGCCGGTCTGCGCTTTACTATTACTGCCGGCCCGACCCGCGAAGCGCTGGACCCGGTGCGGTACTTATCAAACTACAGTTCCGGCAAAATGGGCTTCGCATTAGCCGCCGCTGCCGCTGCGATGGGCGCTGATGTCACTCTTATCAGTGGCCCGGTGCAACTGGCTACCCCTGCAGGGGTTAAACGGCTGGATGTTATCAGCGCAGAGCAGATGTTTGAGGCGGCATTAAAGGCCGCTGTGCAAAGTGATATTTTTATTGGCTGTGCCGCAGTAGCTGACTACCGGGCCGCCGATGTGGCAGTCAATAAGCTGAAAAAAGGGGCTGACGAACAGTTACAACTTAATCTGATTAAAAACCCGGATATTATTGCTGCGGTGGCGGCTTTAACCAAGCAGCGACCTTTTACCGTAGGTTTTGCCGCTGAAACCCAGGATGTGCTGAATTATGCCCGGCAAAAACGGTTAAACAAAAACCTCGATATGATTTGCGCCAATGATGTCTCACAACCGGATGCGGGTTTTAACAGCGATCAGAATGCCGTCACAGTGCTGTGGCAAGATGGCGAACAGACCCTGGCCCTGCAAAGCAAAACCGCACTGGCCCAGAGCCTGATAAATTTAATTTCACACCAGTTTTCTCAGACAAGCACAACAAGTGAAGCAAAAAAATGAATAAAACAATTGAGCTGAAGATCCTTGACCCCCGTATCGGTAACGAATTTCCACTACCGGCTTATGCCACACCGGGTTCAGCCGGCCTTGATTTACGCGCCTGTCTGGATCAGCCCCTCGCGCTGGAACCCGGCCAGACGGTGTTAATTCCAACCGGTATTTCGATTTTTATTGGCGACGTCAATTTATGCGCCACTATCCTGCCGCGCTCTGGCCTGGGTCATAAGCACGGTATTGTGCTGGGTAATCTGGTGGGCTTAATTGACTCAGACTACCAGGGGCCGCTAATGGTATCCATGTGGAACCGCGGTGCCCAAACGTTCACTATTGAGCCGGGTGATCGGATTGCCCAGCTGGTGTTTATGCCGGTGGTACAGGCAGAATTTAAGCTAGTTGATAGCTTTGACGCCTCAGAGCGCGGTGAGGGCGGCTTTGGCCACTCGGGTAAAAGTTAGTTTGAATTCAGGAACAGCTATGTCAACACCGCGTCGCGGCAACAGAAAAGAAGATATTTTGCAGGCGTT
>NZ_JAWVZF010000243.1:0-2804 GCF_033722355.1 Arsukibacterium sp. | reverse complement strand
GTTTCACTGACCTGAACATAAAACTCAGGGTCGACATTTTCAGCGGTATCCCGCACCGAATGATAATCGTCATGATCGGCCACCCCAAAGTAAATAAAGGGAACCTGCTGCTGATAAAAGACGCCGTGATCTGAGCTTAATGTCCAGTTCTGAGTGCTGCCGGCGCGGTACCAGGGACGATCATGACCGGCGATAACCTTAACCGCACTTTGCTGTTGCAACTGCTGCAATAGCGGCACAAGCCAGGGTTGCTGGTAACTGCCCACGGCGAACAGTAACTGATCCGTGTCACGGCTGAGCATATCCATATTAACGTTAAAGGCCAGCTGCTCCGGCTGTAACAGCTGGTGTTTAAACAACACGACTGCACCCTGCAGGCCGCCTTCCTCGGCATCGAGTGCCACAAACAACAGCGGATGAGCTGGCGGATGTTCGCTGAAATAGCGGGCCAGACCAAGCAGAGTGGCAACGCCGGAGGCATTATCGTCAGCACCGGCAAATACTTCGCCGTTTTCCATGCCCAGGTGATCATAATGGGCCGTCAGGACAATGGGTTTTAACTCAGGGTTTAAACCGGGCAACAGCCCCAGCACATTGGCTGCATTTTCCGCTGCCGGCACAGTGGGGTTTTTGCCCCTTAACCAGCGACTGAATACAAAATGCTCTGCCACACTAAAGGGCTGTAAATAGCCTTCTGTCCCGGCGGGCTGCAAGCCAATATCAGCAAACTGCTGTGCCAGCCACTCGCGGGCTTCAATACCGCCGGGGCTGCCGGGCTTGCGCCCCTGCCGATCAGGGTGAGCCAGCCAGTTCAGATCAGATAGCATCTGCTGATGGTCTAACCGCTGCCGGGCGGCAGCTGGTTTTGCCGCCGCCTGCAACTGCGCCAGCCGGGCACTTTCCTGCCGGGTTAATTGCTGTTGCCAGGCCGGCCAGACCAGGGTGTAAAGCAAAATAGCGGTAATAACCAGTGCGGCGACGCCCGCCAGATACAGCCTTTTAGTAACCGACATTAAAACTCCTTACAGCTAAAACTAATGGCGGCCAGCTTAGCAAATAACTGCTGGTAGCCGCTGAGAAAAATGATCGGTCTGACCCATTTTAAGGTGCAAACCGGTTAAACCGGGCAGCAGTCAGGCTGAAAAAGCCTGCAGCAACAGGTTCAGCTGCGGGTGCAACAGCTCTCGCTGGGTGGTAATAATATAAAAGTTTTCGTAGATCTGCGGCAGGGTCAGATATTTTTGCAGCCGGCCGCTTTGTAACTCGTCTTTTACCACCACCTCGGGAATCACCGCCAGCGCGCCGCTGTCGCGGGCCAGCAAGCGCAGCATCGCCATATCATCAGCTTCAGCGATAATGTCAGGCTGCAGCTGGTACTGAGCGGCAAGCGCATCAAACGCAGTACGTACCGGACTTTGCACCGGCGGTAACACCCAGCGTTGTTGCTGATAATCCTTAAGACTCTTTCCGGCTGGTTTGCCGGGTGGGCCAATCACCGCTACAGGTTGTCTGGCCAGCAGGCGGCATTGCCATAGCTGACTGTCGTTGCCCTGCACGGCGATATTGCTTAGTGCCAGGTCGAGCTGATGCTGGGCTAAGGCATTTAACAGCATCGTCTGGTTCATTGATAACAAACTGTACCGGGCATTGCTTTTACTCAACAGCGGCGTAATAAAGCTTTCAATAAAGTTCCGCGACATAGTCGATAAGGTGCCAATCCGGATTGGACTGTGCTGGGGCTGCATGCCCTGGAGCAGCAATTGCTCAAGCTCAGCGCCGCGGCTGAATATATCTTCGGCGTACTTCAGGGTCTGATAGCCGCTGTCGGTCAGCACCAGTCTGCGATTTTCGCGCCGGAATAGCTGTACCTGCATGCTCTGTTCTAATTGTTTGATTTGAGATGACAAAGCAGATTGCGAGACATGCAGACGCTGGGCCGTCTCGGTCAGATTAGTGCCTCTGGCAACCTGCCAGAAATAATAAAGATGATGATAGTTTAACCGGCTCATAGTTCTCTTTTAGAGAATGATTTGTGATTTATTATGTATTTTACTAATGCTAATCCACTGGCGACAATAGCACCAGTAAATTTAACCTGAAGGTGAGCGATGGACTCGTTACTGACAATTAATGCGCTAAAGCTGGTGTTGCTGGCACTGGTGGCCCTGCTGGCAGTGATCATCTGGCGGTATAGTGCAACCGCTTTGGCCGGTGAGCAAAATAAACTGCGTTTTATGCGGGCACTGGCACTGACCTTAACCGCCACGGTTTTTACCTTGTTAGCCAATCATCTGTTGCTGTTCTGGCTGGGGTGGTGCTGGATTAGCCTCAATTTACAGCAGTTGTTGCTGTTTTATCCTGAGCGTCCCCGTGCCCAGCTGGCTGCGCATAAAAAAGCACTGAGTGCCCGCCTCGGTGAAGTGCTGCTGGCCGTGGCATTTGTTTTGTTGTACGTCGAGTTTGGCACGGCTGATATCAGCGCTCTTACCCGGCAGGCAGAACTGCAAACTCAGCTTGGCTGGTACGGACAGATAGCCACCGTGTTGCTGGTACTGGTGGCGTTAATAAAATGTGCTCAGTTACCGCTACACGGCTGGCTGATTCAGGTTGTCGAGGCGCCAACGCCAGTATCGGCGCTGCTGCATGCCGGTATTATTAACCTTGGCGGTATTTTATTGCTGATATTCTCGCCACTGCTGACACTGAGTACTGTGGCCGCGTTAGTGCTGCTGGTCAGCGCACTGACCAGTACTGTGCTGGCGGCACTCATTATGACCACCCGGATCAGTATAAAAGTACGACTG
>NZ_JAWVZF010000242.1:0-2805 GCF_033722355.1 Arsukibacterium sp. | reverse complement strand
CGTGTCACTGAGCCCGGACTACAATCCGCGGATCGTACTCCGGGCATCCTGCCATTGTCACGCCATAGTCATACTCACCCTCGGCGTCAGCAGTAATCAGACAGCGCAGCATGCCATTATCATTGGCGGCCAGCCGGCAACCCGGCTGAAACGGGCTGGTATCATAAAACGAAATGGCGAAAGCCTTTGCCGGTTGTGTTTGCCAGACAATATGTTTGTTGCGGGCCCCACAGGCACAATCTTTTGTGCTACCACAACCTGCTCTGCCACTATTCCCTGGCTCCTGACAATTATCGTCTGCCGGTGGTTCTATGGCTGTGATACAGCCTGCCGCATCCAGCCTGATCGTTAGCGTCTGATCATTATTTTTGGCATGACTGGCCATAGACAGCATCAGGCTGCCAATAAGAACAATAGTATAAAAAAATTTCATTTCCTGCTCCATGGGGTTAAAGGTATGTTGTGTTTTCCGGAATTTTTGGATCAGCAGAAATCAGGGTTGCTGAATAGCCTCCGGCGATGGCTTTTTCAACTAACTGCCGGCCCGTCGACACCTGGCCGCAGTTAAAGCTGGCAATGGCCAGATCGTAATACATATAAAAATCTTCAATCGGCGTACTTATTAACTGTTGCAGCCCAGGCACCGCCTGTTCACACTGCTCCAACTCTGACTGCAGCCTGATAATTTGGGACTGAATATCTCTGGCGCCCTGATTAATGGCCAGATTTGCCAACGCCAGATCCAACGCCCGCTGATAGTAGGGTTTTGCCTCAGCTTCCCGTCCCGGTTGAGCTTCCAGACTGTCGGCCAGATTGGTCAGAATAATATAATCGTCTTTGCTGGTTTTAAGCGCCGCCAGATACATTTGTTCTGACTGACTGAAGTTACCATTGAAATAATAGGCAGTGCCCAGATTGGAATAAGCCAATGACAATGGTGATTTAGCCACCACTTTTTGCCAGGCGGTGATTGCCGCCTCAAAATCATTAATAAAAAAGTAGCTGGCACCCAGGGTATTTTGTAAATCGACACTGTCAGGATGAATTGATGCCGCGCGTTCCAGTTGGGTTATCGCTTCACTGAAGTTGCCGCTATGGTATAAAAACCGGCCATAGTTGCTGTAATGCTGCCAGTAGCCGGGCTCGAGCTTGATCGCCTGTAAAAAAAACTGCTCTGCCTGTAATGGCTGCTTCAGTTCTGCCAGCAACAGTGCCTTACCGGTTAAGGCATCAGGCCACACCGGGTTAATTTGCAGCGCTTCATCATATTGCATCATCGCCTGGCTATGTTCACCGCGGGTACGATATAAATCACCCAGGACACTGTAAACAGCAGCCTGATTAACTGAGAAACGGGCCGCATGCTCACAGGCTTGTCTGGCCATTTCAAATTCGGTGACGTTACGATTTATGCCGTAGCGTTCCAGATGCAGCTTGCAAAGGCCAGCTGAGGCCATGGCGAAATCCGGATCATGCTCCAGGGCTTTCAAAAACAGGCTTTCCGCCATTGCCAGGCTGCTCATATCGGCAAATTGCTTTAGCAACTTGTTAGCCCGTAAATACGCATCATAGGCCTGAAAATTGGCGGTAAGATGATATTCCGTTTGGTTGAACTGCTGCTTTTGCAATAACAGACCAAAAGCACTGGTTAACTGCCGGTACAATTCCTGCTGCAACTGCGGTAATTGCTCGCGCGGCGTTATCAGACGATTGGCCCATTTTCTTACCCCGTTGTTCAGCTCAATCACCACGACTTCAAGGTGTATTTCACTGTTGGCCATTTTTAATTTGCCTTCTACCGCGTACTGCGCACCCAGTCGCTCGCTGATCAGTTTATTGTCGGCAGTCAGCGGTAATCCCTGCATAGCACGGGCAGAAATAACCGGAAAAGCATTGAGCTGGGTTAATGAAAACAGTAACTCATCACGAATACCTTCAATCAGATATTCATCAATCCACTCGGGTGAACTGGTGTCCTGCCGAAATGGCATGACCGCGACCGAGTTGGTTAACAGCGGGACTTTGACACTACTGGTGTTTGCTGGCTGGCTGACGGTAAGCGTTTCAATATCCATCGCCCGCTTTAACGAACCGGCAAGCACACCGACGGTAACAAATGATAACAGCAAAAAGCCGACATCTACTTTTAATTGCCGGCGCCAGTATTGGCGGGCATGGGGGTTTTGCGACTGTTTAAGCCTGCGCCGTTGCTTCTTTAAATCCTGTATCCAGATATATAGCAAAATACAGGGAAAAAGGCCGATCACCACCAGTAAGGTAATTTTCATGCCGCGGGTTGTGATATTAAGTAGCGGGAAAGTAATCGCCATGACCTGGACAAATACCCACACCGTCACCAGAAACGCAATACTGACCCGGAACAGCCGGCTGCCTTTTACCAGCGCATATAACCAGGACCATTTTACCGATGTACCGGTAGCGGCCTTATGAAGGGGTAAGGGTTGCATGGTAACAGGTTGAATTAAGCGATAACCACGTCGGGTCAGCGTCTGAATATACATCGGGCAGGAAACATGGTCGCCCAGCGCCTGGCGAAGCTCACTGACCAGATGCGACACCGCCTCTTTAGCCCCTTTACGGCTGCCGGTGACAGCCTCGAGCAAAACAGGCTGACTGACCACCTGCTGCGCATTAGCCGCCAGCACTAGCAGTAACTCCATAGCCTTTGCTGACACATGGCGGTGTTCTTCCCCCACGACCACATAACCGGTATCGGGCAACACCTGAATATCACCGATATAAAAACCAGCGTGCAGGGCGTTTTTTTGTTGCAGGTCTGATACT
>NZ_JAWVZF010000241.1:0-2835 GCF_033722355.1 Arsukibacterium sp. | reverse complement strand
TTGCTTCAACACTTTTTGACACATATCTAATGCCAACTCTACCAGATACATAGAGCGGGCCTGATCAGTAGTATCATTGCCACTCATATTCGGTGCCATATCAGATAATACCACATCTACGGTTTTACCACCGATCCGGCTCAGTAACGCCTGTAAAACCGCGTCTTCCCGAAAGTCCCCCTGCAGGAAAGCGACACCGGCCAGCGGATCCATCGGCAGAATATCACAGGCAATCACGGTGCCTGATGCTCCAACAACGCCAACAACGTATTGTGACCAGCTGCCGGGAGCTGATCCTAAATCAACTACCGTCATACCTGGCTTCATCAGCTTATCCTGCTGCTGGATCTCTTCCAACTTAAACGAGGCTCGGGAACGCAACCCCAGTTTCTGGGCCTTTTGCACAAAGTGATCATCAAAATGCTCTTTCAACCACCGGGTTGAACTGGCAGAGCGCTTTTTCTTGGTCATGGTACCACTCTTAAATAGTGTTATGCCTGAGATGGCGCTACAATAGGCAAAAATCAAGCTTGGATCCGGATATTCTACCTATATGAGTTTAACCAATAAACAAAAACAATTTTTAAAAGCCAAAGCCCACGAGTTAAAACCCGTTATTTTACTGGGTGGCAACGGCCTGACCGAAGGTGTCGTCGCAGAAATTGAAGTGGCACTTAATTTTCACGAACTGATTAAAATTAAGGTACCGACTGAAGATCGCGAACAGAAAATGCTGATTATGGATGCGATAATCCGGGAGACCAAAGCCGAGAAAGTACAGGTTATCGGTAAAACGCTGGTACTGTATCGTCAAAGCGAAGCGAAAAAAATTCAGCTACCCCGCGGCTGATTAGTCATCCAGAAATCCAGCTGCCTGCAACGACAGGCGGGCAGCTGCATCATCGGTTGCTACCCGACTGACCAGATTAGCCGGCGCAGTGATATCGGTTGCTTTTAAAAATTGCCACATCACTATGGCATTATCTGCACAAATCGTCTCAACATGCCGCAAATTGTGCTCAAAACACCAACGGGTATTATCCTTTAACAGCGTAAACACCTCCACAGGGCACAGCTGCCAGTGTCTGATATCCAGCACCACGGCCCAGGGTCTGGCCGTAATGGGCAGCACCAGCTCACGAAACGCCTGGATATAATCAAGGGCGGTGCGGCCATGCCAGGTGCCCTGAGCCCGAACCCACAACACCTGGTGTTCCAGAGTCAGGCTGAATGCTTGCAGATTTTTCATTAATCACCCCGGTTTGGTTCCGGTTACGGTACTTTATACGTCAGACATCAAAATGCCGGTTTGCATTTAAATTGTAAAAATTTATCAACAGGCAACATATACTGACTGAACGCGATAAAAAAATTAAACTAATAAAAATGATAATGTATTAGAACAATGCAGTTAAGAGACTATCAGCAACAAGCCGTTACTGCCGCCGTTGCTCACTTCAAACAGAGTAACCAGTCTGCGGTAATGGTACTGCCGACCGGTTCAGGTAAAAGCCTGGTGCTGGCTGAACTGGCCAGACTGGCCAGAGGCCGGGTGCTTATTCTGACACATGTTAAAGAGCTGGTTGCGCAAAATGCCGAAAAAGTGGCCTTGCTGAGCACGTCTGGCAGCATCTTTGCCGCTGGCCTGAAGCAAAAAGACAGTTCAGCAAAGACGGTTATCGCCAGTGTCCAGTCAGCGGCGCGCAATCTGGCGCAATTCAGCGGGGCCTTTTCTCTGCTTATCATAGATGAATGTCACCGGGTAAGTCTGACTGAAGACAGTCAGTACCAGCAACTATTAAGCCATTTACGCCAGCACAACAGACATCTGAAAGTACTTGGTCTGACCGCTACCCCGTACCGGCTGGGTACAGGCTGGATTTATCAGAGCCACTATCATGGCCGGGTCGGCTCAACAGCGCATGCCAGCTTCGAGCGTTGTATTTTTGAACTGCCATTACGACCGCTTATCAAACAAGGCTATCTGGCCAGGCCGGTACTGCTCGATGGCTTGTCAGCGCAGTACGATTTCAGCAGGCTGCAAGCACTCAGCGGTATGGATTACAGTGAGCAGCAAATCGAATCTGTGCTCGGAAAAATGGGCCGGGCAACCCAACTGATTGTTAATCAGCTGTGTCAGCTGGCGGCCAGTAAACAGGGCATCATTATTTTTGCCGCCACGGTGCGCCACGCTGAAGAAATACTGGGTTTGCTGAAAACCAATGGGCAGCAGACTGCGCTAATTACTGCGACGACGCCCGATACTGAACGCGACCAGCTTATTGCCGCTTTTAAAGCGAAACGTCTGAAGTTTCTGGTTAATGTTGCTGTGCTAACCACCGGATTTGATGCACCGCATGTCGATTTAATTGCCATTATGCGACCGACCGCATCGGTCAGTTTGTTTCAGCAAATGGTCGGCAGAGGCTTGCGAAGTGCACCGGATAAAACCCAGTGTCTGATCGTTGACTACGCCGCCAATGGCTACGATTTATATTATCCCGAAGTAGGCAGCGCACGGCCAACCAGTCAATCAGTACCGGTGCAGGTACCCTGCCCTGAATGCGGCTTTGCTAATACCTTCTGGGGTCTGATCGATAATGACGGAGATATTATTGAGCACTATGGCCGACGCTGTCAGGGCTTACTGGCACATACGGCTGGCTCGGCCCCCAAACAGTGCCCGTACCGTTACCGGGCCAGGATCTGTCCTGATTGCGGCGCTGAAAATGACATCGCCGCCCGGGCCTGTCAGCACTGCCAGTCGCAACTGATCGATCCTGATAAACGCTTAAAAGAGGTGTTAAACAAGCAGCATCATCATTTATTTCGATG
>NZ_JAWVZF010000240.1:0-2845 GCF_033722355.1 Arsukibacterium sp. | reverse complement strand
CCGCGCCCGACACTGAGCAAACTGCAGAGGAAGAACAACAATGAAAAAATCGCTTTGCCTGATCACCACGTTAGCCGGCATCAGTGGCCCCCTGTTAAGCTTGCCGGTGCAAGCCAGCACGCTGGCAGATGCCGTTGCTGAGTGCCGGCAGCAGCAAAATGCCCTGAAACGTCTGGTATGTTACGATGAAATTGAGCTTAGCGCCAAAACATTACCCGCCACCAATAACGCCGTGCAAGCTCACAGTCAGGCGCCGGTTCGCCCTGCGCCAGTCAGTAATGACCCGGCAACAGCCAGGGCTGCCCCGACTGACCCTGATTTTGGATTAGAGCATAAAAAACCGGTCGAGAAAGAGGCTGATCAGTTGTATCTGACTGTCAGCAAAATCAGCTACAGTCCACGTAAAGAGCTGATTGTCGAGTTTGATAATGGCCAAATCTGGCGGCAGAATGACAGCAGCTATTACGCCATTGAAGTGGGCGAACAGCATTATATCAAACGTGGACTTTTTAATTCTTTTATCCTTGGCAATGATGATAACAACCGGACCATCAAGGTTCGCCGGATAGAGTAATATGCAGGATGCGAAGTCAGACTGGTTTGATTGTGGGGTGAACCTGTTCAGTCTCCAGTTTGCCGGAATTGAGCAGCAGATCTGGCAACGGGCACAGCAGGCCGGGGTCAGCAATTTGCTGCTTATTGGTTCTGATATTACTGAAAGCAGACAGAATCAGCAGTTCTGCCTTAACCATCCGGGGTGTTTCACCACCGCCGGTGTTCATCCGCATCAGGCTGCTGGGGTTGCTGCCGATTGGCTGGATAGCCTGAGCCAGCTGCTGACATTACCCACCGTTGTTGCGGTGGGCGAATGTGGCCTTGATTTTAACCGTGATTTTTCCCCCAGACCGGTGCAGCAACATATCTTTGCCAGTCAGCTGCAACTGGCAAAGCAATGGCAGAAACCGGTCTATTTGCACGAACGTGATGCTTTTGCCACCCAGCTGGCTATGCTAACGGAGCAGCAGATTAATCACGGGGTCGCCCACTGTTTTACCGGTGATACCGGCCAACTTGCAGCCTATCTGGATTTGGGGCTTTATATTGGCATCACCGGCTGGATTTGTGATGAGCGTCGTGGCCAGAGTTTACAGCAGGCTATCCGGTATTTACCCCTGGACCGGATCCTGCTCGAGACCGATGCGCCTTACTTGCTCCCCCGTACCATTAAACCGCGCCCCAAATATAATGAACCGGCGTTACTGCCCGCAATTGGCGCAGAAATTTGCCGGCTGAAACAAATCGATAGCGAGCAACTGGCAGCCGCTTGCACCGCCAATGCCCGCCGGCTGTTCTGTTTGACAGGTAAGATGGCATGACGAATCTTCTCTGGCTACTGGCAGGCGTTTTAGCGGGTGCAGCCTTAACAGCAGCAGCGATGAGCTGGCGTTGGCGCCGCTGGCAACGTCAGCATACCGAGCAGCTGGAAACCAGAATACAGACTCATAATCTGGAGCTGCAGATTGCGTTGGATGAATTGGCTGAAAAAAACCGCTTGCTGGAACAACAAAATATGCTGGATACCTTAAGCGGCATTTTTAACCGTGCCTGTTTTGATAAGCGTCTGAGCAATGAGCTCAAGCGCAGCCGACGGGAAAAAACGACACTGGGTCTGGTATTAATCGATATTGATCATTTCAAAAAAATTAATGATAAACATGGCCATCTGGCTGGCGATGCGGCTATTGCACAAATCGCTGCTATGCTTGCAGCCAGTTTAAAACGTAGCAGCGATGCGGCATTTCGCTACGGTGGCGAGGAATTTGCGCTGCTCTTGCCCGGCACTGAGCTGGCTGGCTGTATCGAGCTGGCAGAGCACGTGCGACAGAAAATCAGTACCACCCCCATTCAGCTTGGCCAGTTGTCTCTGTCAGTAACGCTAAGTGCGGGCTGTTACGCCGCGGTTGCCGACGGTAACACCAGCAGTAATGACTACATAGCGGCAGCTGACAGTGCGCTTTATCAGGCAAAAAGCCAGGGGCGTAACCGCACTGCCAGTGTCATCTCTACCATTCAGGAATCTGCCCATGAAAGCTAACCGTTATTTCCCGGCCAGCCGGCCCCGTCGCCTGCGTGAACATGATTTCAGCCGCCGACTGATGGCGGAACATCAGCTAACCGTCAACGACTTAATATATCCGATGTTTATTATTGACGGTGACAATCAGCGGCAGACAATAGCCTCCATGCCCGGTATTGAGCGACTGAGTCTGGACTTACTGCTGGCAGAAGCAAAGGAGTTGGTTGCACTGGGGATCCCCGCTGTTGCCCTGTTCCCGGTAACGCCCGCCGCAGCTAAGTCGCTTGAGGCGGAAGAAGCGTGGAACCCTGAAGGACTGGCCCAGCGTGCCGTCCGTTTGCTGAAACAACACGTCCCTGAGCTGGGCATTATTACCGATGTGGCGCTCGACCCTTTTACTACCCATGGCCAGGATGGGATTATTGATGAGCATGGCTATGTTCAGAATGATATCACAACGGCTGCGCTGGTTAAGCAGGCGCTGTCGCACGCCGAAGCGGGTGCTGATATTGTGGCACCATCAGACATGATGGACGGCCGGATTGGTGCGATCCGGGAAGCTCTGGAGCAAGCCGGCTTTGTTAATACCCGCATTCTGGCCTACTCCGCTAAATATGCGTCCAGCTATTATGGCCCGTTTCGCGATGCAGTAGGCTCTGCCGGCAATTTAAAAGGTGGTAATAAAAAGAATTATCAGATGGATCCGGCTAACAGTAATGAAGCGCTGCATGAAGTGGCGATGGATCTGGAAGAAGGCGCCGATATGAT
>NZ_JAWVZF010000239.1:0-2864 GCF_033722355.1 Arsukibacterium sp. | reverse complement strand
CAACCGGTACCGGACTGAAATCTGCATCGGCCAGATAACGCTCTCTGTCAGCAAAAGCCAGCCGCGCTGCCTGACTAAGCAGATGCACGGCCTGCACTGACCCCGGGGGCAACCGTTCCAGTTCAAAAGCTGACAAGATGCCCAGGATCTGCAAGACGGCAATACCGCCAGAGCTTGGTGGTGCCATGCCACAGACTTTGTACTGCCGGTAAGGCCGGCACAATACGCCACGTTCAACTGCCCGGTACTGGCTCAGATCAGCCAAAGATAATGCACCCGGGTTGACGGCCGCATTTTTGACCGTTGCCACTAACGCTTGTGCATTTTCACCCTGATAAAACGCACTGACACCTTCTTTAGCGATGGCTCTGAGTATTCGGGCATAGGCCGGATTCGTTATCTGCTGGCCGGCTTGCAGCGGCCGGCCATTCGGATAAAAATAGTCCTTTGCCGGCGCCAGGGTTTTTACACCTTCATTCCAACCCAGTGTCAGATGTTTCGCCATGCGCGGGGTTACCGTAAAGCCCTGTTCAGCAGTGGTTATCGCATCTTCAAACAAGTCAGCCCATGGCAGAACACCATATTGCTGGTGGGCCAGTGCCAGTGCTTGCAGCACACCGGGTACCCCAACCGATTTGCCGCCAACATAAGCTGAGCGCCAGTCCAGTGTGGTGCCATGTTGCCTGAATAAATCACCATCGACTGTCGCTGGTGCTGTTTCACGGCCATCAAAACTGCTCAGACGCTGACTGGATTTGTGCCAGTGCAAGATAAAAGCGCCACCGCCGATACCAGAACTCTGAGGTTCAACCAGGCCAAGCAGCAACTGAGTGGCAATGGCAGCATCAACGGCGCTGCCACCTTTTAGCAGAATACGCTGCCCTGCTGCAACTGCCAGCGGATGCGCTGCAGCAACCATAGCATGTTTACTGCGCACCAACTGTTGTTCAGTTAAGCCGGTTGCGGCTTCAGGTTCACGGGTTTCCTGCGTCAGCGGCGGGGTTGCGATCGCGGCCTGACTACTCAGCAGCAAACCGATATTAATTAAAAACAAGTAAAACAGCTTCATATCACGCTTTCTCCCGGTGCAGCTTTACACCCTAACCATAAGCGTCAATCAGATCAAGCAGGTTCAGTCCGTTCTGTTAACCTCTGCCAAAATACTGCTTGATATCATGGCCAAATTAGTTTGGGATAGCGCTGATTTTGCTTTTAACAATGATTGATAAACAATAACGGGGTTGATACTGACGGTATGCAAACACTATTTGATTCGAAATACCCTTACCTGCCGTTTGTCAGTTTAATGCTGTTGAGCCTGCTGCTGTTTATTGTGCCTGAACCGCTGCAGCAGCTGCTGGCCTACCAGCGTGCCTATTTGAAAGAGGGTGAGCTCTGGCGTTTGGTAACTGGCCACTTACTGCATTCTAATCTTTATCATTTATTGTTAAATACCGGTGGTTTATTACTTATTATGCTGCTGCATGCCGGTTACCAGCGCCAGCTCGCACTACGCTGGCAACTGTTACTGAGCGCACTTTTAATCAGCGGCCTGATTTACGGGTTAAATCCGACTATTGAGCGCTATGTCGGTCTGTCCGGTGTGCTGCATGCGTTACTCTTTTTCGGGGCACTTATGGATATTCAAACCAGAAAAACCGGCGGCATGCTGCTTATGCTGGGTATTCTGGCAAAAATTGGTTATGAGCAATTTAACGGACCTGATGCCGAACTCGGGCTGCTGATTGAAGCCACGGTTGCTATTGACGCTCATCTGTACGGTGTTATTAGCGGCACCGTGCTGTTCGCGCTGGTAACGGCTAAAAACAACTTAGGGCGAAAACAGCTCGGCGGCGATTAAGCGGCAACCGTCTAACTTTCGCGCTGCCGCTTGCGGGCCTGCTCTACCAGGGCTTTGAATAAATGGCGTTGGCGGCGCATAAAAATTAAAAATTCCGGATGCCATTGTACTCCCAGTACAAAATCACGGTTCGGGTCTTCCACAGCCTGTACAATGTTATCCAGATCCCGGCCAACAATCTGTAAATTATCACCCAGCTTGTTAATGGCCTGATTATGTAAGCTGTTGATGCGGGCTTTGTCACACTGAAAAATGCCTTTCAAACGTGATGCCTGCTGAGCCAGACACAGGGTTTTTAACGGCAATACTGTCCAGCGCTGTGAAGTATGCCGGCGCTGTTCAGTCAGCTGCTGATACAAACTGCCCCCTCTGCTGACATTTAACAGCTGAGCACCGCGACAGATCCCCAGTAGTGGCAAAGTTTGTGCCTCTGCTTTTTTGATTACCGCCATTTCCAGCTCATCGCGTGCCGGGTCATATTTTGGATGGACTTCGGCTTTGGCTGCATACAACACCGGGTCGATATCATGGCCACCGGTAATGACAACCCCATCAAACGCTTTTGCATCCACTTTATCAGAAGGCCTCACCTGTAAGGGTTTAGCACCATACCAGCGCAGCGCCAGCGCCACCAGAAATCGGGGCCCAAAGGCACCGCGCTGCGGCCCGGTGATCGCGATTACCGGTTTAGCCATTGTTTTTTCACCTTACTAATCCAGGAGCCAGTCGTACTGCTAAGTTCAGCCAGATGTTGCTGATAAGCCGCCATACAGTGAGTCAGTCGTTCCTGATCGGCTGCCAGCAGCTCCACTTCAGCCCAGCCATCCCAGGCATGCTGCAATCGCCAGTCTTTACGATGAATTTCACAACTTGGTAAGCGGTAATGGAAGGTCGGCCGCGCTTTAATCAGTTTATCTTCGGTCACGGCTCTGACTCTTTTTTTATCCAGATGCAGAAATAACGGTAAGCAATCCAGTGCCCGGTTTCGGGTCGGATTAAACTT
>NZ_JAWVZF010000238.1:0-2864 GCF_033722355.1 Arsukibacterium sp. | reverse complement strand
GCCCTGTTCAGGCCGGCTTAAATAAACGCCAGTACCAGCAAGCGGATCCAAATCAGCCATAATGCCAGGCAGCCGAGCAAAAACACCCGAAACCGCAGCCTGACGTTATTGCTGCCAATATGAACCACAGTATGCCAGTAACGCAGGGCAACAAAAACGGTGCCCATGATAACAAACGTCAGATCAACCAGACCGAACTGTAAGCAGAATAACACGCTGAACAAATACAGCATCGGCATCTGAAACTGATTATCAAAATTACGACTGGTAGCAATAACCTGTTCACTGGCACCGGTTAAATCCATGGTACGAAACGCGCTCATGCTGATTTCCTTGGTTTTCGCTGCCTGAATGCGGCGCCGGCCCATGATAATCATCACTACACTGGTCAGTAACACCTGGGCAAATACCGGGAGCAACATTAATTTTTCCATCTGTTTTTCCTGTCAGATTAAGTCATTTTGCTGATTAGCCGGCAAAGTATGCCTGTTACTGTGGCTAAAGCCAATGTCGGCATTAAGTTGCAGCGTTTACAGCCATAGTCGCTTTGGGTATTGTTAGCCGTCAATTTTCAGACTTACTTTCAGGAACCTGGCCCATGGCCCAACTTTATTTTTATTATTCGGCAATGAATGCCGGCAAATCGACGTCTTTATTACAAAGTGCTTATAACTATCAGGAAAGGGGCATGACCGTTGCCATTTATACCGCAGCGCTGGATAACCGCTTTGGCTTAGGTAAAGTCAGCTCCCGGATTGGTCTGGCGATGGACGCTCATATCTTCGACCCGCAGTTTAATTTTTACCAGCATGCCAGCGAGCTTAAAGCACAGGGTCGGCTCGATTGTGTGCTGATTGACGAAGCCCAGTTCCTCAGTAAAACTCAGGTGCGACAGCTTACAGATATTGTTGACGAGCTATCTGTTCCGGTGCTGGCATTTGGCTTACGTACTGATTTTCTGGGTGAAACCTTTGCCGGCAGTGAAGCCCTGCTGGCCTGGGCCGATAAACTTATCGAACTGAAAACCATCTGTCACTGTGGACGTAAAGCCAACTTTGTTGTCAGGCTCGATGCAGAGGGCAAAGCAGCAACCGCCGGCAGCCAGGTACAAATTGGCGGCAACGAAAGTTATGTTTCCATGTGCCGCCAGCATTTTAAACAACTGGTCTGGCAGCAAGCATAAGTTTCTCTGCGCGCTCCCTAGTTGCCATAAACGCTCAATCCGTTATAGTAAGAAAAAACCGTGTTGATAATTTATGGCAGAAAACTCAGACGCTTATCCCCATTTTTGGGCCATTCTGGAGCGATTACCGCTGGCGCTTTTGTACAAAGAAAGCGCCAAGGCTGATATTTTTGCCAATGAAGCCGCCCGTAACCTGTTAGGGCTTATGCAACAGCATAAGCCGCTCAGCCTGCCACAACTGTCTGAAATCCGCCTGCTGGACCCGCAATATAACAGAATTAGCCTGTTGAATAATCCATTGCTGCTGGCATTAAGTGGCACCCTGGTGCAGCAGCAGGTGCGGCTCGGTGAGGCCGGCAATGCGGCTCTCTTTATGCTGCAAAGCCAGCTGGTAAAACTGCAGTACAGCCTCGGCCACACCATTATCGTGACATTCTGTCCGCTGCAACAAACCAGCAGTAGCCCCGAAGCATTACCGGCAGCGGACATACCCAGCGCCCATATTGCTGAGCTGGAAGAAGCTCTGGCCTTTGATAAACTGATGTCGCTTATTTCCACCGAGCTGATTAATGTCCGCAGTGACGCCCTTGATCAACATGTCGAAGATGCCCTGGCAGCGCTTGGCGAATTTTGCCATGCCGACCGGAGTTATCTGTTTCAGTTTAATGAAGACATCACTGAAATGAGCAACACTCACGAATGGGTGCGCGACGGTATCACCGCCCACAAAGATAATCTGCAACATATTCCGGAACATGCTTTACCCTACTTCTTCGAAAAAATTCAGCGGGATCATATTTTTGCCGTCGCCGATGTCAGTTTATTGCCGGCTGAAGCCAGTGCCGAGCAACAGGAATTTAATAACGAAGATATTCGTTCAGTATTGTGTACCGCTATGCTGGCCGACAATAAACTGATTGGTTTTGTTGGTTGTGACATGGTGGCCCGCCAGCGCAACTGGACCGGCAGCGATTTACGCCGGATTAAACTGGTGGGCGAGATGATTGCCAACAGCATTCAGAATGTCAATTACCGGGTCTCGTTACAACAAACCCAGCAGCAATTACTCCAGGCAAACCAGGAACTTAAAAAGCAGGCCAATCAGGATGGCTTAACAGGCCTGGCCAATCGCCGCCAGTTTGATGAAAAATTACTGGAAGAAATCCAGCGAAGTGCCCGCAACAAGTTGGCCTTGAGCCTAATTTTATTAGATATTGACCTGTTTAAACCTTTTAATGACCACTACGGCCATCAGGCCGGTGACGAGGCCCTGCAACAAGTTGCCAAAGCGCTCAGTAAAGAGGCCCGTCGCCAGGGTGAAGTGGCAGCGCGCTATGGCGGCGAAGAATTCGCGCTGATTTTGCCAGGGAGTGACAGCGACGACTGCCATGAAGTGGCAAAGCGGATACAACAACATATCAAGGCGCTGAATATTGAACACGCTATGTCGAATGTCGCGCCCTACCTGACCGTCAGCATCGGCTGCTACAGCGTGATAGCCAATAAAAACACCAGCCCCAAACAGATGTTAAATCAGGCCGACCAGGCGCTTTATCAGGCGAAAGCGGCAGGGCGTAATTGTATTATCAGAAAAAGTGAGATCTAGCTTCGCCATCGCAAATAAACGGACAAGGTTAAAGATGGCGTAAAAACCCTGTCTGAAAAAAAACCGCCCAACCAG
>NZ_JAWVZF010000237.1:0-2865 GCF_033722355.1 Arsukibacterium sp. | reverse complement strand
GATCGCTTTGATTTACGCTGATTGCTGATAACGTAAATAAAAAAACCGCTGCAAGCTGATTTGCAGCGGTTTTTTATTTAGCGCAGTACGTTTTTTACCGTGTCCGTATCAGAAGCGGCCGCGCAGACCTAAAGCCAGTGAACGGCCAGGCAACGGGGCGACATCTTTGAGAAATGATGAATGCACCCGGGCTTGCTGATCGGTCAGGTTCTGGCCTTTGAGGTAAACCGTCAGTTCCTGCATACCCAGCTCAAACCGGTAACTGACACTGGCATCGACCAGGGTATAACCATCGGTAGGCTGCTCCAGCTCGGCGACTTTATCCTGTTTAAAGTAGCGGGTAGCACGGATATCAGCGCTAAGCGCATCCTGCTGATAGGCCAGTTCAGCCGCCAGGCGCAATGGCGGCGTGCGGGGTAAGTCACCGCCGTCCTGTAAACGGGCCCGGATATAATCGCCCTGCAATGTCAGTTTGAACGGGTCATTTATTTGCCAGATATACTGCGCTTCCAGACCATGCAAGATCACATCAGCAGTGGTGAACAAATAAACCGGCATTTCACCTGCATGTTCATCGGCGTGCTCATCAGCTGGCACTACCGGCATCTCAGGCTCGGCTACGTGCTCTTCTTCAGCATGCTCTTCGGCGAAAAGACCGGTATTTTGCTGATAATAGTAGTTATTAATGCGGTTATAGAAGGCATTGAACACAAAGCCGGTATCACCACTGAATTTTCTGAGCGTCAAATCAAGATTGTTAGACTTTTCCAGGGCAATGGCTTGGCTATTGACCACAAACTCGTCACCATCCTGGACAAACAACGCGCCTATTTCATAAGAGGCGGTGCTGATATGTGGCCCGAAAGACACTAATTCTGCTGCTGACGGTGCCCGTTGCGCATGCGATACCGACAGACCCAGGTTATAGCCGTCGGCAAAATCCCATACCGTCCCGGCAGATACGCTGACAGGGCTGAAATGTTGTTTTACCGCAAACACAGAACCGTGCTCTGTCTCATCAGCATGGCCTGGCGCTTCATTACCTTCATCATGGCCATGTGTTTCCAGCTCTGGCAACAGCACCGCAGGCGCATCGAGGGTTACCCGCTCAATTCGTGCGCCCAGCTGCAGCAACCAATTGCCGATATGCCGCTCTTCCACCCAGCCCAGCGCCAGCATTTCGGTCTCTGATGGTGGGGTAAACGCTTCCTCGCCCAGTGCTTCAAAGTCGCTGAATTTATAATGCAGGCTTAGGCCACCGCGCCAGTCCGCAAAGGTCCGGTGCAGCACTTCAAGCCGTGCTTCGTGGCTGCGGTTTTTAAAGGTGGTACCAATTTCGCCACCTTCAATTTCGCTATGCTGATAATCGGTAAAAGCCAGTTTGGTGTTTACTGCGCGGATTATGCCCGATGAAAAATTCAGTTCACTTAACAGCTGATAGCGGTTTTGGGCCAAATCGGCATAAACCTGTTCCTCGGCGCCGTGCCCGTCAGGCTCAGCATGCCCCTCTTCTGCATGACTATCTTCTTCATGATCATCATGGGCATGTCCGGGAATACCATATTCGCGATCCAGCCTGCCATAGGATAAGCCAATAAAGCCGTTATCGAGCAAGTAGCTGCCACCCAGAGTAAAGCCTTTGGCCGTTGCCGCGGTATTGTCGACCCGGCCTTTTACTGCATCGTCATCCGGCTCGGCTTCAGCAAAACCCGGAATGTCATAACTGTCATTGTCACGCCAGAAACCATCAATATATAAACCAATGTTATCAACACCGCTGGCCAGTGAACCTGACGCGAGTTTTTCATTATTAACGGATTCGCCCTGTACCATCCATTCAGCGCGGGTGGTTGTGTCGGTCGGAATACGCTCGTCCACCACATTTACCACCCCACCAATAGCCCCACTGCCATAGAACAGCGTAGCCGGGCCGCGCAGTACTTCAATCTGGCTGGCGGTGCTGGTTTCGCTCGCCACACTATGATCAGGCCCGATCCGGGACGCATCGCCGGCGTCCAGACCATTCTGGGTAATTAATACCCTGGGGCCATCCAGGCCACGGATAATCGGGCTGCTGGTGACATTGCCATAGAAATTCGAGTGCACTCCGACTTCATACTTTAACGTTTCGCCAAGCGTCGCAGCCTGGCGCATTTTTAATGCATCGCCAGCCAGCACACTAACCGGTAACGATGACTCAGTGGCCGATGCATGAAACGGGCTGGCCTTAATATCAATCACTTCAATGGTACTGCTCAGCAAAGTCAGGCTGATATCGCTCAGCCCCTGCTCAGGCACGTCAAGCCGGACATTACGATGAGCAAAACGACGGGCTTCAATATGCAGCTCTGCCTCACCCGGGTTAACAGCGGTAACGCTGAAGCGACCATTGGCATCGGTCGTCACCCGTTGGTTTTCACCAATAACGGTTACTGCTGCTCCCACTACCGGCTGACCATTCTCATCGGTCACCACACCGGAAATAGTCTCTGCCAGCAGCGGACTGGCCAGCAGACTAGCGGCAATGGCACTGGCTATCATCGTTCTTCTAAACATCGTGTTCCCCATTAATATACCGGTTTTCTTTAACATCACAGGCGCCGACGTCGGTCAGCTCAGGTTAGCGGCCTGAATAATTGATATGTTATAACATTTTTGATTGTTTTGTTATACTATAACAGAGTTTTTTTCAGGGAATGATGATAAGAGATAGTATTACAGCAGCACTGTCTGACTATTGTATTGCCTGGCTCTGGCTGCTTACTGCTCTGCCATTTGCTGTAAAAACTGCAGCCGTTGCTGCTCTTCAGCGCTGGCCTGAAACGGCTCATCGGTGAGCTGGCTGAGGGAAAAGAACTCCAGCGG
>NZ_JAWVZF010000236.1:0-2886 GCF_033722355.1 Arsukibacterium sp. | reverse complement strand
ATCAATGCCGGTATTACGATACTGCTGCCGGCGGCTGACCACCCGGCAGTTTGGCTGCTCAGGCTTTGGTGGATATAAGCCGTTAACAATCGCAAATTCGTAGCGCTCCTGTGGCTGCTGATCCGGCCCTAGCGGGGTAAACACCACGCCATAACCCTGCGGAAACAAACCGGTTATCCTAAGCAGCTGATCAACCAGCAAGCCATTGTATTCGTTGCGCCGTGCGCCCTCGCGCATCAGCAGCGCGGCTTTTGGCAATAATGCATAATTAAAACGCTGGCGGCCGGGCAAGACAATAGACGCATACACCTGGGGTACTTTTAATACGCTGCCAAACAGGGTTTTATCAGTCGGATCTAACTGCAGCAGCTGACTTAGCCAGTGCAAACGCTGTTGCTGGGCGGCAAAATAAAGTTCGCGCTCTGCCTTGCTATTACCCTTATAGGGTACCAGACCAAAGCCCTGCTGTAACAAAGCCAGACTGGCCTCGCTGCTAATCTTCAGCAATCGGCTGCGCTCTTCCAGACTCAGTGGCCGGCCGGGATCGGACTGCGCTAATTCGCCCTGAATAATACCCAGTGCCTCGGGGTGCAGTAAACCGATGTCCTGCAGCAGGACAGCCATCACCACAGGCAGTTGCACATGCTGGCGATACGGGCAGTCATCCGGGCGCTGACGATTGCGCAGCTGATAATGGCTGACTAATGCCGGCTCATCCAGCAATTGCTGCGCCAGTAAATGATCAAGCAGCCGCAGGCTGAGTACGGCCCGGTACAAAGGCTTGTAAGCAAACTGGACCCGCTCACGCTGGCGTTTGGCTGTGGGTACCATAATTTGCAGACAGCCCAGCAAGCGGGCACTGAATGCCAGGGTTTCGTTGTGACTTTCACCCTCTGCCAGCTGCAGCACCTGTTCGGCCAGCAACTGCAAATCGGCCCAGCGCATCAGCCGGGCTTTCTCGTCCTGATACTGTAACTCAGTATAACGTTGCCGGGCCTGCTGGCGCTCCGTCTGGCTGGCACTGGCTGCCTGTTGCACATGCAGCCATCGTTGCTCAGCGTGTTTCAGCTCAGCCTGTTGCTCACGGTAACTGGCAAAAAACGTTTTGCTGCGCTGATAAAAGCAACCGGGTTCACCGGAGTACAACACATCGAGCAAACGTTCCAGCCGGTGCACCATGACCGAGCTTTTCTCCGCTTTTTTCACCTGACGGTTTCCTTTTTGCTGAGCAACGGGTTAACGCTTAGTACCGGCTACCATAACCTGAGTTTGCGCTGATGAAAAGTCCGTTGCCGGCTGCACCATGTTGGTTACCGGCAAATGACTGCTGCGCCATTTTAGCGCTTGTGAATACGTATTCATATTGCCAGCTGCCCCAAATAGGTTAATAACTAACCGCACAACAATTATGGCTGCATTATTTCGTGCCCGACTCGGCTGGTCCGTATCGCATGGAGAGCGCAACCAACTATAAAAACAAAACGGGGACGAAAGTATGAATAAGTTTAAGCTTAGTCTGCTTAGCCTTGCTGTCAGTGCAGCAGGGCTAAGTTCGTTGGCGGCTGCCCAGCAACAGCCTCCGGCGGAGGAGCCGGTTGCCGAAGAGCAACAGGTGGAAGTCATCCAGGTGCGGGGCTTTGCCAGCAGCCTGTTTCGCTCACTGGACACCAAACGGTTTACTGATGTGGTGTCAGAAACCATTTCGGCCGACGATTTGGGTACCTTGCCTGATGTGTCGATAGCCGATGCGCTGACCCGCCTGCCGGGCATTTCTGCGGTGCGGACCGGCGGGCAGGCGGCCGAAATCAATATTCGTGGCATGTCAGGGGGCTTCGTCTTTTCCACGTTAAACGGCCGCGAGCAGGTGTCTACCAGTGGTAAGCGCAATATTGAGTTTGATCAGTATCCCTCTGAGCTGATTAACTCAGCGGCGGTATATAAATCACCAAAAGCGTCGTTAATCGAAGGCGGGGTGGCCGGTACCGTTGAGCTGAAAACGGCCAGTGTGCTGCAAAACGACAAAGACCACAGTTTTACCGTTAACCTGCGCGGCATGTTTAACGACCGGGCGGATGAAGTACCGGATGGCGAGGAGTTTGGCCATCGTTTCAGTTTTTCTTATCAGGGCAAGTTTCTGGATAACACCCTGGGGGTAGCGCTTGGCTATGCCCGCTTATATCAGCCCAGTGTGGCAACCCAGTTTATCGGTCTGGCTTACAACGGTCAGAAAGATGTCACCGGTGATGAGCAAAATGAATTTATCAGTGAAGGGTTTGAAATTCAGCATTTAGGGGGCGAGGAGACCCGTAACGGCTATCTGGGCTCGATTGAATGGCAACCGCATGATGCTTTCAGTTTAAAAGCCGATGCCTTTATTTCCCAGTTTGACAAAGAATCCTTCGCCCGCGGTTTCCGGGTTAAATTTGGCGGCGATGCCGCGGCTGTCGGTAATCCGGTGCTGAATAACCGGTCAGTGATTGGCGGGACCTTTAACCGCACATCACAGAGTTTTACCCGGGTAGAAATTGTCAATGATGATAACCGGGATTATGACGAAGTAAAAAGCTTTGGTGTGGCTGCCGACTGGGACATAAACGACCGGACCAACCTGGTATTTGATGTGTCGCACTCTACCGCCAGCAGCAATTTCAGGAACGGGTTGCTGTGGGCTCTGGTAGCAGAAGATGCGACGGTGGCAAATCCACAGCTGGATACCAATGTGTCGATTTCTTACTTGCTGAACGGGATGGATCTGCCGAGTATCGGTTTTAACCAGGCCGCTGCATTTTCTGATATAGATCGGGTCATGGTCAGCAAATATGGTATTTATCCCTTTGTAAACAGTGATGAAGTCAGTGCGGTGAAACTGGACTTGAGCTACGACCT
>NZ_JAWVZF010000235.1:0-2915 GCF_033722355.1 Arsukibacterium sp. | reverse complement strand
TAAAAACGATAATGCGGCAAGCCGCTAATCAGTTGGTGCACCCAGCTGGAAACGCCCCCCCTGACATAGGGGTAGGTGCCTTCCAGTAACAGGCAGATATCAGCTTGCTGCACTGCGCCAGTACTCCTTTAATTGGGTCACTAAATCGCTTTGCCGGGCCGGCAGGCTTTGCAGTAAAGTGGCCACCTCCTGGTAGCGGGCCTTGCCAAACATCACTTCTGCCAGGTAAGGCGACACCTGGCGTTCTGGCAGACCGCGGTCCAGCGCGTTGTTCAGATAATGCTGCGCCTGATCATAGTCCTGCTGTTCCAGCAGAATACGTCCCAGTTTCAGCTCAATGGCGGCCGAGGGCTGTAACTGATGGGCCTGCTGTAAAAAGCGGCTGGCTTCAGTCAGATAAAAGTCGCGGATCGGGCCTTCTGCGATCCCCAGGTAACACAGTTCCCAGTAGCTTTCAGCAATTCGCTGCAGCGTTTCTGCATTGGCTTTGCGCTCTTGCTTTTTCTTTAACAGCGCGATTTTGCGGTTGATATTAAACTCAATTTTTTCAATAACCGCATAAGCCAGTAAGCGGATATCATCGGTTCTGTCGGTCAGAGCCAGTTTCAGTAACGGCATCGCATCCTGATGGGGCAGAAAACGACAGGAGTTCGTCGCCATCAGGCGTTTTTCATCTGACGGGTTAAACAACAGAATGTCTTTTAAGGCAGCATAGCCATAAAACCCGGCTTCCAGCTGTTCCGGGTGCATCGGTAACGCCAGGTTGTAGGTGTGATGCCAGCGCTTTTTGATTTCAGCCCTGGGGAAATACAACGCCACCACAAACACTGTGGCCAGACATACCATGCCGATCACCGGCATCGTAAAGGCCAGGGTAAAAATAAATAGTAACGCCGGCAGCACCGGGGTTTTATAAGCGTTGGGCAGCACCAGCCAGCACAGCACGGTAAAGCTGCCAGCAGCAATGCCATGGCTGCTAATCACTGCCAGCCACAGCAGCGGCGTCATTTGCTGCTGCCCCAGCAGATAGAGACTTGCTATCTCAAAGGTCAGTATTTGCAGCGTCAGCCAGGTCTTCATTGTAAGCATCCAGTTCATGGAGTAACAGATTAATCTCAGCCTGCTGCGCAGACACCCGTAGCGGCCCGGTCAGTTTCAGATCGGCGCTGCCGGCATTTTGCTGGCCGGCCAGCAGGGACTGTACCCGTTCAATAAACTGTTTGGCTTCGCTTGGCGTTGTCATCGGCAGTAACACACATAATGCCTGCTGGCCGTCACGGGTTTGACACTGCCAGTAAATATCAGCGCCGCGCCGGAAATCGGTGATCTGCGAGAACGCCAGATGCTGGGTTGCTGTTAAGTCGGTAAACAGCACCAGACTGCTGTCGATAGCGTAGCGCTGATAATAATGTTGCTGGCTGCGGATGTACTGACGGAACAGCTGCCGCTGTTCTGGTTTTAACACCGGCACAAACACCTCATTGGCAATAAAGTTGGCGATATAGCCACTGAGCAGGGCCACCAGGGCAACATTGGCATCGGTCAGTTGCACAAAGCGCACCTTCTCCGCCAGGATCACCGCCTGTAACTTGCCGTTGATATCGCTAAGCGGAATCGTCAGCTGATAGTACAGGTCGCTGTGCTCTATTAAATCGGCCGGTGACAACAGGGCTTTAGACTGCAGCATATCTTTGAGCATCGCATCATCGGCCACCAGTTTGTGGGCATTACCAATAGTTGCCAGCGGCTGAGCGTCTATTTTGCCGTCATGCACCAGGTAAAAACCGGCCTGATACAGGGTAATAATTTCGGACACCACCTGCAGGCTGCGTTCGGCCAGCTTAACGGGCCGGCCGTCCGGCTGCTCCAGCGCGTCAGTATGCAGTAACTGAATGCCGGTACGCAGGCTCATTTGTTTACCGGCAACCCGTTGCTCCAGCTGATCATGGGAGACTTTCAGTAAATGATAATTCTGGGTAAAGCTTTTCAGCTTTTGCTCCATAAAACGGTGATTAAGTTCAAACCGCTCGTTAATATCATGCCAGTGGTCACGGAATTCGCCGACCAGCATCGTCACCACGGCTGTACCTACCGCAACCGGCATACTGAGTAAGAACGGCTGATCGTGGCTGGCCTGCCATACTGAAAAGCCAATCAGTAAAAACACAAAACTCATCATACCGCGGCCAAAGCCGTAGCGCAGTGCGATAACCACCGGTCCGAGCATCGGCCAGAAAAAGTATTGCTGCGGCCGGTCATACAGCAGCGTGGCCTGATACACCCAAATCAGCATGGCGGCAGCAGTAATCAGCAGCAGCTCAAACCAGGCAAACAGCTGATGATCACTGCCAAACAGCATTCGGTACAGCACACCGCCGGCGCCACGACGCTTGTAAGAGTCCATCTGCGGTTAATCCCAGTTCAGACTGGCACTAAGCTCAGCAAAGGTTTTCAGTGCCAGATGCGACAGGGATTCACGGCCCCAGCCACTGCGGGCCGCAGAGCCGCGCCATAACTCGGTGCCATTTTTATCGGTCAGCTGTAAGGTCACGCCTACCGCGGGCTCACCATCCAGGCCATACTTATATTGCCACTCCTGCACGACACCGTACATAACGTAGCCCTGCTGGCGGGTTGCCAGCCACTGCTCAGCGACGGCCTGACGCTGCTCGGGCTCAATACTGGCCTGCAAGTCACTGACCGTACTGGCCGGATACAATTCCACCCTGATGCCGGCATCGGCCAGTACCGATGCCAGTAACTGCTCGGCCTGCGCCTGCGCCATCGGCGTCGCTGACTGGTTGCTAAAAGGCATAATATACACCACCTGGTTTGCATCCAGGGCCGGGCTTTGGCTGCTCATTTGCGAGGCGCAGCCAGCCAGTAACAGTAATGTTGCTGATATCAACCGTTTC
>NZ_JAWVZF010000234.1:0-2940 GCF_033722355.1 Arsukibacterium sp. | reverse complement strand
TAGCACTGCAACAAGGCTCAGTGGATTTAGGCCGCCCGGGCAAAGACGCCGTTTTTGGTTACGGTGTGTTAAAAATTCAGCCGTAAACTCAGACTGTAACTGGTTTCCTGATAAGCAGCGTCTTTAAGATTTGACGAAGTGTTAACCCACTCAGTGGCGATTAACAGGCTGAGATGCCGGTTTATAAAAAATTGCAGACTGGCATCTAACCCAAGCTGGTTATCGTCGCGGCTGCTGGCGCTGCTGTCAAAAAAATGCTGATAACGTCGCTGCTCTGCGCGACCGCCCAGTCTTAGCTTATGTTCGGTACTGTTAAAGGTGAGCTGTTTGGTAAACTGCAGGTCTACCCGGTTGGCGTTATAACTGTAGCGTAAATTGTCGCTGTCTTCGTTCGTGTGAGCGTAACTTAATGCCACCACATTTTGCCTGTTGCGGGCGAACCAATATAAATCCAGTTGCAGCGCCAGGTTTTCGGCATTGCGCTCAGGAAACTGCTTAAAGGTTTTATCGGTAGCCGTTAGCCCGGCCCGGACATACCACTGCCGCCGCAATACCTTACTGGCGTAAACGCCAACCTGCTGCTGGTTTAAAAACGTCTGGCCTGCGAGTTGCGCATTACTATGCTGGTAATTCAGTCCCAGGGTAAGCGGCATAAAAACATAGCTGGTATCAAGGTAGATACTTTGCAGTTGCAGGTTGTATTCCTCCAGAGTCTGAAATCGGCGGTTGTGGTAACTGGCGCCCATATCCACATAACTGTTGCTGCTGGGTTGCCATTGCAAGTTCAGTAATGCGTCCAGCGTTAGGGCCTGATCGCTTTGCTCCGAAATCTGTTCCAGTTCAATCACACTTAAGTTATTACTCGATAGTACACCGGCATTAAGTTGACCATCCCACTGCACCGAGGCCAGGGCACCTGCACAAAAGAGTGCAGTGCAGCTAACTAAATATAATCGAAAGTCCAGCATTCAAAGTTCCAAAGCCGTCGCTTAGCTATGGCTGCAGACTATCTGAAATTAGCTGATTATTCAGCAGAATTTTTTAAAACCTGAGTGCATAAAAAGCCGGCTGAAAAATAATTAAAATAATCTGGAATAAAATGGCGTGTCACTCGTTACTGTTCTGAACGTCCGTATTACGGCAATTCGACAGCTGATATTTGCTGAAAACCGGCAGAAGCTTATTAAGAGGTAAAGATTATGCAAAAATTTAATGTCACTCCTTTGTTGGTAATGCTTGGAGCACTTGGTTTAACTGCTTGTGGTAGCAGTGAGCAAGAGGAGGCGCCCCAAAGCACCAAATTCAGTTTAGGTGTCAGTGATGCCCCGGTAACTGAAGCCGCAGCAGTAGTGGTATGTTTCTCCGGTATTCAGCTGGTCGGTAATGATCAGCCGCCACAAAGCTTTACCTTAGGTCAGGACAGTTCAGCCGCTGACACTAATGATCTTTGTCGTGATGCCGCTGGCAATGTCATTCCTAACACCAGGGGCATTGATTTACTGCAGTTACAGGGCGCAGCATCGGAAGCTTTAATTAGCAACGCCGAGGTCGCCCCGGGTAATTATGGCCAGTTGCGGCTTGATATTGCCCAGGGAAGTTATCTGCAGCGACTGGACGGCAGCCGGCATCCGGTTCAGGTGCCATCTAATCAGTTGCGACTGAATGGCCCGACGTTATCAGCTGGCGGTACTTTTAGTTACACCCTGGAATTTGACTTACGCAAAGCACTGGTCGATCCGGTTGGTATTCCCGGCTATTTCGTTAAACCTACCGGTTTGAGGCTGGTTGATAACAGTGAAATTGGTCATCTGGAAGGCTTGGTTGCAGAAAGTTTCCTGATCAACAATCAGTGTAATGTAAACCCTGCTGATGAACGTGCTGCTGTTGCCGCGGTGTATATCTACGAAGGGCTGGACCTGCCAATAGCTGAGCTGGCCGATAACGGCGGTACCAATACTCATCAGCCGTACGCCAGTACTGCGGTATTTTTCAATAATGATGCTACCGAGTATCAGTACGCCATCGGTTATGTTGATGCAGGTAATTACACTGTGGCGATAAGCTGTGATACCACTGACGATCCGGAAAACCCGGACGAGGTCAACTTTATCGTCACCAAGAATATTACGATTGAAGCCAGACAGGAACCTCATCAACTGGATTTTTAATAAGATAATTGCGTAAAAAAAAACGGCCCTGGGGGCCGTTTTTTTTTTATTTTGATACTGCTCGAAATCCTGCTTAGTATTCCCACCAGCATTGCTGCCACCACTGCAGAAATTCTGGGAAATCAATGTAGCCATCACCGTTTTTATCAATAAGTTTAAAGCCCTCTTCAACATGACTGGCTTTGGTTTTCGGTGCCAGTACCGTCAGCAGCTCGATAAATTCAGCGATGTCAATCTGGCCATTGCCATCACGGTCAAAAAATTCGAATTCTTTTTTTATGTCGGCTTGTTGTTGTTCAGATAACACGTCTTGGCTCATATGCATTGCCTTATTTAATGATCAGCAGCGGCCAAGTGTACTCGGCCCGGAAATATCTGTCTATGCTGGCAGCGCATGCTCCACTGCTTTGGCGACATTGCACAGCTACTGTTATGCTTAACTGATTATTTGATACTGACGACAAAAGATGATCAGCGAGGGGCAAATCATGCGTAACCGGTTAAGCCGCAGGCAAAGCCTGAAATTACTGGCAGCGGCAGTGGCGGCCGGCTTATTGCCATCTTTGCCTTTCAGCGTCGGACCGGCTTTGGCAAACTCAGCCAAGCCCGGTAATAACGGGATGTTGCAAAAAAACCTTGGTAATACTGACACCACACTGCCGGTTATTGGCATGGGAACCTGGCGCACCTTTAATGTCGGCAGTGATCCCATGCTGCTGGATGCCAGAACGCAAGTGGTAAAGGCTTTTTTTCAGCATGGCGGCGGCCTGAT
>NZ_JAWVZF010000233.1:0-2947 GCF_033722355.1 Arsukibacterium sp. | reverse complement strand
GCAACAGGCACAACAACAGGCACAGCAGCTGTTACAACAGAACTCCCAGCGTTACGAGCAGCAAAAAGAACAGTGCCGGCAATTGCAAACCCAGTTAACCCTGGCCGAACGCCAGCAGCAAAGTCTGACGCAGAACCTGGATCGGGCCCGGTTGCAGCTCGCTCAGCTGCGTCAGCAGATTGATGAGCTAAAGCAGCAACAGCACGATAACGATGAACCCGAAATCCTGTTGCAGGAGCAATTGCAGGAGGCCCTGTTAAACCGGCAAGAAGCTGAGCAGGCGATGATTAGTGCAAATGATTTACTTTCTGGCCTGGAGCAGCAGATGCGTGAGCTGGAGCAGGGCCAGCAGGGGATTATGCAGCAGCTTAACCAGAAACGGCAACACATCGAATCGCTGCGTCTTGATGCTGAGGGCTGTCGGATCAGGGCCAATAATATGCTGGACCTGCTACGTGAGCAGCAGGTCAATATGAAGGATGTGATCCCGCAGTTGCAGGCTGATGCTGACGAAAGCCAGTGGCAACAGCAACTGGATAAAACCATTGAAGCGGTGGCCAGGTTAGGTGCGATTAACCTGGCGGCAATTGATGAGTATGAACAACAGGCTGAGCGTAAGCGTTACCTGGACAGTCAGCATGACGATCTTAGCGCTGCGCTCGAGACACTGGAAAATGCCATGCGAAAAATTGATAAGGAAACCCGGCAGAAATTTAAAGATACCTTTGAACAGGTAAACGAGGGGTTAAAAGGGCTGTTTCCCAAAGTATTCGGTGGTGGCAGTGCCTATCTGGATCTGACGGAAGATGATTTGCTCGAAACCGGTGTTACTATTATGGCCAGGCCGCCGGGCAAAAAAAACAGTACAATTCATTTATTATCGGGTGGTGAAAAAGCGCTAACGGCCTTATCATTGGTGTTTTCAATATTCAGACTCAATCCGGCACCGTTTTGTATGCTGGATGAGGTAGATGCACCGTTAGACGATGCTAACGTCGGCCGGTTTTGTAACCTGGTTCGGGAAATGTCAGAAACGGTGCAGTTTATATATATTAGCCACAATAAAATTGCCATGGAGATGGCAGCACAGCTGATGGGCGTAACGATGCAGGAACCCGGGGTATCGCGGGTCGTGGCTGTGGATGTGGACGATGCTGTCAAGCTGGCAGTAGCCTGATAACATAATAAGGTACAACTATGGCTGGTGAGTTGAGATTAGTATTAATTATTTTAGGGGCGCTGGTGTTAGGCGGCCTGTTTATTCATGGTTTATGGACGGTGCGTAAAAATAACCGCGAGGCCGGCCATCGTTATCATCCGGACAATACACCGATGCCCGAGCCTGAGCATACTGAAGGCTTTGACGATCTTGGCGTCGGCCCGGTCAGGGTGGTGAAGTCTCGTAGTACCGCTGCCGTTAACAATAGCCAGCGAACCGAGCCGAAAATCAATGTGGCAACTGCCACTCAGCCGGCAAGCCAATCCCGGGCAGCGCGCCCGCACAGCGCACCGGTCCGGCAGCAACCTGAATTTGATTTTGATGCGCCAGAGGATAAAACCGAGCCGGCGATCAATTTTGATGCCCTGACTGATGAGCAGCCTGCACGAGGTGCCCGGCGGGAAGCAGATTACGATGCCGTGCCGGACAGCGCGGCGGATGATAGCGCTGCGGAGAAAAAGTCAGCACATCAACCATCAGAAGTGCTTATTTTGTATGTGTTACTGCCTGATAACCGTGAGATTAAAGGCCCGGATTTATTATCGGCATTGTTACCGCTGGGTTTTAAATATGGTGATATGGATATTTTCCACCGGCATCTGGACAGCGCTGGCGGTGGCGAGGTGTTATTCAGTCTGGCCAATATGTTTAATCCGGGGACCTTTGATTTAGAGCAGATAGATAAAATCAGCACGCGTGGCTTAAGCTTATTTATGACCTTACCTGGCCCAGGTGAGCCTTTGCAGAATTTCAATTTAATGCATAATGCCGCCAAAAAACTGGCTGAGGAATTCGGCGGTCAGGTGCTGGACGGCCAGCGCAGTGTTTTAACGGTACAAACCGTGCGCCACTATGTGGATAAAATTCGTGAGTTTCAGCGCCAGCAGCTGATCCACGGTTAAAGCGCAAAGTTAATCGTTTACGGCAGGGCATTCCCTGCCGTTTTTCATTCGGTGATAGAAGCTAATGAGCCAATCAGATAAAGACAGAATTGTTGCCTTAAGAGCGTTACTGCACAAATACTCGCATGCTTATTACAACCTGAACAGCACTCTTGTTCCCGACGCTGAATATGACAAATTATTTGACGAACTGGTCGAACTGGAAGCGCAGCATCCCGATTTCGCTGATCCGTATTCGCCAACCCGCAGAGTTGGGCAAACGCCGCTTGATAAGTTTGTGCAGTTCCAGCATACCCTGCCGATGCTGTCACTGGAGAAGGCGAAAACAGAAGAAGAACTCATCCAGTTCAATAAACGCATTACCGACAGTCTGGATGCCAGTGCCCAAATCGAATTTTGTTGTGAGCCCAAGCTCGATGGCGTGGCGCTGAGCTTACACTATCAGCATGGTCTGCTGACAAGAGCAGTGACCCGTGGCGATGGCTTTACCGGTGAAGATGTCACTCAAAATGCAAAAACGATAAAATCGGTACCGTTAAAATTATTTGGCACAGACCATCCTGCCTTTCTGGAGGTCAGGGGTGAGGCTTATATTCCGCTGCAGCATTTTGCCCAAATGAATGCGCGAATGGCTGAGAGTGATGAAAAACAGTTTGCCAATCCGCGCAATGCCGCCTCGGGCAGTTTACGGCAACTTGACCCGAAGATTGCTGCGTCCAGACCTTTGTTTTTCAGTGCCTATGCCGTGGGTGATTATGATGACCCGTCAGGCCAGCTCGATGCTGCCAGTCATCATAACAGGCTGCAGCAGCTGAAGCAGATGGGG
>NZ_JAWVZF010000232.1:0-2962 GCF_033722355.1 Arsukibacterium sp. | reverse complement strand
GTCGCTTCGGTTTGCAGGGTAAAGAAAGTCTCATTAAACCAGTGCGGTTGCAGCGTAATGCTATGCAAACGCTTTTTTAAATCCTGGCGGACTTTGTCGCCACCGGTCAATGCGCGATAAAACACCACTTCAGCCAGGACTTCTTCTAAGCTGAAATGTTCAAACTCATCAAAATGGCTGTGGACATAAAACTGTTGTTGCAGCAACTTCATCGACTGGCTGCGCCGATGTTCGGTCAATGCCTGCTGATAATACTGCCAGCCAGCCCAGTCTTCAGCGTCAGGCGGGCTTGAAAGCTGCTGCAATAATTGTTCGTCAACGTCACCATACAATGATTTAGTGCCAGCTGACCGGCTGACGGTGCTGAGCATAGTCCAGCCTTTCTGAAATGGTTTTACCAGACCTTCTGGTGCCAGCAATAACACCAGTGCCCGCTGCGGGTCTTTATCCGCGAGCTCCAGCAAGCCAAGACTGACAACACCTATCACATCGTGTGCTGCCTGCTCAAGCAAATGCATTTTATATTTGTTATAAAATTTATCAGCAAACTTCAGGCTCATCAGCACGGCTTTGCTCTTGATTTGCTTAAGCTGCGTGGTGCTTAACTGTTCTGCGGCAACAGCCATGTTAATAACCTGGCTTAAAAAAGGGCCGGTGCCAGCCTCCCGAACGATTAACTGCATGCGTCTTATCCTTTCATTGGGAATTAGTCGAGAAAACTAAACATATCGTCCACTTCAGCAAATTCATCGCTGGCCTGATTTTTCTCTTTTGCCTGCATAACAAGTTCAGTGGCAAACTTATTAATGATGCCTTCCCAGCCTGAGTTTTCATTACGGATAAGCGCCTTAATATTTTGCTCTACCCGGGGCGCTAACTGGCGGATCAGCGCCAGTAAACTACGGGGATCGTCAATACCTAAGCCGTGGGCATCTTCATTCATCTGCCGTTCGGTGTAGCGCACTGCCTCTTCTAAATCTTCCTCTTCTTCATGCAGCATGTCATGCAGGCCCTCATCATCTGCAATGGCCTCACCACGATACAGTTCAATAAAGGGAATAGACAAATAAAACAGGCCGGCCGGATCATCAGCAACGCATTCCAGAATTTCAGCTTGTTTTTCTTCACTGTCCTGAGTGCGGATAAGATAGGTTAAAAAATCAAAAGTATGCTGTTGTAACTCTTCTGCATTATTTTTAATTTTTTCTTCCCAGTACAGGGGCTGCTGACACACAATATCGCGGATCCGCTCTGCGCTCATCAGTTCAGAAATTATTGAGGGAAACGAAATATCATGCTGGCTGTTCATCTGTGTCAGGGTGACAATGTCTATATTTTCAATGACTTCAACTAATTGATCGTCGCTCATCGTATTGGCAATAAGCTCAAATTTTTTGCTGGCCTGTTTAGGTTCAATAACGGCCAGTTCTTTAATCTCGGCAACCGCAATTTCAATCAAATTAGTCATTCAGGTTTCTCTCTGTTAAAGCGAATGTCATCGTATTGGTTGTCATAGCCTGGCTCATCGCTGTCAACCCCATCGTCAAAGCTGTCATCCGGGTCACCATTACTGTAGCCATCACTGTCATAGCGTTCAGTGCTATAGTCGTCACTGCTAAAATCGTCTTCTGGCGCAAAATCGTCCATATCATCAGCATCAGGTCCATGGTCTGTCTTTGCTGAGCGCCGCGGGGTATGTGTGTTGCTGGCAATGTTATCGCCATGTGTCATTAAATACACCACTGCGCAAGCTTCAATCAGCACAGGCTCTGAATAGGCGCGAATGGTTTTCACCAGCTCCAGATCGGCGTTGTTAAACGCAGCGGACACTTTAAACTCGTCCCAGCCAGGCGCTGCCCCAGTGGCTAGCCATTGCTGCCATTTTGCCTGAGCGGCCGGGGGAAACTTTACCCTGCCAAACAGGGCAACCGGCAGATATTCCGGTAAAGATTCCAGCAGTTTCGGATCCCTGAGCAATACCGTTTTCATTTTGGCAGTATATTGCTCAAGCGCCCTGGGCGTTTCAGGGTCAAGATAAGATTCGATATTTTCAGTAGCATCCGTCTGCAGAGCACGAATGCGTGATATGTTTAATTTTGCAGCCATAATGTGATGACGACCCGTCTAAATAAGAAATTTGCAAACATACGTATGATAATAGCAGTTTGTCAGTAGTATTGATCCCATAACTCCTGCATCGCAGCAGCGGGGTCGGTGACAATGACATTATTAAAATCTTTAATAAAAGCGGCTTTTTGTTTTGGATCTGACAGGACGTCATAAGCCTGTTTTACCCGTTGCAACTGCAACGCTGCCAGCTCTTTTTCCTCTTCAGTACTTTCCAGTAATTTATCAGGGTGATAACGGTTTGACAGGCGTTTATAAGCTTTTTTTATATCTTCATCACTGGCATTGGTTTTAACCCCAAGCACACGAAAATGGTTAATCATAGGATATCCCGCAAAACGACGTTAAACAGCAGCACAAAGCGCAATCGACCACTGCTGAACATGGCAATAAGCTTATAATAACAGAAGCCAACGTTGCCACCTAGCAGTGCAGGCTGGCTTTCAGTGATTACTGAATAAACCACTGCGGGCTAATGTCCAGTTGAAATAGCAATGGCGAGAACAGCTTAAAATGTTCAGCGTTGGCCGGACACTGAATATTTTTCAGATACTGACTTTTCCATGGATCGTTAACCAGGTACACCAGCTTGTCTGAAACCGCGACCCCTTCAATTGAGGTATTATCAAGTTTCTCATAAGCCGGGCAGGGAGGGTTGGTATTGGCCGAATAAGTGGGTGCATAGAACTCTAATGACTGAACCAAAGGAGGCTTTTGCCGGCTCAGATCAAGGATCCATAGCTGATTATCATTCCGTGCTGCAGCAAGCAGATAACCCGGATGGCTGCTATCAGGATGCGCCAGGTAATCCAGACCATTAATCGGATGATTACCG
>NZ_JAWVZF010000231.1:0-3000 GCF_033722355.1 Arsukibacterium sp. | reverse complement strand
TAATGACAAAACAGACGGCAAAGTCGCTTATGTGTATCTGCCTAATACCGCTGATGGAGGTTTTTACTTCTTTAACCGGATGTTCTTCGCTCAGACCGATAAACCGGCGGTAATTCTGGACGAGCGGAAAAACGGTGGCGGGCAGGCAGCCAATTACATCCTCGAAATTCTGGCCAGGCCGTTTTTATCCGGCTGGAAAGACCGCGATGGCCTGATTTTTACCACACCGGGCGCCGGTATCTATGGTCCGAAAACCATGCTGATTGATCAGGATGCCGGCTCAGGCGGCGACTTCCTGCCGTGGGCCTTTAAACGCCTTAAGCTGGGCACCACCATCGGCACCCGTACCTGGGGTGGGCTAATTGGTATTTCTACCAACCCGCCAATGATTGACGGTGGTTTTCATGTGGTGCCGTTCTTCCGCTTCTATACGCCAGATGGCGAGTGGCGGGTAGAGAACGAAGGGGTGGCACCGGATATCGTGGTCGAGCTCGACCCGATAGCGGTTAATAAAGGCATTGATGTGCAGCTGGAGCGTGCCATAGAGCATACGTTAAAAGAGCTGAAGGCTAACCCGCCGGCTGATCATAGCAGCGCGCCACCAATGCCAACTAAGCTCGGCTTGTAGTTTTTCATCGTTAAGCCAAAAACCGCTGCCCCGCAGCGGTTTTTTTATCGCATAACCATTAACGCCTCCCTCCTGCCCCTCCAGCTAAATCACAATCGCTTGTGTCAGCATTCTTTGCAGCAACAGCTGTTATACGCCATGGCTAAAGTAGCAAGCGCTTGTATACTAAAGCTATTATTTTCCGGTGCAAATCTTGCTTAGTTTTTAATCAGCTACCCAAGCCCACTTTTATAGCAGTACCTGTAGCTTACCGATTCCTGCCATTTTGCACCTGGTAAGAATAACGCATACGTCGTATCGTTAATATTAAGGAATATCTATGTCGAATAAACTAAAACTGCTTACCCTGCCTTTGCTGGGCTTGTTTTTATTTAGCCAGTTTGCCGAGGCGGGTCTGGTCAGGTCGGGCGGTAGAGGCGACCCCAGCGCCAATTTCTCCCAGGCGTTTTATTATGTTGATAACCAGTATTTAAATGAAGTGGGTATTATTGAATCGGCCTTTAATTTTGACGAGCCCTTTGCCGCTAATAGTATAGTACGGGCCGTCGGTGGCGGCGGTCGCGGGTTAGGGGCGGTGCCCAATGACTGTATTAAAGGCTATACCCAGGATGATTTAGATAATTTAGACCAGGAAATTAATTTTTTGCTGGACGATTTAAGTGAAGGACGGATAACTGAAGCAGAATATGATGCTGCGGTGGCTGCGTTAGAGTTTGCAATTTACGGCGAGCCCTGCGTCTGGGAATTTGCCCAGGGTGATGCGCTTTCAATGTTTGGTTTCTTTAGCCTGTATTTTGATACGCCGGCTGTCAGCTACAACGTAAACTGGCATATTAATGGTACCATCCTGCCTGGTGAGGTGAATACCGCAGGTGAGATAGTCACCCCAGATGGCACCATTGAAGAAGGCTGGGTGACGTTAACTACCCCCCCTACCATGGCCTTTGCCCCGGGTGATTATATGGCCTTTGTCTCGGTGGGGTTATCATCCAGTCAGGGCCGGTTTTTCTGGATCAGCAATGAGCCGGGTTTTGAAATCGTCTTTGAAGAACAGTGTGTTGTAAAGCCAAACCCTGACTTTGATCCTGATGCAGGAAATGACGAGTTTATTGAAGTATGTGGCTATACCAATGTGGATAGAAGCTCATCAGAGGTAAATAACCCGCCGCTGTCGTTTTCTTCTGATCCTGAAATGCTGCGTATTCTGCCTGCCAGTAATGGCCCGGTTACTCCGGTAAATGCGCCGGCCTCTATTGTGCTGTTGTTAATGGGCTTAGGCACGATGGCGTTAAGACGACAACGCAAAACACGTAGTTAATTTTCTGATATCGTTATAAAAAAACAAAACAGGCCATGGCCTGTTTTTTTTAGCAAGATTACTCAGTAAACAATTTGAGCGCCTCGGCTTTTTGCCGCGCTAAATCCTGATCCAGAAACTGAATTAACTGTTGAAACTCAGAATTACCTGCCAGACTTACCAGCAACGGATCATATTTTGTCCAATATTCCCGCCAGCCTCTGTCTATAGCTTTGGCTAGTGCCTGAACAGCTTGCTCAGGGTTGTTTTCCAGCGCATAAATACGTGCAGCCAGATAATACAATTCCGAATAGATGATGGAAGACTGGAATTGTTCAGTCATTAATTCCTTGCACCGGGCTATCAATTCAAGCGCTTTTTGTTTATTACCCAAGTGTTGTTCTGCCCAGGCAATTTCAATCGCTGGCGAGCAGTACGGCATACCAAACATATCGGCTTGCGCAATCAAACTCGATTTCTCAGTTAAAAACAATAAGGCTTTTTGCTTATCACCAAACATGGAATGATACCAGCCGGCTTCAAATTGCAGCCAGTAATCATCAGGGTTGGCCGCCAGCTTAAAGTCCATCCGTGCAAATAGTTCGGCATAATCCTGCTCAAAAATGAGCAGTGTTTCCTGATAAAAGTCAGTGGTGCCGGCCCATTCCGGCTCTTTAGCCATTTTTTTAATAAGGTCAGTTAGCCCAAGATTTACCATTGGACTAATAAATTTATGACCCAGAGTATGGTTTTCAGGCGATAGTTCTATGGCATTTTTCGCTTCAGCAATAGCCCCCACCAAATTACCCTGGCTAAAGTAAATATCGGCCAAACCCTGATAAGGAAACGGTGATTGCGGAAAATCCAGCTGCATTTGCTTAAAAATCGCCTCAGCCTCGTCAAAGCGGCCAGCCCGGGTTAGTGCCCAACCTAAATTATAAGTATTGGTCTGAAACAGCGGATCCAGTTCATAGGCCTGTTGCAGTGCCAGCAAGGATTCATCAAACCGCTGCAATGAATTTAGTGCCAGGAATTTCCACATATAAGCAATGGCCAGACTGGGATTAAGTGCTAT
>NZ_JAWVZF010000230.1:0-3071 GCF_033722355.1 Arsukibacterium sp. | reverse complement strand
CTTCACACATCATTAATTGGTCCGCACGGTATTCCGGTCGAAATTCAGATGCGTACCCGTGAAATGGATGAAATGGCCGACAAAGGTATTGCCGCGCACTGGATGTATAAATCTAATGGTGAGCATAAAGATACCACGGCACAAATCCGTGCCCACCGCTGGATGCAAAGTCTGCTCGAGTTACAGCAAAGCGCCGGTACCAGCTATGAGTTTGTTGAAAACGTCAAATCTGAATTGTACCCTGAAGAGTTATATGTTTTTACCCCTAAAGGTAAAATTGTTGAGCTGCCAATAGGTGCCACCGCAGTCGACTTCGCCTATGCCGTTCACACCGATGTCGGTAACCGCTGTGTTGGCGCTAAAGTGGACCGCAGGCCATACTCGCTCAGTAAACCACTGGAAACCGGCCAGACCGTAGAAATTATCACCAGCCCAGGCGGCAAACCCAATGCTAACTGGCTTAATTATGTGGTTACCAGCCGGGCCATTCTGGGTATTCGCAATTATTTAAAACGCCAGCAGCAAAATGAAGCTATTGGCCTGGGTAAACGCCTGCTGACCTCGGCCCTTGGCGAGGTAAAACTGGAAGATATCGCGCCAGAGCGGATAGAACAGGTGCTGAAAAATGTTAATCAGCAGTCTTTTGATGCACTGTGTAGCGAAATCGGCCTGGGTAATCAGCTGCCGGTGGCTATCGCCAGACGTTTGCTTGGTGAGTTTGAAGCGGATGATACCAGCGGCAAAAACAGTTCGCCGCTGCCGAAAAGTAACGCCTTTATTTTAGGCTCAGAGGGGATGCTGGTTACCTTCGCCAAGTGCTGCCGGCCAATACCAGGTGATGAAATCGTCGCGAATGCCACGCCGGGCAAGGGGCTAAATGTGCATCGGAGCGATTGTCGCAATATTAAAGGTTGGGAGCGCGATCCGGCGAAGTTTTTCCCTGTCCGCTGGGATAACACCAGCGATAAGCAGTTTTTGTGTGATATCCGGGTGTTTATTATTAACCGCCAGGGGGTGCTGGCCAAGCTGACCACCCTTATCGCCAGTCAGAACTCCAATATCCAGGATCTGGTTACCGACGATCGCGATACCGGCGAATATGTCATTAAAATTACCCTGTCGGTAGAGGACAGGGTGCATCTGGCCAATGTCATGCGTAAAATCCGCGTTATGCCAGACGTGCAGAAAGTTTACAGAAGGAAATAAAAATTATGTCAAAAGTTATTATCCGCACTGAAGCAGCCCCCGCTGCTATTGGCACTTACAGTCAGGCGGTGAAAATTGGTACCACGGTGTATTTATCCGGCCAGATCCCACTGCTACCGGCGACCATGCAGATGGTGTCAGAAGATTTTGCTGAGCAAACGCATCAGGTATTTAAAAACCTGACCGCCGTATGTGAAGCAGCAGGTGGCAATTTGAATAACATGGTAAAGGTTAATATTTTTCTGACTGATCTGGGCCAGTTTGCAACGGTTAATCAGATTATGAGCGAATATTTCGCTGAACCTTATCCGGCCAGGGCAGCAGTGCAGGTTAGTGCACTCCCCCGCAATGCTCAGATTGAAATAGACGGCGTGATGGAAGTTCCATCTACTCACTGATGCAAAACGCGACGACGTGCCGTTTTATCTCAATATTGTCGCTGTGGCTTACTCTGCTGCTGCAACCGGCAGCAGCAGAGATCCAGCCAGCGGTTATTGAACCACCTAAACTGGTTTGGTGCCTTGATCACTTCCCGTATTTTCACGAGTACGACATTAGCGATACACCAACCGGCCCTTCGGTCGCATTAATGCAGGAGCTGGCCAGGCGTGCCGGTTTTCAGCTCAGTTTTACCCCACGTACAAATCTGGCACGCTGTCTGAAGCTGATGGCAAAAGGCGAAGTTGATTTAATGACCAACCTCAGATACAGCGACGAACGCAATCAATATATGTATCTGCTGCCGTACCGGAACAATGTGGCCGAAAGCTTATTTTTAAGAAAAACCGATAAACGGCTGATTGACAGTCAGGCACAGCTTCGCGGCCTGACGCTGGCCACGTTGCGTCATTACTTGTATAACCCGGCCACTATGGCGCTGATTGCAGAACAGTCACATCATATTGCTCAGGTAGACAGTATAGAACTGGCTCTGGAAATGCTGCTACGCAACCGGATTGATGGTCTGGTTGCACCGACTATCAGCACCACTGAAGCCATTAACGCCGTGAGCAGTTATCAGCAGCGTTTTAAAATTGCGCCGCTCGATTTTAGCGATGACATGCCGGATAACATTCATCTGGCCATTGCCAGAAACAGCCCGCATGCAGCACTGAAACCCCTGCTGCAACATCATTTGCAAACGATGATTGACGATGGCACCGTGGCAAGGCTCATCCGAAACCCGGAAAACCGGCCTGATGTGCAAGAGCTGAAACTGCAACAGCCCTAAGCAAATGCTTTGCCTTAGGCCGTTGGCGGTTTACACTGAAAATATGCGCCTGTAATTGAAAGAGATCCTGCCTTTGCCACATACCCGACTGGATAGTCTCAGTATCAGTCTTATCAAGGGCGTGGGTGCCAAAATGGTACAACGCCTGGAAAAACTTGGCATTACCAGTGTCCAGGACCTGCTGTTTCATCTGCCGTTGCGATATGAAGACCGCACCCGGGTTTATGCTATCGCCGATTTAATGCCTGCTCTGCATGCCACCGTGCTGGCCGAGGTGGTAAGCAGTGACATCCAGTTTGGAAAACGGCGCAGCTGGCTGCTTAAAGTAACCGATGGCAGCGGCTTTTTAACCTGCCGGTTTTTTCACTTTAGTGCGGCGCAGAAAAATGCTATCACCCCCGGGGCTAAACTGCGGCTGTTCGGTGAGGTAAAACGCGGGCCGCGAGGCGTTGAAATGCTCCATCCGGAATACCGGCTGCAACAGGATGATCAGCCTCAGCAAATGGCTGAAACCCTTACGCCGGTATACCCGACCACCGAAGGCATTAAACAGGCCAGCTGGCGCAAACTCACCGATACCGCGCTGGATTACCTGAGCCGTTATGCGCCGGCAGAATATTTGCCGGCAACGTTG
>NZ_JAWVZF010000229.1:0-3124 GCF_033722355.1 Arsukibacterium sp. | reverse complement strand
TGCACCTTGTCAGCCGGCTGGCATTAATGTTGAAGGATTAAAACGCCGGGGTTTCAGCAGTGATGCCTTGCTTGAGATCCGCCGGGCCTATAAAGAGGTTTACCGCAAAGGTCAGACGGTTGCTGAGGCATTAGCGGCACTGGAAGCAAAAGCCGCTGAGTATCCTCAGTTGAAAGTCTTTACCGATTTTATTGCCGGTGCCAGCCGCGGTATAGTTCGTTAATAAAAAAGTACATGATAAAAAAGGAGCCGGCTGGCTCCTTTTTTATCACAGACAACAAGCCATTACCTGAAGCTGTCCAGGTATTAATCGTCGCAGCATTAGTTTGGACGATTAAGGCTTGAAGTAAGCGCTATGCCCTGTGATAGAATCAGGCCATTATACGCAATTGAAAAAGAGACCTGCTTTGTCAGACCTAAATATTGCCATGATCGCTGGCGAGCATTCCGGTGATATTCTGGGCGCCGATTTAATTGAAGCAATACGTCAACACCATCCGCAAGCGAAATTTTATGGTATTGGCGGGCCGCGTATGCAGGCGCTTGGTTTCCAGGCGTTGTTCGATATGGAAGAACTGGCCGTAATGGGCCTGGTTGAAGTATTAGGCCGCTTACCCCGGCTAATGCAGGTCAAGCGGGACATCGTGGCGAGCTTACTGAATAATCCGCCTGATGTTTTTGTTGGTATCGACGCACCGGATTTCAACTTACGGGTGGAGCTGGAATTGAAGCGGGCGGGCATTAAAACCATCCATTACGTCAGCCCTTCGGTATGGGCCTGGCGCCATAAGCGTATTTTCAAGATAGCTGAAGCCACCAATATGGTGCTGTCGCTGCTGCCTTTTGAGAAAGCTTTTTATGATAGATATAAGGTACCTTGTACGTTTGTTGGCCACACCATGGCCGATACAATGCCGATAGTTGTTGATAAAGCAGCGCATAAGGCTGAACTGGGGCTGGATCCAGCGCAGCCGGCGCTGGCAATTATGCCTGGCAGCCGCAGTAATGAAATTAAACTGCTTGCTCCGGATTTTCTGCAGGCTGCCAGTTTGCTACAGCAGCAGCAACCGCAGTTACAACTCATTGCCAATATGGTCACAGCGCAAAAGGCCGCACAATTTGCCGCGATAAAAGCAGAATATGCGCCACAATTGAACATTAAGGTCTTTACCGGCCAGGCCAGGCAGGTACTGCTGGCGGCTGATGCAACCTTTATTACCTCGGGTACAGCAACGCTGGAAGCGATGCTGGCGAAGTGTCTGATGGTCGTGGCGTATCGGGCAAACTGGCTAACCTATCAGATTGGCCGGCGCCTGGTAAAACTGGCGCATTTCAGTTTACCCAATTTACTGGCCGGACGGGCCATGGTACCTGAGTTACTGCAACATCAGGTCACGCCCGCTGCGCTGGTGGCAGCTATGGCACCTATGCTGCAGGCAGATAATAGTAAATTGCTTGCCGATTATCAGGCTATTCATCAAACCATTAAATGTAACGCCAGCGCACGTGCTGCTGAAGCGATACTGGAGGTAGTGCATTCTGATGCTATGGCATAGACCTGATGTAACGTTATTGTGTGGGGTTGATGAAGTCGGCCGCGGCCCCTTAGTGGGCGCTGTGGTCACTGCCGCTGTTATTCTTGACCCGGCGCGGCCGATTGCTGGCCTTACTGATTCAAAAAAACTCAGTGCCAGTAAACGCGAGGCACTGGCTGCATTGATTAAAGAGCGTGCGCTCTGCTGGGCACTTGGCCGGGCAGAGCCGGCAGAGATTGACCAGTTAAATATTTTACATGCAACCATGCTGGCGATGCAGCGGGCTGTGGCAGCTTTGCCGATAGCGCCTGAGTGGGTCATGGTTGATGGCAACCGGTGTCCTCCACTGCCAGTACCGGCCACGGCTATGGTAAAGGGGGATAGCCTGGTACCGGAAATCAGTGCTGCATCCATCCTGGCAAAAGTGGCCAGGGATGCTGAAATGGCCGAATTGGCCTTACGCTACCCACATTTCGGATTTGCCGCCCACAAAGGTTACCCGACGGCACAACATCTGGCTGCAATAACTGAGCACGGTATTCTGGCAGAGCATCGTCGCAGTTTTAAACCGGTCCGTCAGATTTGCGAGCAACAATCCTGATGTCCGGCCCGTCTTTTATTCACTTGCGTGTTCACAGCGATTTTTCAATGATCGACGGTGTGGCAAAGGTTAAGCCCATTGTAAAAGCCGCCGCTGCGGCGAAAATGCCGGCATTGGCACTAACTGATCAGATGAACTTCTGTGGCCTGGTGCGGTTTTACAGTGCCGCGCACGATGCGGGCATTAAACCGCTGGTGGGAGTCGACTGCTGGGTACAGCATCCGCTGCTTGGTAATGAAAGCTCGCGCTTATTGCTGCTGGCGATGGATAATGTCGGTTATCAGAACTTAACCATGTTGATTTCCAAAGCCTATTTGCGGGGGCATATCGCTGGCAAGCCGCAGCTCGATCACCAGTGGCTGGCCGAACATAACAGTGGTCTGATAGTCCTGTCAGGTGGCAAAGACGGTCCGCTGGGCAAAGCGCTGGTCAAGGAGAACCCGCAGTCAGTTGCAGCGTTAGTCAGTTTTTATCAGCAGTATTTTCCAGACAGGTTTTATCTGGAATTAATCCGCACTAACCGGCCTGATGAAGAACGTTATATTCAAAAGGCGGTGCAGCTGGCTGAAAAACATCAGCTGCCTGTGGTCGCTACCAATGAAGTGGTGTTTTTACAGGCCAGTGATTATCCCGCCCATGAGATAAGGGTTGCCATTCATGACGGCTTTACTCTGGATGATAAACGCCGGCCAAAGCATTACTCAGAGCAGCAGTATTTGCGCACTGAGCAGGAAATGCTGGAATTATTTGCCGATATTCCGGAGGCACTGGAAAACAGTGTGGAAATTGCCAGACGCTGCAATGTGACCATCCGGCTTGGTGAGTATTTTTTACCGGCATTCCCAACTGGCGGTATGACCGACGCAGATTTCCTGGTACACAAATCACGGGAAGGCCTCGAGCAGCGACTGCTGCAGTTATTTCCGGATGAGACAGAGCGGCAAGCTAAACGGCCCGCTTATGATGAGCGGTTGCAGATTGAGCTGGA
>NZ_JAWVZF010000228.1:0-3242 GCF_033722355.1 Arsukibacterium sp. | reverse complement strand
TTAATATCACCGCTTACTGTACTGAGCTCAACACTGCCTTCACCACTGCCCAGAGTAAACTGCAGGCTGCGGGCGGGGCCATATTTGGCTTTAACGGCTTGGTCACTGCTAAGTTTGTTGTCAAGTTTGCCACCGGCCGAGGCGTGTAAATCAACCCGGATGTCACTGTTGCTGGCCAGTTTTAATTCAATATCACCGCTGACACTACTGCCATTGATTTGCGGGCTGGTTGCACCAGCCAGGGTGGCGTCTATATTACCGTTAACCGTACTGAGTTTCAGCACTTTAGTACCGGTAAGCTCGAGTTTAGCCTGGCCATTTACCGTACTGATGCTCACCTCTTCTGCCTGACTTTTGGCGTTGATTTTGCCATTAACCACTTCATAGCTTAGCCGGCCAATGGAGTCTGCATCGTTAATTTCGCCGTTAACCGAGTTCAGCTCAACCTTGCCGCTGGCGCCGTTTACCTTTATGTCGCCATTGACAGTGCTGAGTGAAATACTGTTACGCAAATCACTGGCGCTGATCTGGCCATTTACCGTGTTAATGTCACTACTGCCATAAACACCGCTGACACTGACATTGCTGTTGACGCCCTTGAACTCGATATGACTGCCAACCGGTACGTCGATTTGCAGCTGTGCCGCATTAACTTTTTGTTTGCCATCATAATTTACCCGGCGCGGCATTGTCATTTCAAACCGGCTGAAACCATCTTTGCCATCAAACTCATAGCCCGTCGCTTTTTCATCGAGCTTACCACTAACCCTGAACGTATTATCTGATACTGCTTTAATCGTAATCTCACCGCTCATAACTTCAATATAGATTTTTTCGTTAGCACTGACACTGCGACTTTCATTAACCACCTGACGCGAGTCAGCAAGTGCCAATTGGCTGGTGGTCAGCAACGCGGTCATTAGCAGGCTGCCAAGCCAGTTTATTGTGATGTTTTGCATAATATTCTCCTAACTGATTAGTAAAGGTTGATGCAACGTTGCCCGGCGAATAAAGCTAAGCTGTTGCTGATATAACGTTTGCAGCTGCGCTAACAGCTGCGGTTCATCCGGATAAAATTGCAGGGCCAGGCGCACCTGAGCGATGGCCTGATCCCAGATAACAAGTTGCTGCTGCCAGTTATCATAACCTTCAGCAACGGCGACGACCCGGGCAAGTTGCTGTGCTTTTTGCTGCTCATAGACTTGCAACAACAGTAATTCTGCAGTCAATGGCGTGGCAACAGGCTGCTCTGATGGTGGCAAAACCGTTATTTGCCAGCCAATCAGTACCACCAGCAGCAGCGCGGCAGCACTGGCCAGCTTCATCAGCCAGAATGTCTCTGCTGGTTTTTCTGCTGCCGGCAGCCTGCTTTGCTGAGGGGTTTGCTCAAGCTGATTGGCAATATCCGGCCACAAATCGCGCCGGGGTTGCAGCTCTTTTTCCAGTTGCTGCAGCCTTTTCTCAAATTGTTGCTCATTCATCCGCTAGCCACTCCTGTAACAATTGTCGGGCTCTGAAATACTGTGCTTTAGAACTTCCCTCAGCAATCCCCAGCAAACCAGCAATTTCCTGATGCTGATACCCCTCCAGCGCGAACAACACAAATACCGCTCTTGCCTGAGAAGGTAAGCGCATAATTGCCTGCTCCAGCATTGCCGCGTCGCTGCTGCAGTGAGTGGTTGGCTGCAGCAGTTCAAGTTCATCACTGCCATCCGTCAGGCGCAGGTTTTTCTGCTGGCGAAAGTGATCTATTGCAGTGCGGGTAGCAACACTATGCAGCCAGGTTGCAAAGCTGCTGTCGCCACGAAACACCGGTAACTGTTGCCATACCTTAATAAATACATCCTGACTGGCATCTTCGGCCTGCTGTTTATTGGCTAACAGCCGCCAGCAAATCGCATATACCCGACCAATAAACTGCTGGTATATCAGGTAAAAAGCCTGCTTATCTCCTTGCTGTGCTGCGCTGATTGCCGCTGCAATCTCCGTTGCCATAAATGCCCTTTTGCTGGCCGGTTTAAGAAAGTAATGACAGGTTAGTCGAATGAAGTAACAGAAAGGTTTAAAACAGCCAATAAAATATTTAGCGGCTGCGCAGCCATAACAATACCGTCAGTAGCAGGGTTATGCCGTACATCAGCCAGGAGGCCAGGACCACGCCTGACCAGCCAAGCCACTGCCAGAACGGCTGCAGGTAAAAGCCACCTATACTGGCGCCAACATAGTAGAACACCAGATAAAGTGCACTGGCACTGGCCTTGGCCCGCCTGGCATGTTGGTTAACCCAGCTACTGGCGAGCGAATGACACAGGAAAAAACCAAAAGCACTGATAAAAAAACCGCCGACAATGAGCCAAACCGCGCTATGCAGGGTCACCAAAGTACCCAGCATCAGCAGCACGGTACCCAGCGCCATTGCCAGTGGTGCGGAGATACGCTTTGCAATTCTGGCAGAAAACGCCGAGCCGACAGTACCACTGAAATAAGTTATAAATAACAGGCCCAGCATGCTGCTGCTCAGTAAATAAGGGGGTGCCGCCAGCATAAAACTGACAAAGGTATACTGGTTTAAAAACACCAGAAAATTCAGACCGCCAATCAGATAAGTCAGCAGTAACAATGGCTGGCGCAGGTGAAATCCATGATTTTTAAGCGCTTGTAAAAGCCGGAATGGCTGACGCGTAAACCCGCTGGATTGCGGCAGAAAGCGCCAGATACCATAGCAACTGACCGCACTTAACAGCGCCATCGGCCAGAATACCCATTGCCAGTGGCCCCAATCAGCAAGCCCGCCCGCCAGTAAGCGACCGCCAATACCGCCTAACGAGCTCGCGCTGATATAGTAGCCCACTGCGCTCACCAGCGCCGGTGTGGTATATTCTTCGCCCATCCAGGCAATAGCAATAGCTGGCAGTCCTCCCAGACAAAGGCCCTGCACAGCCCGCCAGAACACTAATCCATTGAAGCTGTCTACCTGAGTCAGCGCCAGCGTGCTAATTGTCATGCCAGACAATGTGATTAATAACAGCGACTTGCGACCCCAGGCATCCGATAAAGAGGCATAAACCAGTAATGATATACCCAGCCCCAGCGTGGTAATGATATAACTGAGGTTGGCCTGCAGCGGGCTTATTTGAAAATCTCGGCTAAGTTGTGGCAACAGCGGTTGCAACAGATGCAGATTTGCAAATACCACTATTGCTGCCAGGCACAGCGCAAAGCAACTTTGATAAAATCCAGCC
>NZ_JAWVZF010000227.1:0-3249 GCF_033722355.1 Arsukibacterium sp. | reverse complement strand
GTAAGTTCGACATAACGTTGCAGGATCCATAACACCTCACCGTTAGCATCCCACTCCCCTTCCTGCGAACGGAAATAGCCCAGTAACGTCTGTCTGGCCGGAAACTGCTGTAAGGCGCGGGCGGCGCGCTCCGTCAGGCCGGCACATAGTAAGGCATGGATAATAAAGGCGGCATCTCTGAACCAGAAGCGCTTGTAGGTATAAGGGCCGGGATAAACATCTTCCGGAGAGTGCAGGATCAGTGAATTGATTGCCGCATCATACAAGAACTGATAATGCGGTTCGGGACACTGCAGCTTGCAGCATTTTTGCTGCTCTTTCTGCCAGGCCCCGGCCTGCAATTGTGGCTGAGCGCCAGAGGTAAGTGGCACTGACACTTCGACTTCATGCCAGCCTTGATCCGGTAGTTTAAACAGAACAGCTGCCGTTACCATCCCGACATCACATTTACCTTCGGCCTGTTGTTCAGCATCAGCCAGATGAATATAAACATCCCCTTGTTTATATGCCGAAACATGATACCGGTCAGCCGGACGATTAAAATAAATCCGTTTAGCGTCATCGACCAGCCATTGGTTATGTTGTTCATTCAGGGCCACTTTATGAATAAAACTTACGCCTTCCGGGTTTTGTGGGCGCAGTGCCAATACCAGATAACCCGGTTTATCCACTTTGGCTTTCAGTTGCATTTTCAGCACCGGCACACCATCTTCCAGTGCTACCCAGGCCTTATTTTGCAGTGTCATGCCCTGCTGACGGCTTGTAGTACAGATACTGATATCGCCGCCAACGGTCAGTTGCTGCTGGCTGTCTTCAGCACGTGATGGCAGCAGACAGTCTCCCTGCTCAGACATGATCCAGCCATCCAGAGACCAGCTGTCGAGAAACGGTGTCAGCAGACCGCGCGGGTCAACAATGGGCAGTTCAGGACAATCCGGATAACCAATGGCTGTCCAGTTACGGTGGGTCAGATTAATATGGGTAATTGAAAATGCCCGGGGAATAAAAGACTTATCACAGGGGTCAAACTGCCGTTCAATCCAGTATGGCCAGACCCAATCCAGATTGTGCTGAATAACCCTGCTGTTAATCAGCCCACGTGCGTGAAATACCACGCCGGCCCGCAGCAGCTCAATCGGCTCTCCGACTTCCGAGGGCTGGGCAAAATTATGCAGCTTAGCCAGTAAGGCTACCGGATCAATAAAACCATGTTTGTGAGCGACATAGCGCACCACATACCGCCAGGGCAACCATTTTAACCACGTCATGCCGAAGGCTCCTTATCAGTATCTTTTACGTTATGCTGTCCGGTGTATCTGGTCAGCGCCCGGTTAGCCAGCCGGTTCAGATAAATCACCGCAGCGACCGCTGCTATAAAGCCGCCAAGATACAGGACCCACTCCCAGCCGGTGCGCTGTTGCTGGCCAAATTCAATTGTTGTGATATCAGCAACCAGCGAACCCAGATAGACGTTATGCACCGTAAAAGGAATAAATCCGATCAGTGAACCAGCAATATAACCAAACAGAGAAAATTGCGTTAAACCAAAGAAGTAATTAGAAATTTTGCTTGGGAAAAACGGGATTAAGCGGGTAAGCAGGACAATTTTCCAGTCATTTTTGCTCAGTTCGTCATTAACCAGTTTTAACTTTGCCCGTGCCCTGATGAATTGCCTGGCGCGATGACCGAACGTGTAACGGGCCAGTAAAAAGGCGATAGTGGCACCCAGCGTAGTACCCAGTACCACATAGACCGAGCCTTCAACCACCCCAAATACAAAGCCGGCACCTATGGTAAACAGGGCCCCGGGTAGCAGTAATACCACAACCGCGGCCATAATCAGGATAAATAACAGTGGTGCCCAGGCGCCTTGCTGCTTAAACCATTGCAGTAATTTCAGTACTTCAGTGTGCACCCCGAAATACACCAGTACTGTCAGCACAACAGCCACAAATAGTACACTGCCGGCAATACCGAGTAAGGCGGCTTTAGTTCCCTTTGTTTGCTGTGCTGCTACTGTCGGTTGCTCATTTGATACCGGTTTCAAACAGGTTACTCCTCAGGCTCAATCGATTTAAGTATAGTCCTTAGCCTGGCAAAGTTTTCGGGTTCACTGGCATCATGGGCTGCATGGGGTGTAATCGTCAGACGGGCCTGCTTCAGCGCTGCGGCCAGCTGCCAGGCTGAAGCACAGGGACAAATGGTGTCATAGCGGCCCTGGACGATATCTGTGGTAATGTCCTCGAGTTTGCCGGCATGGCGCAGAATATAATCATCTTCTATAAAACCATGATTATCAAAGTAATAACTAGCTAATTGTGCCATTGGCAAACTGGTTGTCAGTTCGCAGAATTCAGCAATTTTTTGCTGGTCAGGCGTTAGAAATGAATTAACGGCTTCCCATCTGGCCCAGCTCATCGCTGCCGTTTGCTGCTGCTGAGTATTGCCGGTGTTAAGCAACCGGAAATAGGCTTCAACGGGTCTGTTGGGCTGGTCGACAATCGAAATAAACTTCTGATATTCATCCGGGTACAGCTGATTTGCACCTTGCAGATAAAACCAGTCCAGTTCCTGCTGCCGGCATAAAAATATGCCCCACAGCACCATTCTTACCACCCGCTCCGGGTGACGGATAGCATATAGCAAGCTGAGGGTGCTGCCCCAACTGCCACCGACCAGCATCAGTTGCTCGATCGTCAGTGCCTGACGTAATTGCTCTATATCTGCAAGCAGTTCAACGGTGGTGTTGGCTTGTAACCTTTCATTGTATTTGCTCAGACCACAACCACGCTGATCAAAAAAAATGACTGGCCGGCGCAGCCCGGCAAACAGGTCTTTATCAGCAGAACGCACACCAGCACCCGGCCCGCCATGGACAAACAACAGCGGGGTGGCACTGCGAATATCCCCCTGGATCTGATAATGCAGCTGATGGCCATCGCCAACATTAAGATAAGGCATCTGTAGTTTCCTCCTACAGCGGGTTATTTTTGACCTCTTACTTTTCGACCCAGTCGCCAGCATCATTTTTGCGATAACGCTGCTTTACTGCAGACCAGGCTACCTTGTGGGCGACTTCTTCGCGGCTATCATCACCGTCGCGGTCATCGGGGTCTTTGTAGTCCTGCCAGGCACTGTTAAAAGCGTCAAGATAGATCTGCTGGGCCTTGTCAGGTAACGCATTTTTTACGGCATCCGGCAATTCATTCCGGTTATCATATGGCATGGTTGTCCTCCTGCTGCCTGCTG
>NZ_JAWVZF010000226.1:0-3291 GCF_033722355.1 Arsukibacterium sp. | reverse complement strand
GTTGTTGAGCGGCTATTTAGCCGGTTAAACGAGTTTTTGTCGCCCCGCGCTACGCTGTGTATCTATGGGCCCTTTAATTACAACGGCCAGTTCACCAGCGTCAGTAATCAGGCCTTTGATGCCAGTTTAAAAAGCCGTGACCCGGCCATGGGGATCCGGGATAACGAACACGTATTAGCACTGGCGCGACAGCAAGGCTTTCAGTTAACACAGGATTTTGCCATGCCCGCCAATAATCGCTTATTGTGGTTTACCAGGCAGAATTAGCTCTCAGGTTACCTTATTTTTTACAGCATACTGTGGTTTCAGGTACTCACCCGTTTCAACCAGCTTTGCCAGAGTGGTTACTGCCTGCCAGATATCGGTAAAACGTAAGTAAAGCGGCGCAAAACCCAGTCGCAAAATATCCGGGGCTCTGAAATCTGCCACCACGCCGTGCTCAATAAGCGCCTGACACAACGCATAAGCGTTAGGGTGCTGATAAGCCAGTTGACTGCCCCGCTCTGCCGGTTCCACCGGTGTCAACAATGTTAATTCATTAAGGCCTGGATGCTGCAACAGCAGTTGGTGAAAATAACTGCTCAGTTGCAATGATTTTTGCCGAAGCTGCGCCATATCAACGTCCGCAAACACATCAAGTGCGGCGTCCAGCACACTCATTGATAAAATCGCCGGGGTTCCGGTTAAAAACTGGCTGATCCCCGGCGCTTTCTGATAATTTTTATCAAAACTAAAAGGCGAACTGTGGCCCATCCAGCCAGATAAAGGCTGTGATACCGCACTTTGGTGTCGCGCAGCGACATAAACAAATGCCGGTGCCCCCGGGCCGCCATTCAGGTACTTATAACCACAGCCAACCGCAAAATCGACATTGCAGGCATCGAGCTCAATCGCCAGTGCGCCGGCACTATGAGCCAAATCCCAGATCACCAGAATGCCTTTTGCATGCGCAAGCTCAGTTAACCTTTGCATATTCAGTAAACGGCCACTGCGAAAATCGACCTGAGTTAACAGCAGCACTGCCACCTCTTCGCTTAAGCTTTGTTCAAGCAATTCATCATTTTCACTTTCATCTACCAGTTTTAACTGACATCGCTGCTCGCCAAGTAAACTGGCCAGGCCCTGTACCATATACAGATCGGTTGGGAAGTTACCGGCCTGAGACAACACTTGCTTGCGCCCGGGTTGCATCAGCATGGCACTGCTTAATACTTTGAATAAATTAACAGAGGTGGAGTCGCAGCAAATAAGCTGGCCACTGGCCGCGCCGACCAAATGGCTTATTTTCTCGCCAACCGTTACCGGCAGGTCAATCCAGTGGTGGCGGTTCCAGCTTTTTATTAAATCCTGTGACCACTGCTGCGTCAGCACCTGCTGTGCCCGCTCTGCTGCAAGTTTTGGCATGGCTCCGAGCGAGTTACCATCCAGATAAACGGTGTTTTCCGGTAATACAAACGCATCGCGCTTTGCCGCAAGCGGATCCTGACTATCTAACTGCTGCAGTAACGGCAGGCTTATTTCCGTTTGACTGTTTTTTAATAAATGGCTTTGAGTTGTCACTGTGCAAAAAGCTCCTGCAAAGACGCAATAAACTGCTTATACGCCCGGGTGTGCGGATGGATCCAATCAAAATGTCCTGCATCAGCAACCACTTGATATGGCATATTGCTGGCAGTGGCCTGGGCAAGAGGCACAATGGTATCGACACTACCCTGTAAAAGCAAAGTTGCCGGATGCATGGGTTGCAGCTGCGGGCTTGCCTGTTGATAACGCAAAGGCTGCTCTGCTGCTGTGCCGCCAAGAAACTGCCCGGTTGCGCGCTGACAGCTATTGGTGCCTGCGCCATAGCTAAGCACATTGGTAATAGCGGCCAGACCTATCACCCCTTTTACCGGCGGCAACGGGGCTGTTTCAGCCTGATGGTAACTGCGCCCTGCCGCCAGTAACGCCAACTGGCCACCAGCCGAATGGCCCGCAATGACAATACTGCTTTTGTCCACCGCGTAAGCATTCAGGCCATGCTGGCTAAACTGCAACGCTTGCAACACATCATTAAAGGTGCCGGGCCAACCGCCGCCTTCATCACCGGTGCGCCGGTATTCAACAGACCAGACAGCGAAGCCTGCTGACGCTACTGCCTGACTAAACGCCCGGCTATGGCTGATATCATAGGCATTTAACCAGCAACCGCCGTGAATAAATATCACAAGCGGTACTTTTGTTTGTGTATGCGCTTTTGGCGGCAAATACAGGCGGCCATACTGCAGTTTATCCTCGCCGTAACGAAGTATGATGCTGTTATCAATGTAGGGTAAACTGGCCAGGCTGGCGTAGCTGACATTCGCTAGCGGTCGTTGCCCTGCTTGTTGAGGGGGCCAGTCTGTTTGTGACGGATATTGCGCACAACCGCTAAGCAGCCATGCACTACCCGCTAAAAAGGCTATTATTATTTTAATCATGCTGTGAATCAGGCGCTAAGCTTATTAGAGTCGTGTAGTAAGTGTATTAGCGCAACTGCAATCATCATATTCAATTTTAATCTGGCTTAGTACAAAATTCTCTTTTGCTACGGCATGTTATCGCTTGAGTTAATGCTATTGCAGGCCAATGTATTTCTAACAGGCAAAGTGTTGTCATCAACTTTCATCAGGAGACATGTATGAGTAACAGCTATACCCCACCAAAAGTCTGGCGAGCTGACAAAGAAAGTGGCGGCCAGTTTGCCAGCATTAACCGGCCGGTATCAGGTGCCACCCATGATAAACAGCTACCAAAGGGCAAGCAACCACTGCAGTTGTATTCCATGGCAACCCCAAACGGGGTCAAAGTGACGGTGTTACTGGAGGAATTACTCGAAGCGGGTATTAAAGAGGCGGAGTATGATGCCTGGCTTATTGATATCAAAGAGGGCGACCAGTTTGGCAGCGGCTTTGTTGCGCTTAATCCTAATTCAAAAATCCCGGCACTGTTTGATACCACAACAGATATGCGGATATTTGAATCCGGTTCAATACTGCTATACCTGGCTGAAAAACATGGCGCCTTTATTCCGGCTGAGCCGGCGAAGCGCACAGAAACGCTGAGCTGGCTGTTCTGGCAAGTGGGCAGTGCCCCTTATCTGGGCGGTGGATTTGGCCATTTTTACAATTATGCGCCCGAAAAATTAGAATACCCAATCAACCGTTTTACGATGGAAGCGAAACGGCAACTTGATGTATTAGATAAACAACTGGCAAAACACGAATATATTGCCGGCGATGAATATACGATTGCCGATATGGCTATCTGGCC
>NZ_JAWVZF010000225.1:0-3299 GCF_033722355.1 Arsukibacterium sp. | reverse complement strand
AGAACTTATTCAGACAAATCTGAGTAAAATCATTACGCTGATCCAGCAGCATAATGCCGAGCCGTTACTAATGCAAATACGCATCCCGCCAAATTACGGACCACGTTACGTCAGACAATTTACCGCACTTTATCCCCAACTAGCCGAGAAACATAATATTACCCTGTGGCCATTTTTTATGGACAGTATCGCAATTAATAGTAATTTAATGATGGCTGACGGTATTCACCCTAATGCGGCAGCACAACCGCTGATCAGTGACTTTATGGCAGATTTGCTCAGAGGGTTACCGAGTAAGAATTAAACAACGGCTTCAGCGCGGGAACAGAAGATGTCAATCTCCGTTATTAACATGTCAATGAATATAACGCGCCAGACTGCCCTTATCGTTGCAGCTGTCCAGCTAAGTGCTTAAGTAACGGTGACTTTGCAGTAAGATGGCGTCCCCTAGGGGATTCGAACCCCTGTTACCGCCGTGAAAGGGCGGTGTCCTAGGCCTCTAGACGAAGGGGACTTAACAGAACAGTAAAAAACGCTTATTAGCGACCGAAGTGGCGTCCCCTAGGGGATTCGAACCCCTGTTACCGCCGTGAAAGGGCGGTGTCCTAGGCCTCTAGACGAAGGGGACGCTGTATTCAGTCAAAGTGTGCAGATTTAAGTGGCGTCCCCTAGGGGATTCGAACCCCTGTTACCGCCGTGAAAGGGCGGTGTCCTAGGCCTCTAGACGAAGGGGACGCACTGGAAATCTTGGTGGAGCTAAGCGGGATCGAACCGCTGACCTCTTGCATGCCATGCAAGCGCTCTCCCAGCTGAGCTATAGCCCCACACTTTTATCCTCAGCAATTAAGTCGAAACGTTATCGCTGAACACGGGGCGCATTCTAGGGTGACGCTGTAAATGTGTCAACAGTTTTTTCAGGCCAAAATATTGTTCGGCCATTTTTTAAACGCGTTGCTGAAAATTACAGCTGATAACATGCCTGCCAGTTGATTTTCCAATAACTTAGCCTGCCTTACTTACTATAATGGATCCGCAGCTTTCGCACCGAAAAACGACAGACTGAGGGACAAAACCCGGTACAGTTATCGTCTTTAGCAACGAAATTGTATACACTGCAAGCAAGAGTACATCTGTTGCCGGGTATCCATAGATAGAGGTTTAACGACCCGATGCCCGCTTACTTGCTATAAGGATATTGTTATGTACGAATCCTATTACGGATTGAAAGAACGCCCGTTTCAGCTTACGCCAAATCCTAACTGGTTTTTTGCCAGCAAACTGCATAAACGCGCGCTGGCCTATCTGCAGTATGGCTTAACCCAGGGCGAAGGTTTTATTGTCATAACCGGCGATGTCGGCACAGGCAAAACGACCATCGCAAACCAGTTGCTTAATCAACTAAACCAGGATGAAATAGTTGCTAAACAAATTGTTACATCCAAGCTGGCTCCTGATGATCTTATCCGAATGATTGCGTCGAGTTTTAACCTGGTGGTGAATGAACACAATAAAGCCAGCTATCTTGATGCCATATACAACTACCTGAAACGCCTGCACGCTCAACATCGTCGCGCTTTGCTGCTGGTTGATGAAGCACAAAACCTGCCTTTGGAATCCATTGAAGAACTCAGAATGCTGTCTAATTTCCAGGTGAATGGTAAACCCTTATTGCAAAGTTTTTTACTTGGCCAGAATGAATTAAATCCGATTATTCAGGCACCCAATATGGAGCAGTTCCGTCAGCGAATTATTGCTTCGTCCAATTTAACCGCATTGCAAACTGATGAAACCCAGGCTTATATTGAATTTCGTCTAAACCAGGCTGGCGCCAGAGATGGTTTAATTGCTGAGGCATGCTACCCGGATATTCAGCAATTTAGTCGTGGCATTCCCCGTAAAATTAATCTGCTGATGGACCGGGTCATGTTATATGGTTATCTGGAAGACCTTACCACGATTGAGCGGCATGATGTGCAGACAGTTATCAGTGAACTGTCCCAGGAGGTTGCGAATCAGGTAACGGCACAACCCTCAGCCGAAACCAGTGATGGTGAACAGCAGGCTAAAGTGCTAAAAGACATTAATGCTTTATTAGATAGCTCTCTGGAACAGAAAGTAAAACTGGCCAGAGAACTTGACCAGCTGCTGAAGAAACAAAAGCAGATTTTAGATAGTCAGCCTAAAGAAAACTGATGTCTGCCAATACCAGCTGGCTAACCACTAAAACGTATAAATATAGGTTAGCCAGACCCGGTTCTCGCTAGCCGTAAAGCTGTCGCTGCTGGAGTTTCGTTCTGTTCTGCGCAGCGATACTGACAGATCAGAATGCTCAGACAATGTCACATCATAACCCACAGACAATAAAATGTTATCGTCTTTACGGTTGGCAAACTGGTAATCAATTTGGTAAATCTGCAAAGCAGCGTTAATACTGCTTCGCTCTGAAAAGCGCCAGCCAGTGCGTAAACTCACACTGCGATTACGCTGCTCGTCGCTCCGCTCAACATATTCGATATCACTGGCATTGGCAGTTAGATTAACACTTAACCGCCGTTTAGTGTAGCCCAGAGCTAAACTGGCAGAGCGGCGCAACACCAGTTGCTGATCAAGCTCGAGCCCGACATCAAATACCTGCTGATATGACTCACCAGGTCGGGGTGAATAATTCGGATTTGGCGGTCGGTAACAATCCGTAAAATCACTCGCTGAATCAGGACAAACGAAAATACCTAAATCAGTTAACTCCCGATCGAGCTCAGTTTGCGTTTGCACCGCATCTGTCACATTCAAGCGCAACGTCAATGCTCTGATATGATACTGCCCCGCCAAACTGGCCGTCCGGCCAAAATAACGGCGGTCGTAAGCACCTTCTAACGATGTCCGACGGCTGGGTGCCAGATAAAATTCTGTGGCCCAATAAGTATTATTTTCATCCTCTTCCTCAAAGCGTTTGGTGGTTGCCCGGTTTACCGAAACATTCACCCAGGATACCCGTCCAAGCTTAAGTTCAACGCCGCCGCCATAGGATGAGAACTCATTCTGGTAAAAGTTATTATTGTCGGTGTATTCATAGCTACCGCGGCCAATTAAAGATAATCGCGAGGAAATGGGCAGCCCCACTGTGGCCTGTACTGCTCTGTTGTCATAATCACGAAGTTGCTGGCGCCGGGTTTTGCCAACCGCCCCCTCCAGACGCCAGAACGTTGTTCTCGAGCGATCGCGGCTGGCCAGTAGCACTCCGGCCCGGTAATTATCATTATCAAAAGCCGGTAAGCCATCATCATTGTCTGGCTCGTCGT
>NZ_JAWVZF010000224.1:0-3309 GCF_033722355.1 Arsukibacterium sp. | reverse complement strand
GCACATTTTGCTGAAATCGTCGCACTGGCGAATCAGGTTCACGGAGATAATTACCTTGATCTGAAAAGCTTAACGCAATTATATCCCCGTGGTATTAAACATGGGATAAATGCTGGTTTTGTTGCCCTGGCTGATGAAAAGTTGGTCGGTTATCGTCTTAGCTATGCCGCTGGTCAGTGGTTATTAGATAAGTGGTGCTCCGTTGAGTTATGGCCGGTAGCGGCCGATAAAATGGCTTATTTTAAGTCCGTTGCGGTGGCGCCGGCCCTTCAGGGGCAGGGGCTGGGCCCGGCCTTGTTAAAGGCGTCGGTTTCAGCCCTGCAACAACAGGGCGCCGCAGCAGGCCTTGCGCATATCTGGCAGCAAAGTCCCAACAATGCCGCACAACGTTATTTTACGAAAGCTGGGGCGATTTTACTGCGGGTTCATCCAGATCGCTGGTTGCATTTAAGTGAGACAGCAAATTATATTTGTCCGCTTTGTGGTGATCGTTGTCATTGCTCAGCGGCAGAAATGGCACTGACTTTTGAGCCTGCCAGCTGATGTATGACCCATACCGTGATACCCGGCTAAGTAGTCATCAGGATAATATTGCCAGCTACTGGCAAGCGGTAACGCCTGAGCTCATACCGCTTCCGGCCCTTCGCCAGCATATTCATTGTGATAATCTGGTGATTGGCGCGGGTTATACCGGTCTTAACTGTGCTTATGAACTGGCCCACACGCATCAGCGCAGTGTGGTGCTGGTCGATGCCTTACAGCCCGGCTGGGGCTGCAGTGGGCGTAATGGTGGCTTTGTACTGCGAGGTACCGGCAGGCTGAGCCTCGGCCATCTGGCTGCAAAATTTGGTATGGATACTGCGCGGCTGTTTCATCAGGAATATGGTGAGGCTATAGCACGGGTTAATAAGCTGATTGAGACCGGTAACATAGCCTGTGAACCGCAAACCGGCGGCTACTATAAATTGGCCCATAAAGCCGGGCTGGCCAAAGGTTTGGCCCAACAGGCTGATTTTCTGCAACGTAATTTTGCTTATCCGGTTCAATATCTGGATAAATATCAGCTGCAACAACAGATAGTAAATCACCGGCAGGCAGATGCAGCTTTATCTTTTCCTGACTGCTATGGCGTCAACCCGTTAGCACTTGTTCAGGGCTATGCCAGAATGGCGGCAGCCGCTGGCGCCACGTTATATGGACAGACTCCGGTTATTAGTTTCAGACGCAGCTCAAACGGGTTTGAGGTTATGACACCACAGGCTTTGATTACTACAGGCAATCTGATTCTGGCTACAAATGCTTATACCGCTAAAGGGTTGTATCCCAGATTAAATAACAACTGCTTGCCGGTACTTAGCACGGTGATTGTCACAGAACCACTTAACAACAGGCAGTTACAGCAGCTTAACTGGCAGCAAAACAGTATTATGATGGACACCCGGACGCTTAAATACTATTACCGGTTGCTGCCTGATAACCGTATTTTATTCGGTGGCAGAGGTGCCATCAGTGGTAAAGATGCCGCTAATCCGTTGTACGCCCGCCGTTTGCTGGCAGCGTTAAAACAGTGTTTTAGCGGGCTTGAGCATCTTAACTATCAATTCCAGTGGAGCGGATGGGTTGGCGTATCATTTGACGATCTACCCAGAGTGTTTTCGCCAGAGCCGAATTTGTTTTATGCAGCAGGGTTTTGTGGCAGCGGTTTGTCGTTCAGCGCTCTGGCTGGTAAGCGTCTGGCACAGTTGGTTGTTGGCCAGACTTTGCCTGAGTTACCAATATACCAAACTGCGTTACCTGTTTTCCCGATGACCGCTTTGCGCCGTCAGGCTCAGCAGCTGTATTATCAGTGGGGACGTTTTAAAGACCATTTTTTATAGTGCAGCGAAGAGGCTGGCGTTCGCGTAGCAGCGTGCTTACAATAACCAATTTTGCTAGGCAGATTAACTATGTCGTTCTGGCCCGAATTTCTGATGATTGCCTCCGTTCACCTGCTTGCTGTCGCCAGCCCCGGCCCCGATTTCGCTATTGTATTGCGCTATGCAGTCAGATTTGGTCGCCGCGCTGCAATTTTTGCCAGTCTGGGGATTGGTCTGGCAATTTTATTGCATGTAACCTATTCCTTGGTAGGGATTGGGGTAATTATTAAAACCACCCCCTGGTTATTTCAGTTGCTGACCGTCCTGGCGGCGGGTTATCTGCTGTACCTGGCTCAGGGGGCACTGCGCGCTCAGGCCCCGTCTGCCGGGGATGCTGTTGCGTTAGAGCAACAAACCAGACCGGCGGGATTAAAAGCCTTTACTGCGGGCTTTATTACTAACGGCCTTAATCCTAAAGCCACACTGTTTTTCCTGTCGCTATTTGCCGTTATTATTTCAGCAGAAACGCCCTTCAGCTATAAAGTGATTTACGGTATTTATATGGCGCTGGCAACAGCATCCTGGTTTTGTTTGCTGTCTTTTTTACTGACAAACAGCAAAATAAGGGGCTTTTTGTTGTTAAAAGGTTACTGGTTCGACAGATTAATGGGGGTGCTGCTGCTTGCGTTGGCGGTAAAGTTACTGTTTAGCAGTTTTGTGGATGGCAGCTGATTAATCACGCTCTGGTCTTTGCCGCTGGCTACTGGACAGGTATAATGCCGGCCGTTGTTTATTTGCTCCGGATTTACGGTCCGGTTTTGCATGAGGTAATACTATGTACGTTGTTGCTGCTTTATATAAATTCGTCAATTTGCCGGATTATCAGGATTTACGCCAACCACTATATGATGTGATGGCGAGTAATGGGGTTAAAGGTACCTTATTACTGGCGGCGGAGGGCATTAACGGCACGATCTGTGGTCGCCGGGAAGGTATTGACGCTGTAAATCAGTGGTTTGCTGCCGAGCCACGCTTTGCCAATCTTAGTTATAAAGAATCATTTGCCGATGAGCCGGCGTTTTACCGGACTAAAGTAAAACTGAAAAATGAAATTGTCACTATGGGCGTTGAGGGTATTAATCCGTCACATATTGTCGGTACCTATGTAAAAGGCGAAGCCTGGAATCAGTTGATAAGCGACCCTGAAACGCTGCTGATAGACACCCGTAATGATTATGAGGTAGCAATCGGCACCTTTAAAAATGCAGTAAACCCGAATACCACTACTTTTCGTGAATTTCCGGCATGGGCGGCTGACAACCTGGATAAGAATAAACATAAGAAAGTGGCGATGTTTTGTACCGGTGGTATCCGCTGTGAAAAATCTACCGCTTTTTTAAAAGAGCAGGGTTTTCAAGAGGTTTATCATCTGGACGGCGGTATTTTAAAGTAT
>NZ_JAWVZF010000223.1:0-3348 GCF_033722355.1 Arsukibacterium sp. | reverse complement strand
CGCCGACCATATGCCGCACATGCAACTTGGCCAGCTCGTCGTCGGACAAATCCTGATAATCATAACCGGCATCACTTAACAGCCTGGTCACGATATCAAGTTCCTGCTGGCCATGGCGCAGCTTAATGCCGACAAAAATATGGGCTTTATTATCACTGGCATAGCGGTAGTTAAATTCAGTAATGGCCCGGCCACCCAGCGTCTGGCAAAAAAGGCGGAAGCTGCCTTTCTCTTCCGGGATAGTCACTGCAAATACCGCTTCTTTTTTCTCGCCCAGCTCACAGCGCTCTGACACATAACGCAGCGTATCAAAGTTTAAATTGGCACCGCTGAGCACTGCTGCGAACTGCTGCGGTTTAACCAAGGTGCTGTTTTGCAGCCGCTGACTGTATTTTTTTAAACCGGCCAGCGCCAATGCGCCAGCGGGCTCTGCGACGGCACGTAAGTCATCAAAAATATCTTTAATGGCTGCACATATTTCATCGCTGGATACGGTAACTACTTCATCGCAAAAACGTTTCGCCAGGTTAAAGTTTTCAGTACCAATCCGTTTTACCGCCACGCCATCGGCAAATAACCCCACCCTAGGCAGGGTGACCGGCTCACCGGCAGTCAGGGCTGCTTTTAAGCAGGCAGCATCTTCCGGCTCAACGCCTATTACCCGCACATTCGGCTGAATAGCTTTAATATAAACCGCCATACCGGCCATTAAACCACCGCCACCCACCGGAATAAATACCGCATTAAGCTGGTTATGCTGACTTAACAGCTCTTTGGCTACCGTGCCCTGGCCGGCGATAACATCGCTATCATCGAACGGTGGGATATAAGTAGCGCCTTCGGTGTTCGCCAGTTTAATGGCATAGCTATTGGCTTCGTCAAAGGCGGTGCCGTGTAATACCACATTGCCGCCCAATGCCCGCACGGCAGCAACTTTAATTTCCGGGGTGGTGATTGGCATAACGATGGTAGCCTTAAGCTGCAGTTTACTGGCCGATAACGCCACGCCCTGGGCATGATTGCCCGCTGAAGCACACACCACGCTGGCGTTGGGGCTCTGTTGCTTGACTTTATGCAGCTTATGAAAAGCACCGCGTAGTTTAAACGAGTACACCGGCTGTTTGTCTTCGCGCTTTAACAGCACTGTGTGGCCGAGGCGCTGGCTAAGTTTGCTCATGCCATCTAACGGTGTTTCCACCGCAGCCTGATAAACCGGCGACAGCAAAATGTCCCGCAGATACTGCTGCATTAGCTCGGTATCTGTCTGCTCTGCTTGGACTGTTGCCAGGTTGTTCATTGTTGCTCCGGTTGTTTTAATTTACTGCATACTCTAAAGCGAAGACCAGAAACTGCTAAACAAGGCGTCTCCGGCAAGGAAGCCGGAGAGACAAATTCGTCAGGAACGAATTTGAACTGCGCCAGCAGCCCAGTGGGCAAGCTCCATGGAAGAGGCTTGTAACCCTACAGGGACGTATTTACGGCGTCCTTGTGTGTAGTTACTGGTCGAAGCCTGCCAATCATTTGCAAGCTCACGGCAAGGAAATGCTCTTTTCGCCGCCTTCAAGGATCACATCCCTGTGCCCTTTCAGCCTCCGCGGCATCCATGCCGCTGCTGCAAGAGCACACCTTGCCCATCGCCTGACGTCTTGCTGCTTGTGCCATCCAACACACTTAAGTTTCGAGCGAAGACAGGTAACAGCTAAGCGGGGCGTCTCCAGCAGGGATGCTGGAGAGACAAATTCGTCAGGAACGAATTTGAACTGCGCCAGCAGCCCGCCAGGGCAAGCTCCATGGAGGGAGCTTGTAATATTACATGGACGTATTTACAACGTCCCCGCGTGTTGTTACCTGTCGTAGCCTGCAGCTCAGGTTTTAATCTTCCAGTTTACTTAAATCTCTTACCGCGCCTTTATCGGCGCTACTGGCCAACAAGGCATAAGCTTTTAATGCTGTGCTTACTACCCGCTGCCGGTTCTGTGGCTTCCAGCCTTCTTTGCCCCTGGCATCCATCTGGGCATGGCGCTTTGCCAGCTCTTCATCACTGATGGCAATGCCGATTTTACGCTGGGGAATATCAATCTCGATGGTGTCGCCTTCCTGTACCAGTGCGATAGCGCCGCCACTGGCGGCTTCTGGTGACACATGGCCTATCGACAAGCCCGAGGTGCCGCCAGAGAAGCGACCGTCAGTGATTAAGGCGCAGGCTTTGCCCAGGCCCATCGACTTTAAATAACTGGTCGGGTACAGCATTTCCTGCATACCCGGGCCCCCTTTCGGGCCTTCGTAGCGGATAACCACCGCATCGCCCGCTACAACTCTGCCTTTTAAAATCGCCTCTACCGCCTCATCCTGACTTTCAAATACCCGGGCCCGCCCGGTAAACACCAGATTCTCCGGTTCAACCCCGGCGGTTTTGACAATACAGCCCTGCGGTGCCAGATTGCCAAACAGCACCGCCAGGCCACCATCTTGTGAATAAGCGTGCTCTTTACTGCGAATACAACCTTCAACCCGGTCGTCATCTACCGAGGGGTAGCGGCAGTTTTGCGAAAACGCCTGGGTAGTGCGGATGCCGGCCGGGCCAGCCGCGTAAAAGTGTTGTACTTCTTTTGATGGATTGTTTTTTAAATCCCACTGCGCCAGCACTGCACCTAGCGAACTGCCGGCAACATGCGGCGTGTCGGGGTTTAACAAGCCGGCCCGGTTCAGCTCCGCTAAAATGCCGATAACCCCACCGGCACGATGCACATCTTCCATATGGTATTTCTGGGTTGAAGGCGCCACCTTGCATAAGTGCGGCACAATGCGCGATAAGCGGTCGATATCGGCCATAGTAAAGTCGACTTCTGCTTCAATCGCCGCCGCCAGTAAATGCAACACGGTATTGGTGGAACCGCCCATCGCGATATCCAGCATCATGGCGTTTTCAAAAGCAGTTTTATTACCAATACTGCGCGGTAACGCGCTCTCATCATCATTTTTATACCAGCGGTTGCACAGCTCCATAATCCGAAAACCGGCCTGCACAAATAGCTTTTTGCGATCAGCGTGGGTAGCCAGTAGCGAGCCATTACCCGGCTGGCCTAAACCTAAGGCTTCGACTAAACAGTTCATCGAGTTGGCGGTAAACATACCCGAACAGCTGCCACAGGTGGGGCAGGCACTGCGCTCAATCTGCTCGCTGTCACTGTCAGACACCTTAGGATCGGCCGCTGACACCATGGCATCAACTAAATCCAGTTTGATGATCTGCTCTGACAATTTGGTCTTACCCGCCTCCATTGGCCCACCCGAGACGAAAATGGCCGGCACATTCAGGCGCATTGCCGCCATCAGCATGCCCGGGGT
>NZ_JAWVZF010000222.1:0-3384 GCF_033722355.1 Arsukibacterium sp. | reverse complement strand
TTGCTGGCTTTTGATTTGGGTGTGCTGCACCGCAATTCGAAAGAAATTTCAGTAAAAGAAGCGTTATGGCTAAGTCTGGGATACGTGATCCTGGCAATGATTTTTGCGGCCGGGGTATTTTATTTTATGGGCAGCGAGCCCGGCTACCAGTTTGTTACCGGTTATCTTATCGAAAAAAGTCTCAGCGTTGATAATATCTTTGTATTTCTGCTGGTATTTATGCATTTTTCTGTGCCGCCTAAGTATCAGTACAAAGTGTTGTTCTGGGGGATTATTGGTGCATTAATTATGCGTGGAACCCTTATCTACGTTGGCGCCAGTGTCATTGAACACTTCCACTGGATTATTTATTTGTTTGGCGCCTTTCTGATTTTTACCGGCATTAAAATGTTAATTGCAGTCGGGCAGGAGCCTGACATGGAAAATAACCGTATCGTTAAATTTATGCGCAAGCGGTTTCGGGTGACCGAAACGTTTGAGGAAGATCGTTTCTTTGTCCGGCGCAACGGCCTGTTATTTATGACACCGTTATTTATCGTGCTGGTGCTGGTAGAGCTGACCGATCTGGTATTTGCGCTGGATTCTATTCCGGCCATTTTTGCTATCACTACCGACCCCTTTATTGTCTACACGGCCAACGTGTTCGCCATTTTAGGGTTGCGAGCACTGTATTTTGCCCTGGCAGGCATTATTCACCGCTTCCATTACCTGAAGTATGGCTTGTCGCTGGTACTGATGGTGGTCGGCAGCAAGATGATTCTTAACGCCTATTTTGGTCAGAAGGTGATTCCAACCGAGATTGCGTTACTGATCACCGCTGTGTTGATTGGCGGCTCAATGGCGATATCACTGATAAAAACCCGGGGTACCAGCCCAGAGCAGGCGCCTGCAGCAGCCAAAGCATGGTGGGTACCAGGCAGTCCGGCCAAAAACAAAAACAAAGAATAAGTATGCCGATACGGTAATACCACTAATTTCTGTAAGTTTTTGAAAATCAGCGCTAAAGCGGCTACTGTTAACAGACAGTACCGCCAAGGCAACGCAAAAACAAAGGACAGAGATTTTGGAGGCTTTTTTACAGAACTGGCATCAGTCCGCTGTAACCACAGCGGGCTTATTCTGGATGGCACTGTGGGCATTTGCGCTCGGGTATCTGATCAGCGCCATGGTACAGGTTTTTATTACCAAAGAGCGAATGCGCAAAAGTATGGGGCAAAGTGGCCCTAAAAGTATCGCGCTGGGCACGTTTTTTGGTTTTCTTTCCAGCTCATGTTCATTTGCGGCACTGGCCACGACCCGTTCATTATTCGCCAAAGGCGCCAGCTTTGCATCGGCGCTGGCTTTCTTGCTGGCGTCAACTAATCTGGTGGTTGAGCTGGGCATTGTTATCGCCGTTTTTCTGGGCTGGCAATTCGTTGTAGGTGAGTATCTTGGCGGTTTATTGCTGATCCTGCTCAGCTGGCTGTTAATCCGGCTGACCCTGAGCCGGAAACTGGAAAAACATGCCCGGCAGCAGGCTGAAAAAACGTCAAATGAGCAGACCAGTAGTGACAGCAGTGACTGGAAAAGACTGATAAAAAGCCGCGAGGGCTGGCAGAAGGTCGCCAAGCGCTATGTCATGGAATGGCAGATGGTATGGAAAGATGTGGCAGTCGGCTTTACCGTCGCTGGCATTATCGCTGTTTTTGTACCGGCTACCTTTTTTACCACATTATTTATCGGCTCCGGCAGTGATAATCCGGCTTTCTGGCAAATTGTATTTCAGGCCTTTATTGGCCCTGTTGCTGCTTTTTTCACTTTTATTGGTTCTATGGGTAATATCCCGTTAGCGGCAGTGTTATTTGGCCATGGTGTCAGTTTTGCCGGCGTTATGGCATTTATTTTCAGCGATCTGGTGGTGTTGCCGGTGCTGCGGATTCAGGCCCGCTATTACGGCTGGAAAGTGGCGCTGTATATCATGGCAATTTTCCTGATAGCGCTGGTGATAACGGCAGTAACAATGCATTATGGTTTTGCTGCTGCTGGCTTATTACCGACTGCAGAGGCCACAAAAACTGTAACCGAGCGCGAATTCTTTAAAGTGGATTACACTCTCTGGTTTAACATCATCTTTTTATTGCTCAGCGGTGTGTTTTTCTGCTGGTACCGGCGGGCGATGAAAAAAAGTCAGCATAATCATGATCACGGCAGCAACGGCAGAACCAGTGAAAAAGTACTGCGAGTCCTGGCCATACTGGCATTTGGCTGGCTGTTAATCGGGTTTTTGCTGGGCGTTATTCTTTAAATTATCTTAGCAGCTGCGCGGGCGACCGCTAAACAGGAGCAGGCATGAAGCAATCGTCACTGCAGTCACCCTGGCTTAGTGGCCGTAAGGTGCTGGGCACCCTGATTATAATATTAGGGGCCAGCTATGCAATACAGCAGCTGGTGCTGTTAATGCAGCAACAGCAAAATGTCCGCTATGCATTTTATGCCGGGATGGCAGCCGCTGCTGCAACGGCGGGCGGGGCACTGCCAGCGTTATTTTTACGGCGCTTATCCCAGAAGCTGCATGATGTCATGCTTGGCTTCGGTGCCGGGGTTATGTTGGCAGCCTGTATGTTTTCATTAATTGTGCCGGCGCTGGCCATTCTGGAACAAACTGGCACATCGGCCTGGCGCAGCTCGGGCAGTGTCGCATTAGCGGTTTTACTGGGCGCGGCAGTAATGTTGCTGGTTGAACGCCTGGTACCGCATCAGCATTTTATTAAAGATGAAGACCGGGCTCGTGGCTTAAAATTACGCCGCAGCTGGTTATTTGTATTCGCGATTATTTTGCATAATATGCCAGAAGGCCTGGCGATAGGGGCATCCTATGCCAGCGGTGATATCGCAGCAGCCACGGCCCTGGCAACCGGCATTTCCATCCAGGATATTCCGGAAGGGCTGGTGGTGGCGATGGCGCTGTTAGCAGCCGGTTACAGCCGGACCCTGGCGGTCGGGATGGCTGTTTTCTCCGGATTAACCGAGCCGGTTATGGCGGTCATTGGCGCAGCTGTGCTGGGCGACTCCAGCTTGCTACTGCCCTGGGGGCTGGCGCTCGCTGCCGGCGCAATGCTATTTGTCATCAGCCATGAAATGATCCCGGAATCCCACCGCCAGGGCCATGAATTACCGGCAACCAGCGGTCTGATGCTCGGTTTCGTGTTGATGATGCTGCTCGATACCGCCCTGGGTTAATCCTGCCAGTCACCTTCAAGCAACGCCGACACATTTTATTACAATCTGCCGGCAAGCCCAGCGGTAACTTCGCTTGCCTGTTCAGTACGTTATTTATTACATTGAGTACTACAAAATTTCACAATTACCCCCGATAAAACGATTAATAACAGGTATCCGAATGAA
>NZ_JAWVZF010000221.1:0-3455 GCF_033722355.1 Arsukibacterium sp. | reverse complement strand
CATTCAGTGTCAGACGCCAGCCAGTTGCTGTGCGCCCAGCGCCTGTTTTTTAATTTCCTGCTGCAGTTTAAAACAAACGGGTAAAAAAGATCAGGGCGTAAGCTGATAATGCTGCAAAAGCGCCAGCTGTTCCCGCTGGCAGTAATCGCTGATGGCATTGCTTAACGGGCTTGGACTAAACTGGTAAAAACCGCGGCGCACAACAGGTAAAAAACCCCGCTTAAGTTTATGCTCGCCCTGCGCACCAGCATCGAAATACGACAGTTTATTGGCTATGCAATAATCGATACCGGCGTAATAGCAGCATTCAAAATGCAATTTATCAAACTCGGTCAGGCAGCCCCAGTACCGGCCATATAACACACTATTTGACCTGAAACACAACGAGGCCGCTACCAATGTATGCTCAGCATAAGCAGCAAAAACCACTATGCTGTCAGCCAGATGCTGCCCCCATAACGCAAAGGTTTCTGCTGTTAAATAGCCGTTATGGCCTGCTCTTTTCTGATAGGTTGCCTGATAAAAGCGGCTGAAACTTTGCCAGAATGCGGGCGTAAGCTCAGTACCATGATGACATTTTACAATTATATCTTGCTCAGCTACCTGCCTACGCTCTTTGCCGATTTGTTTGCGCTTACGGGAAGGTAAGGCGGCCAGAAAGTCTGAAAAAGTCTGAAAATTATGATTATGCCACTGAAATTGCACATCGAAACGTTCCAGCATCTCACTGTCTCGCAGCAGCTGTTGGCTTGCGGGATCAGGATACAGGCACTGAAAATTGCTGCAGGACAGTTGTCGCAGGCGCTGGTTAATCGCCTGCAGTAACACTGTGAACAGCTGACCGGAGTTTTCACCTGCTGCCACACCAAATCTCGGACCCTCCGCTGGTGTAAACGGAATAGCAGAAATCAGTTTTGGGTAATAGCTTAATTGATAATGCTGATAAGCCTCTGCAATGGCCCAGTCAAACAAGTATTCACCATAAGAGTGCAGTTTCAGATACATCGGCATTGCCGCAATCAGACTATCGCCGCGGTACAACAGCAAATGCTGGGGTAGCCAGCCGCTTTTTTCACCGACACTGCCACCCTGCTCCAGTGCACTGAGAAAAGCATGCCGGCAAAACGGCATGTCAGCAGGGAATAAATTATCCCAAGCAACAGCATCGATTGTCGCTAACCGGTCACAGAGCTTAATTTCTGTCATTGGTAGACGTTACCGCCATTCAAATTGTCAGTCCAGCCGAATCAGTCGAACTGCTCAGCAGCTTCCAGTTCTCTCTCCAGCCGGTTGCTCTCATCAGCACGTGGTTTGGCAAATCGGGCCAACGCAAGATACAACACCGGAGTCAGGTATAAAGTAAAGACTACCGCAATGCCCAGACCGCCGAACACTACCCAACCTATGGCGTTACGGGCTTCAGCGCCAGCGCCTGTCGACAGGATAAGTGGTAAACCACCTAACAGGGTAGACAGCAGCGTCATGGCAATCGGCCGTAAGCGGATTTGTGCTGCCTCCTCAACCGCTTTTCTGACTGAATAACCGCGGTCCCGCAGCTGGTCTGCAAACTCGACCAGTAAAATCGCATTTTTTGCCAGTAACCCTATTAACATCACCAGGCCGATCTGGGAATAAATATTAATCGAGGTACCGGTTAAAAACAGTGTAAATAACGCGGCGGCAATGCCAAATGGCACCGTCGCCATCACCACAACAGCACTGTTGGCACTTTCAAACTGCGCAGCCAGTACCAGTAAGACAATAATAAAGGCCAGCACATAGGTCATCGTGACTTCACGGGCGGTTTCCTCAAAGGTTAGCGCTTCACCCAGAAAAACCAGTCCGATATTAGAAGGCAGCGACTGTTGGGCCAATGAGCGTAATTGCTCAACCGCCTGATCCAGTGGTAAATCTGGCGGTAACTGCATTTCCATTTCAATTGCCCGGCGCTGCGCCTGGCGCTCCAGCTCTGCAGCAACGCCTTCTTCTGAAATAGTGGCCAGACTGGATAACGGCACTAAGCCGCCTAATCTTGAGCCCACATATAAATTTGCCAGATCAGAAGGATCAGTCACTGAGGAGGCCGCTGCTTGCAGAATAATGGGAACCGACTGATCGCCAACATTTAAATCAGCTAAATCATCACCGTTTATCGCTACCCGAAGCGTCGCAGCAATATCGGACAATGGCACACCTAATTCTGCAGCTCGGCGCCGGTCAATGTTTACCCGCAGTTGCGGCTGGGTAGGCTGATAAGAAATACGCGGCATGCCCAGTTGTGGCATATGCTGCTGAATGGCTTTAGAGAGCGCCTGCGCAGCAGCAAATATTTCTGAATAAGACTCGCCGGTCAGCGCCAGCTCAAGGCCGCCGCCCTGCCCGCGCAGATTCAGACTGTTAGAGCCAAAAGCCCGAGCCGGCGCTCCCGGGATCGCGCCAAGTTGTGGACTGATCTGATTAATAATGTCCTGTTGTGACTGACTGCGTTCACTCCAGTTTTTCAACGGTACGGTAATAAACACCAGGTTAGGGTCCCATTGCCCTACGACGGTATAAATGGAATCAATATCGCCACCGTTTACATAGGGCAGTAATATTGCTTCCATTTTATCGGCCTGGCGGTCCATAAAGTTCAGGCCGACACCATCCGGACCACGGGCAAAGACTCTGATAGTACCGCGGTCTTCCGTGGGCATCAGTTCATTATCCAGTACCAGATACACGGCACCGGCAGCGCCAGCCGACAGTAAACAGGCAATAAATACGATAATAGCGTGATCCAGCGTCCAGTGCAGGCTGCGGCTGTATATCGATAACAGCCTGTTACCTATGCCAGCAAAAATATTGCTGGCATTTTGCTTAATAGGCAGGCGGGCAGTCAGTGCTGGCACCAGGGATAAGGCTACAAAAGACGAAATAATTACTGCCGCGGCCAGTACCCCACCAAACTCCCGGAACAGCCGCCCTGCAGTGGACGGTAAAAATGCAATTGGCACAAATACCGCCACCAACACCGCTGTGGTGGCAACCACGGCAAAAAACACCTCGCGGGTACCGATAACAGCGGCAGCCCGGGCACCCAGCCCCATACTGCGCCGGCGCTGAATGTTTTCTGAAACAACGATGGCATCATCAACGATTAAGCCCGTCGCCAGTACCAGAGCCAGTAAGGTTAAAATGTTGATGGAAAAGCCCATTAGCCAGATGGCGGCCAGCGCACCTATCAGCGATACAGGAATAGAAAGTGCCGGCACTATAGTCGCCCGCCATGAGCCAATAAACAGCCACAGTGTAAAGATAACCAGCAATACCGTCAGGGCCAGTGAAGTAATAACCTCGCGCACCGAGCCCCGGATAAACTCGGCTTCATCTGAGGTTATTTGTAGCTGCAGCTCTGGAAACCGATTTTCTACCTGGCTGACCAGCGCCAGCACTTCATCAGAAATTTCAATGGT
>NZ_JAWVZF010000220.1:0-3561 GCF_033722355.1 Arsukibacterium sp. | reverse complement strand
GGTGTTTAGCCAGGGTGTTGTTCGGCAGCGACCACCGGCGTTTTAGTGGTGATGGAGTCCAGGCCATGACCGCCCGGGCCTTGCTCGGTGCGCCACAGCTTATAGGAGAAGTATAAGCCTAACGAGGCCAGTATGGTGTAAAACCACATGCCCGGCGTATAACCATCTATGTTTTCCGGCCCTGCCAGATAGATGTCGTTTAAGTAACCGACTGCCAGGGGCACTATGGCCCAGCCAATCTGCTGACAGAACGTCATCAGCGCATAAGCACTGCCCAGCCGGCGGCTGTCGACGATATAAGCGACTGAGGGCCACATCACCGCCGGGATCAGTGAAAACACCATACCCAGCAGCAAAATCACCAGCAGCAGGGTCAGTGGGACCACGGCGCTGCCAATAAACGGGATCATGATGTTGACATCAGGGCCCGCAGGCAGATAGGTGACCATTAAAAACAGCGGCAACATGACCAGCGAGCCCGCTGCCATAAATAGCGCACGCTTACCGACGCGGTCTACCCAGAGCCCGAATAACGGAGTGGCAATAATGGCAGCAACCGGCAACAGGCTGCTTAAAATGCCGGCAGCTTCACGATCCAGGCCATGGGCCTGCTGAAAATAATCAATAGCGAAACTGCGAAACGGAAATACCGTGGCATAAAACACCACACAAAGCGCGACGATGTACCAGTACGAAGCACTGAAGGAGTACAGGCTTTTAAATTCCAGCTTATCTGTGCTGTCCGCTGTGCCTAAGTCATAACGGCCTTCTGCCCGGCGCTCTAAAATCCAGTACAAAATGGCGGCAGTAACAGAAATACCAGCGACTGCCGTTGCCAGCCAGAGTGGATCCTGCCAGTTGGTATATAGCGGGCTGGCAAAACCAGTAGACCAGTCCGCCGATGCCGATCCCAGTCGTGAAATGGACAAGTTTATACCGAAGGCAAAACTCAGCTCCTTACCTTTAAACCATTTGGCCAGCACAGTGGTTGCCGCAACGATTAGCGGCTCTGCGCCCAGGCCCAGCATAAAACGGCCGGCAAACATGGTCTCAAAATTCGGACTTATTGCGGTCACTACGGCGGCGACCAGACAAATTAGCGCAAACAACGTAATGGCTTTTTTGGTACCCCAGCGGTCAATAATATAGCCACCTAACAACAGCACACAAAGCGCGGCGATGTTATAGGCTGTCGATAGCCAGCCAATTTGCTGATAACTGAAATTACGTTGCTCGCGCAGTAAATCGACAATCGGCCACAGCGAGTCGTAAATATAATAGTTACCAAACATCGCCAGGCTGACAAATAATAATACCATCCATCGATAAAAAGATGACGGCTGCGGCAAGGCCGCCAATGAATTCGGATATGAAGCTGAATTAGTGGAAATACTCATGCAGGTTGCGTCTCGTTATTAGTTGGTGCCGGTGGCACCAAAGTATTATGACGCTGACCACTCTAACCGAGGGGCCAGCGCTTAGCAATAACTTAGCAAATAGCGCCAGGCGGCGCTTAGCACCGCGTGGTTAATCAGTACCGGTTGTGGCAAGGGTGTTATGGCGCCACTGGTGCCAGAGCACCAGCGCTAAACTTATACTGCGCAGCAGCATAAACACAGACAATGCCGCCCACAGTGCGTGGTTTTGCCAGCTTTGCAGCAGATAAAAGCAGCCGGCAAAGCCGAGCAGGGCAATAAACATGCTGTTACGTAGCGTTTTGCCCTGGGTAGCGCCGATAAATACGCCATCGAGAAAATAAGCCCAGCAAGCCAGCAGTGGCAGCAGTATCATCCAGCCCAGATAAAGCGCTGCCTGCTGCTGCACCGCTGGCAAGGATGTCAGCAAAGAGACAAAATGAGTACCAAACAAACCGTACCCGCCACTAAACATCGTCGCCAGCAATAAGCACCAGATTGCTAACAGCCCAAGCGTGTTGCCAAGCAGATGGCTGTCGCGCGCACCAATTGCTTTACCCACCAGACTTTCGGCGGCATAAGCCAGACCGTCCATTGCGTAGGAGACCAGCATTAAAAAACTCAGCAATACGGCATTGGCAGCGACCGTATTATCGCCATAAGCTGCCCCCTGAAAAGCGATAAACACAAACACACTTTGCAGGCATAAGCTGCGCAGGAAAATATCGCGGTTAAGCGCAAATAGCCGCTGTAATCCCGTTAGCCGGACCAGATGGCTGCCGGTAGCCCTGATTAACGTTGTGGCCAGCTGTCTTAGTGAGCAAGGGTATGGTGACGCCTGAGCCAGGCTTTTCAGCAGCAAATAGCCACCGAGCAGCAGGCCGCCATAATCAGCCAGCACCGACGCTGCGGCAATGCCGGCAACCTGCCAGCCAAAACCCAGGACAAATATTAAATCGAGGATGATATTCAGCAGATTGGTAATAATCAGCATTGCCATCGGGTAGCGGGCATTTTGCCGGCCTAAAAACCAACCCATTAATACCAGGTTTACCAGCGTTGCCGGCGCGCTCCAGATCCGGATGGTGAAATAAAGCCCGGCCTGATAATTTACCTCAGCACTGGCATCACTGAAGCTAAAAGCCAGTTGGGTCAGAGGCCATTGCAACATTAGCAGCAGCATAGCCAGCAGCAGCGCCACTAACAAACTCTGGCTTAAACAGTTTAACTGGCCTGCTATATCATTGGCACCATAGGCCTGAGCCGTCAGACCGGTGGTGCTCATCCGTAAAAAACCCAGTAAAAAGAATAACAGACTGATTAAACTGGAGCCGAGCGCCACGCCGCCTAAGTACCAGGCGTGGGCCAGATGGCCGCTTACTGCGGTATCGACCAGTGCCAGCAGCGGCACTGACAAATTTGACAGCACCATGGGCAGGGCAATGGCCGCGACTTTCTTTTGCAGCGGCGCATTTAAAAATAGTGACAGCAAACCCGGACCTTGTCAGATGAAAATCAGCGGTTATGATACACGTCCTGCAACCTGACACCAGCTCGTCATTATCCGGGCAAGTCAGTATACTGTGACTTTGCTGCTAGCGGACATCGCATGTGATTGAGTATAAATCGGCTGGATTTTATCAAAGTTGCTTTGCGCTGTGCCTGGCAGCAATAGTGGTATTTGCAAATCTGCATCTGTTGCAACCGCTGTTGCCACAACTTAGCCGCGATTTTCAAATAAGCCCGCTGCAGGCTAACCTCAGTTATATCATTACCACGCTGGGGCTGGGTATATCATTACTGGTTTATGCCTCTTTATCCGATGCCTGGGGTCGCAAGTCGCTGTTATTAATCACATTGTCTGGCATGACAATTAGCACGCTGGCGCTGACTCAGGTAGACAGCTTCACCGGATTAGTGTTCTGGCGGGCTGTGCAGGGCCTTTGTCTGGGAGGGCTGCCGGCTATTGCTATTGCCTGGATGGGCGAAGAATATACCACACCGGCGCTGGTGAGCGCAGTGGGCTTCTATATCAGCGCGAGCTCGTTAGGCGGTATTGGCGGTCGCTTACTGGCGGGCGGGCTTGCTGATTGGGGCCACTGGCAATGGGTATTCTGGCCGATGGCGCTGTTAAGTGCGGTCAGTT
>NZ_JAWVZF010000219.1:0-3621 GCF_033722355.1 Arsukibacterium sp. | reverse complement strand
CGGCCTGGGTCAGCTGTTTTAATTTATCTTTTCTCTCCAGTGCTTCCAGCCGTTGTTGCAGGTACTGATCTTCAATAGAGTGAAACGTGTCCAGAAATTCAGCTGACAACTGTTCCGGTGCTATCTGATGTTGCCACGCCGCCAGCTTTAACAGGATGGCATGCTCTGGCAGATCCCGCCAGTATTCCAGCAATTGTGCCGTGGTCAGTCCCGGCTTATCCAGTAAATGCTGCTGTACGGCCAGCAGCAGCTTAATACCCGGTATCTCGGCGCCGGCTAATTCAGGGGCGTAGGGCATCACATTAACCAGTTCCGGCGTTTGCAGCAGCAGGGCAATGGCCCGGCGCATCGGTGTCATTTTAATGCTGGCAGGAGCTGGTCTCGCCTGAGGCCGTTGGGGGGCCGGCTTTAAGCGTTCGCTGGCTCTGCCCAGCAAATTGTCCAGTTTTTGCTGCAATGTTTCCTGATAAAAACTACTGGGAATTTGTTTAATCAGTTCACTGCCTCTTGCCATCAGTGCTGATTTGCCACCATCGGTATTGGCATCAAATTCCTGTAATAAATGTTCGAATAGATACTGACTTAACGGCAAAGCCCGTTCCAGGCGCGCCATAAAAGCAGCTTTACCTTCTTTTTGCACCAGTGAATCAGGATCTTCACCATCAGGTAAAAACACAAAACTCAGCTCGACGCCATCTTTCAACTGTGGCAGGGCATTTTGTAAAGCCCGCCAGGCTGCATCGCGGCCGGCGCGGTCACCGTCATAACAGCAAATCACTTTCGGGCTGTAACGAAACAACGTATGCATCTGATCTGACGTGGTGGCTGTACCAAGGCAAGCTACCGCAAAGCGGATATCATGTTCAGCCAATGCCACCACGTCCATGTAGCCTTCCACCACCAGCACCTGCGTTAAGTGGCCAGGCTGCTGGCGGGCCTGATAAAGACCATATAATTCACGGCCTTTATGAAATAAGCGGGTTTCCGGCGAGTTCAGGTATTTGGGCTGACCATCATTTAAAATACGGCCACCGAAGGCAATCACCCGGCCACGTTTGTCATGAATAGGAAACATCAGCCGGTCGCGGAAAAAATCGTACTCACGACCGTTATCGTTGCGGTTAACCAGTTTAAGTTCTACCAGTTGATCCTTTAGGCTTCTGGGTTTGCCCTGGCTTAAATGCTTTAATACACCATCCCAGCCATCGGGCGCATAACCCAGTTGAAAATCACTGATGGTTTGGGCAGACAAACCGCGGCGCTGCAAATACTGCTGCACTGCCGGACCATTGGCATGCTGCTGCAGTTGCTGTTGGTAATAATCTGCGGCCTGTTGCATCAGACTGTAATCGTCGGCCTGAGCCGCTGGGCGGGCCGGGCCTTTACCCTGTTCACGTGGCACGTCCATATGCAACTGTTTGGCAAGCTCTTCAATGGCTTCAACAAATTCCAGCTGCTCAAACTCCATCATAAAGCTGATGGCGTTACCATGGGCACCACAGCCGAAACAATGATAAAACTGTTTGTCTGGACTGACGGTGAATGACGGGCTTTTTTCGTTATGAAACGGGCAGCAGGCAGCGTAGTTTTTACTACCTGCTTTTTTTAACGGTACGCGTTGGTCGATCAGTTCAACGATATCTGTTCTGGCGAGCAGATCATCAATAAACTGACGGGGTATTTGTCCTGCCACTGATGTCCTTTATATGGTTTCCAGAAAAAGACAAACCGTGCTCAAAGAACACGGTGTGCAGATATCGGCCTGACGCCTGATTGCGAACCTGCTTAAATGAACCGCTATACGGCCGGGCAGGTTAACGCCGGTTGACTGTAACTTAGTACAGGCGGATCCGACGTGCATTCTCGCGAGAAAGCTTTTTAGCATGACGTTTTACCGCTGCTGCTTTCTTGCGCTTACGAACCCAGGTTGGCTTCTCGTAAAATTCTTTAGCGCGTACATCAGCTAATACGCCAGCTTTTTCACAAGAGCGCTTAAAACGACGTAATGCTACGTCAAAGGGTTCGTTTTCTTTTACTTTAACAACAGGCATTAAATTCTCACCTCGGTCAAACTTGGTTATCAGTAACCAATTACGATTAAAAATGGTGCGGCATTTTACGCAAAAACCCCTACCAATGTAAAGCGAATAAGTGATCTTTAATCAGATCTTCTGGCTCTGCCGGGGTGAAGTCGTTACAATGCGCGCGGTAAAGGCCGGCAAGTTTACCTGAAGTTACCGGCCAGATCTTATTATTTGCTGATTATTTTGCATGATTTTTGGGTAGGCGATGCGCGTATTAGGTATTGAGACATCCTGTGACGAAACCGCAATTGCGGTCTACGACGGCGAGCAAGGGCTGTTAAGCCATGTATTATACAGCCAGATCCCACTGCATGCTGATTATGGCGGCGTGGTGCCTGAGCTGGCGTCGCGTGATCATGTAAAAAAAACCCTGCCATTAATTAAGCAGGCGCTAGTGCAGGCCGGCGTTAACGCCAGTGAAATCGACGGCGTCGCCTACACTGCAGGGCCCGGCTTAGCCGGTGCGCTGTTGGTTGGCGCCACGATTGGCCGCAGCCTGGCTTATGCCTGGCGAAAGCCGGCGCTGGCCGTGCACCATATGGAAGGCCATTTGCTGGCGCCGATGCTGGAAGATAACCCACCGTCTTTCCCGTTTTTAGCGTTGCTGGTATCGGGTGGCCATACCCAGCTGGTGGGGGTTGAGGGTATAGGTCGTTATCAGTTACTCGGTGAGTCAATAGACGATGCGGCAGGTGAAGCCTTTGATAAAACCGCCAAGTTAATGGGGCTGGATTATCCCGGTGGTCCGCTGCTGGCGAAGCTGGCGCTGCAGGGGAACAATAAAAAATATAAGTTCCCGCGGCCAATGACTGACCGGCCCGGGCTGGATTTCAGCTTTAGTGGTCTGAAAACCTCTGCGGCCAATGTTATTGCCAAAGAAGGTAACAGTGAGCAGGTGCAGGCAGATATCGCGGCATCGTTTCAGCAGGCCGTGGTCGATACCTTAGTGATTAAATGCGAGCGGGCGCTGGAGCAAACCGGTTACCAGCGGCTGGTGATTGCCGGCGGAGTAAGCGCTAACGTATCGCTACGCGAGCAACTGGCGGTACTGTTAAAGCGGCGCGGCGGCGAGGTATATTATCCACGCAAAGAGTTTTGTACCGACAACGGAGCCATGATTGCCTATGCCGGTTATCAGCGGTTAAAAGCAGGGCAGCAGCAAGACCTGACGATTGGCGTAACCCCACGCTGGCCCATGCAGGATTTAGCGCCGATTTAAAGAGAAGCGCTTTTTAGAGCTGAAGGTTGGAATCCCGATTTGGGCGCCACAGAGTGTCTGAGTGAGTGCGCCAGCGCGAGCGAGTTGCTGGGGCGAGCCAAGGCGGGAGTTGCAACCGGAAGCCCTGATTATTAAGCCGGATTCCAACCTCGCTTTATGAGTCTTGAGACTTGTTTATTCGCGAATGCGCTTGCTCTTATCCCACACTTTGCTTTCTTTGCCCTGATACAGCCGGACAATATTTTCGCGGTGGCGGGCGATAATCAGAATGCTCAGCATAATGACCGGCACGGTATATAACGGTTTGATCCACCAGGT
>NZ_JAWVZF010000218.1:0-3626 GCF_033722355.1 Arsukibacterium sp. | reverse complement strand
ATTATAAGTATTGGTCTGAAACAGCGGATCCAGTTCATAGGCCTGTTGCAGTGCCAGCAAGGATTCATCAAACCGCTGCAATGAATTTAGTGCCAGGAATTTCCACATATAAGCAATGGCCAGACTGGGATTAAGTGCTATCGCGTAATCATAGTGAGTAATCGCTTGTTCAAAGTCATTTTGAACATAGGATATAAATCCTTCAACCAGATGAGCCTCTGCGATCTCTGGTTGCCGTTGCAATGCTTTATCGATATTTTGCTGAGCCAGGCTGGCGGCAATATCAGTTTTAATTATACCGAAGCCTTCTCGAATTTCTGACAGTAATAATAACGTATCGGCCAGGCCAACATAGCCGCTGGCATATTCAGGATCCAGTGCCACGGCCTGCTCAAATAACTGGCGGGCCTGCTGCATGGCTTCAGTAGTTTGTTTGCGATACTGCTCGCGGCCTTTTAAGTACAGCACATAGGCATCGGCACTGCGGGTACCGGCCAAATTATCAAAGCTGCCGGCGGCCGCGAAGCTATGCTGTAACGTGTTCACTACCGAGCGGCCAATATCCCGCTCTAATTCAGCAATATCGGTTAAATTGCGGGCATAATTATTGCTCCAGAGGGTGCTGCCGCTTTTCACATCGAGCAACTGTACCCGCACATTAAGCCGGTTATCAGTCGCCTTAACACTGCCGGTTAGTATCGTATCAACTTGTAAACGCTCACCTATCTGCTGCGGGCTTAAACCCTGCTCGCTTAAAAACTGACTGGAGCGCGAGGCCGAGACTTTAAAATTGGCAGCACTACCCAGTAAGCTGGTCATCTCTTCCGCTAAGCCGAGCGCTAAATAGCCCTGATCCTTTCCTTCGCTGTCATCCCTAAATGGCAACACCGCAATAGTGCTGGTACCAGCCTGGCTGGCAGCAGTTGCGGCCTGCTGCTTTGCCAGCTGCTGCTGTTTAAGTACGCCATAGTACTCAAGGCCAACATAGCCGCTGACCAGCATTACCAGCAGCAAACCGGCCCATTGCCGGCCACCCGGCGCGGCAGCGGGTTTATCTTGCTCAGCCACACTGGCGGTGCGCTTAATACCGCTAAGGCTGATATCACAATACCAGGCCAGGTAAATTACCAGCGGCAGGCAGCTTAGCAGCAGCACAAACAGCGCTGAGCCAAGCAAAGGATTCAGGGCCAGCGTACTGGTTAGCACAGATATAATCTGCAGCAGTAACCAACTTAACCCCAGGTAAATCAGTACTGATTTGACAACCGCGCGCCGTTTCAGCTCAGTAAGAAAGGTTTTCAAAATAGAATAGACTTTAGAGGTGTCGAATATATAAAGCCTAGTCAACAACCGGTGTTTATACAACAGCCACCACTTATCAGCAGTGTGGTACAGGATTTTCCCAAGAAACACATCCGGCAAGGCGGCATAAAACATTAATAAATGGACAGCTGTTCACTGAGTTTCATTTTAAAAATCAGTTGAAGTGAATTTTTAGTGCCTTATATTCATAGCGTTACGATATAAAAAGTTGAAACGCCGCAAATCAAACTGGCCAAACCAGACATTTTAGTGTACAACTGTGCGCTGAAATTAACCGCTGATAATCAGCATACAGTAGATAACGATAGTGAAACTGACTTTATCCCGCCTCTGGCGCGCGTTGTGTTTAACGCTGACAAACCAGCCGTCTTTAACCCTGTATTTTCTGCCGTTATTACAACGGCTCTGGCCCGGCTTTTTAGCCGGCTTATATCGGGCACGGTTGCTGAGCCAACACTGGCAAACGCCGGATATGCTGCTGCTTAGCTTGCATGTATCTGGCCGCTGGCCGGGTTTTACCCCAGGCCAGCATATTATGTTAACCATCAAGCATAACGGCCGTTACCTTAGCCGGCCTTTTAGTATTTGCTCGTCACTGAAACTCTGGCAAAGCCAACAGCAAATACAGTTGTGCTGCAAAATTAACCCCACTGGCGAATTCACTGCGCTGTTAGCACAACTGCCCAATGCCAGCATGCTCAATATCAGCCGGGCAGAGGGTGATTTTTGCTGGCAAAAGCCGGCTTTGCCAACGGTGTTTATTGCCGCGGGCTCAGGTATTACCCCTATTGCGGCGATGCTGCTAAGCCAGCGCCACTGGCTGGCACCAGCCACGCTTTATTACCGCTGCCGCGGCTTAGAAAACGCGGCACTGCTAAGAGAACTGAACCAACTCGCTGAGCGCCAGCCACTGTTTCAGCTGCGGTTATCTGACAGTCGGCTTGAACCAGCAGCGGCCTGGCAGCAGCAACTGACCGGCGAGGTGGCCAACCAGCAATTTTATCTGTGTGGGCCAGGTGCGTTTATGCAGCACATCCGCGCCGCGTTGTTAAACAGTGGCGCCACTGAGGGCCAGATCCAGCAGGAGCAATTTGGTTTAGCAATGCCGGCGGTTACGACGACAACAGAGAGTCTGGCACTTAGCGGCCACTTTATCAGCGCCGGCATTCGTAAAACAGTGTCATTAAACGGCCAGCAGAGTCTGCTGCAAAATGCTGAGCAGCAAGGCCTTAGCCCCCGCTTTGGTTGTCGGATGGGCGTCTGCTTTCAGTGCGTCTGCGACAAAGTATCCGGCCAGGTGCGTGATATCAGAAACGGTGCGTTAAGCGGCCATGGTGGCGAACAGATCCAGCTGTGCGTCAGTCAGCCGGTAACCGAACTCGTAATAAAGCTGTAACAGGAGCTGTGATGAAACTTTCCACTGAACAATTCAGCGCGCTGGCACAGGAGCTTGACGGCCTAAAACAACAGGTACAACAGCAACTGGGCGATGCTGATGCGCGCTATATCCGCCGGGTTTTGCTGGTGCAGCGTTTAAGCGCCGTTAGCGGCCGGGTGCTTATGGTACTGGGTTTTATTACGCCCTGGCTGTGGCTTGCCGGGGTGCTGCTGCTGGCGCTGGCCAAAATTCTCGACAATATGGAAATTGGTCACAATGTGCTGCATGGCCAGTATGACTGGTTGAATGATCCTGTGCTGCATTCCAGACGCTATGAGTGGGATATTGCCTGTGATGCCGGCTCATGGCAGCGTACCCATAATTTTGAACACCACACCTATACCAATATTATTGGCAAAGACCGTGATTTTGGTTATGGCCTGCTGCGTTTAAGTAATGATTTTCGCTGGCGGCTGCGTAATTTGTGGCAGGGTGGCACTTACCTGTTGTTAAGTCTGCTATTTCAATGGGGTGTGTCGTATCACGAGCTGGCAGCACAACGGGTATTTGCCGGTAAGAAAAAAGCAGATCGGCACTCGCAGGTAACAGACCGTGAGCTTAAACGCGCTTTTTTCAGCAAAGGCGCCCGCCAGCTGCTAAAAGACTATCTGTTCTTTCCGCTGATTGCCGGGCCGATGTGGCTGTGGGTATTAAGCGGTAATTTACTGGCTAATTTGCTGCGAAATTTATGGACTTCAACCGTGATTTTCTGCGGTCATTTTACCAAAGACGTGCATACCTTCAGCGCGGCAGAATGTGAAAACGAAAGCCGGGGCCAGTGGTATTACCGCCAGATGCTGGGCTCTTCTAACTTTACCGGCCCCACCTGGCTGCATATCTTAACCGGCCATTTAAGCTGCCAGAT
>NZ_JAWVZF010000217.1:0-3639 GCF_033722355.1 Arsukibacterium sp. | reverse complement strand
TTTGTTGCTGGCAAAGTTATTCGCCAGGCCCAGTAACCTGCTTATTCTGGATGAACCTACTAATGATTTAGACGTAGAAACACTGGAATTACTCGAAGATATTTTGCAGCAATATCAGGGGACAGTGATTTTAGTCAGTCATGACCGGGAATTTGTTAACAATACGGTAACCAGCTCGCTGTTATTTGCCGGTGGGGGACGCATTATTGAAATTGCCGGCGGCTATGACGATGTGATGGCATATCAAGCCAGACAATTGACGAAAAATGCAACGTCAAAAACAGCCGCATCGTCAGAATCTGTCGCTTTGGATAAGCCCGCTGCAACTGAAGTTAATCCTTTAGTTAAAAATCCGAAGAAGTTATCATACAAAGAAAAGCGTGAACTTGAATTATTACCCCAGCAAATTGAGCAGCTTGATGCTGAGCTCACTGCGCTGCAGCAACAGGTGAATGATCCGGAGTTTTTTAAGCGTAATGCCGCCGACAGTCAACAGACGTTGAACCTACTGCAGCAAACCGAGTCGAAGCTGGCGCAAGCGTATGCACGCTGGGAACAATTAGAAGCATTAAATTCGTAGTACGAAGACGTACATCAGAAGTACATTAGGGGCCTTGAATGAAATTATCTCGAATCAGTTTGGCGGTATTGCCATTACTGACTGCTTTTTCCACTGCTGCCGCCGTTTATCAGGTAGCGGAGCTTGAACCCAATACTATCACCAAGGCAACCTTTGCTGCGGCATTAAATAATCAGGGTAACGCCGTTGTTGCCGGCCAGGGCTATGTGCCAGCTACCGGTGAGGTTAATTTTATTAATTTCCCGCTGGATGTCAGTACGATTAACTTTGAAAGTGAAACAATTACTGACCTGTTAACAGCTGAGCAAATAGAAGATGCCAAGCAGGGCATTGTTGATGCAACGGTATTAAATACGCTGACCCGGTTACTTGCTGGTAATCGTAATTTACGAAATCAACCGGTTGGTAGTGCCGTGGCGATTTGGCAACCCGAAAATGGTTCACCAGCGATCTTACCGCTCAGGGATTCAGCCCTGCTGCGATCTAACTCAGAGTTTATTTACGATCTAAATGCCGACAATGTTGCCGTTGGTTTTGCTTCAGCCCCTTATAGTAAGCAGCAATTTACGCCCGCTCCTGAGGCCGAAGACACTACTACACCCGAAACAATAACAATATGGCAACCAGAGCCGGGCTTTAAGTATGGCGTGGCGGTTACAGATGCAGGCTCAGTGAACCTGCTACCTCCTTATATTGAATTAGGCGGTGGCTTTAGTCAGGCATTTTCAGTGAACAATCAGGCACTGATTGCCGGTTCCGGTTCAGTTGGTTTGGATGAAGAAGCTTTCACCCAGCTTGATACCAATTGTAACGGTGAACAGGAACCTGTCGTGTTCTGTTTAAACCGGGAGCACGAAATACGAACCAGTAGCTTTGCTGATTTAAAATCACAGATTTATCGTAACCAGACTGTGTTTTTAGCAAATGGCTATGCGGAACGGGCCATGTTATGGCAATTGCAGGACGATGGATCGGCAACGGTAAGTCAGACGTTCGGATTTTTGGGGGAAAAAGGAACCGGCGAAGTATATCAACCGGAAAATGATGAACCGGCTTTACGCTATTCGAGCGTGGCTACGGCGGTAAATGATGATGGTTTAGCTGTCGGCTATTCAATTTACAGTGACAGCGACAGACTTATCCGGTTTCGTGACAGTTTTGGCAGGGAATTCAGCCGGATCTATACAGCACCGCATGCAAGTGTATTTCGCCAAGGTGAGGTAAGCGGCATTGTGGATCCGTCACAATATTTAGCAAGTATTGCCATTGATATTAATAACAGCAATATTGTCACCGGATATGCTGTCAAAACCATAAACGGGGCACGACGCGACAAGTTTTTTTATTATGACGTGGCGGCCAATAACTTAGTTTTCCCGGCAGATTTTTTTATCAGTTCTTCATCGGTTCCCTCTGCCATTAATGATAACGGCCAGATAGTCGGTCGTGCCGAAATTATTATTGGCGGTACTACCGACCGGCGCCAGCATGGCTTTGTTTATGACATCACCAGTGATACGTTCCGTGATTTAAACAAACTGGTATCCTGTAATGCAGATTTCACAATAGTTGATGCCAAGGCTATTAATAACAATGGTGAAATCCTGGCAACTGTTATTAAACAGATGCCGCGGCTTGATGCCAAAGGTCAGCCGATACTGGATGACAGTGGAAATCCGGTAATGACAGCCCAGGCCAAAGCGGTAAAGTTATTGCCGATAGCGAATGGCCAGCAGGAAAACTGCGATACCGAGCAAAATACTTATGAGCGTAAAGCTGGTGGTCTGGGTAGTGCCGGGCTGTTACTGCTAGCCGGTTTTGGTTTATTATTTCGCCGCAGACGCTAATTTCTATTAACTTTGCTGTGACCTTTATTAAAAGCTGCTTCGGCAGCTTTTTTGATTGTGCCGACCCAGGCAAAAAAATGGTTATCAAAATATTTTTTTAAGCGTAATAAAATATAAATAAAAATGTTTTTAAAAGGCAAACAACTTCAGCTTGTTAGCTTTTGTCAAGCAGTATATCCGCTAATTTCATTTGAACCTTCTGTCGTCGTCAGCTATCACTTAATTTGTACAGTGGCGTGGTTTGCGCAGTGCATCATCAGGCCTGATAAAAACGTCCGCTGTACTGTTAATTAATAAAAATGTTGAGGAAGACTGCCGTATGAAAAGACAAAAACGTGATCGTCTGGAACGTGCTCATGCTCAAGGTTATCGTGCCGGCGTTACCGGACGCTCCAAAGAAATTTGTCCCTATCAAAATTTAGATGCCCGTTCACAATGGCTTGGAGGTTGGCGGGAAGCAATGGAAGACCGTAATGTCGGTTTATTTAACAAAGGCCTTTAACCCTTCACCGAACTCATATTAGTATTTAAAATAATAAACCCCGCTAAGCAGCGGGGTTTGTTTTAGCGACAACGGTTAAATCAGAAACTTGATGTATCCTGAAACAAGCCTACTTTCAGATCAGTAGCGGCATAAATATCACGGCCATCAACACTGACAACACCATCACCAATACCCATGTAGAGTTTTCTTTTGATGACCCGTTTCATGTTAATGGTATAGGTTACTTTTTTGGCAGTAGGTAAAACCTGCCCGGTGAATTTCACTTCGCCTACGCCCAATGCTCTGCCTTTACCCGGGCCGCCGCACCAGCCCAGAAAAAAACCAACTAATTGCCACATTGCGTCAAGCCCCAAACAACCAGGCATGACCGGATCACCTTTGAAGTGGCAGGCAAAAAACCAAAGATCAGGGCTGATATCCAGCTCTGCAATGATCTGACCTTTGCCGTACAGACCGCCTTCTTCGCAAATATGGATGATCCGATCCATCATCAGCATATTGTCTGATGGTAACTGGCTGTTACCCGGACCGAATAAATCACCATTTGCACAGGCGATTAAATCTTCTTTTGTAAAGCTATTCTTAGTCATGTATGTTTAACCCATTATAAATGCTGCGTCACTTTAGCGAACACTTGTACGCCAGACAAGTCCGATTTGTCGGTTCGCTTTGATTTTCACTGTGTCTGCTAAGCGTAGGTGCGCAGC
>NZ_JAWVZF010000216.1:0-3677 GCF_033722355.1 Arsukibacterium sp. | reverse complement strand
TGCCTGTAATTCTGCCAGCACATAGGGATGGCAGCGAATAGCACCCTGACCATAGATAATCATATTGCGGGTTAAAATATTGGCACCTTCAACGGTAATCGCCACCGGTGCGCCCTGATAACCCCGGGCCAGATAATTATTCGGGCCCATACAGATCCCTTTACCGCCGTGCACATCCATCGCATCGTTAATCGCAGCGCGCATCCGTTCGGTCATATGGTATTTGGTAATTGCCGAGATAACTGACGGCTTTTCACCTAAATCGATAGCGCCTACTGACATGGTGGTTGATGCGTCTGCCATGTAAGCGTAGCCACCGATCCGGGCCATGGCTTCTTCGACACCTTCCATTTTACCAATCGGTAATTTGAACTGACGGCGGATCCTCGCATAGGCACCGGTAGCCATCGCTGCCGCCTTGATGCCGCCGGTACTGTTTGACGGCAGGGTAATAGCCCGGCCCACAGACAAACATTCTACCAGCATCTTCCAGCCCTGACCGACCATGTCAGCACCACCGATGATGTAATCAAGAGGCACAAAAATATCATTACCCTGAGTCGGGCCATTCTGGAATGGCACGTTTAACGGGAAATGACGCCGGCCAATTTTAACGCCCGGAGTATTGGCAGGAATTAACGCACAGGTAATTCCCAGCTCTTCTTTGTCACCAAGCAATTTTTCCGGATCATATAACTTGAACGCCAGGCCTAATACCGTCGCGATAGGCGCCAGCGTAATGTAGCGTTTGTTCCAGGTCAGGCGCATACCCAGGACTTCCTTACCCTGCCACTCGCCTTTACAGACAATACCAAAGTCGGGAATAGCACCGGCGTCTGAACCTGCTTCCGGACTGGTCAGGGCAAAACAAGGCACGTCGAGACCTTTCGCCAGCCGTGGTAAATAGTAATTTTTCTGCTCATCCGTACCATAATGTTGCAACAGCTCACCCGGGCCTAACGAGTTTGGCACGCCAACGATACTGGATAACATCATGCTCTTACTGGTCAGTTTTTGCAGTACGCATGACTGAGCATAAGCTGAAAATTCCAGGCCTCCATACTTTTTAGCGATTATCATCGCAAAAAAGCCCTTGCTTTTCAGGTAGTCATAAACTTCTGGTGATAAGTCAGCACGTTCATGGGTGCTGTGCCAGTCATCAACCATGGCCAGCAGCTCTTCAACCGGCCCATCAAGAAACGCCTGTTCTTCCGCGCTTAGCCGGGGCTTGGGGAAGTTATGCATCTTGTGCCAGTCTGGGTTGCCGCGAAACAGATCTGCTTCCCACCAGGTGGTACCTGCATCAATCGCTTCTTTTTCAGTGCTGGACATCTCCGGCATGATTTTGCGATACAGGCCTAACATCGGCCGGGTGATATATTGCTGGCGAATACTGGCAATATTTAACGGTAACGCTACCGCTAAAAATACCAGCCAGGTGACGAAACCGGCAGTATCAGTCAGGCTGCCGATGACTAATATTGCAGCAATGGCCGCCGTAAACATCGTCAAGCTGGCGCGGTAGTAAGCTAGCACACCAATTGCCACGACGATGGCAATTATTAAAAATAACACATTCATTGTTAACTCCTGATAAGAGGTCAGACCACTATTTGTTTAGCTTAGATTGCTTTGAAAAAAGTTGCAAGCACTATCCGGCTTTTCTCCGTTCAGTTTCTGTGGATCATGATTAACAATTAATTATACGCAGCAGAGCCGGTTAGTGGCTCAGTGTGCTTTACAACAGCGCAGGAAACTCTGGTGAAATGGAGCAGACTGCCCGGCGGCCGGCATGATTGTGAACAATATGACGCCGGCACTGGCAGGGGATGAATGGTTAACAGTTAAGGAGTAATAAACTCAAGCCTATGTAATTGCACGTCAAATTGCTCGACGTTATCTTCGCCACGCCATAAACGCACCAACATATAATCAAGTTCAGGAGCAACCCAGGCGTAAACTTGTTTTTCCGGATCATCCATTCTGGCGATCCGTAAAGTTTTGACCGTACCATAAGGCAATGCCAGCGGTTCTTCCATAATGACCCGGTAATGGTAAGTTTTGCTGTTGCCGTTCCGATTTAACACATCGTAAAAAAACTCTGTTTTGCCGGCACGCAGATCGATAACTAACTGCTGGTGATAACTTAACGGATCAAGCCAGTCATCCTGCCAACTGCCAGCTTTAATGTCTTTCGATTTACCGACAGCGAGCTGTTGTTTTTCATGGTTTAAATGCAGTTCGTAATGACGGCTTGGCCCGCTGCCCTGGCGTTTCATAACATAATGCAGCGGTTGCACTTTGTTGTTTCTGACAACAAATTCACTGATTTCCTGTCGCTTATCACTGAAAATAAGCCAGCTGATATCACTGCTATAGCCCATTTTATAATGATCTTCATCATATTTAAGAAAGCGATTTGCTTCGCCATGTCGTTTTCCGGCGCGGTATACCAGATAATCAGCTGAGAATTGACGAAAGGTTATTTCCGGGTCAACCGGCGGGGTGTCTGGAGCGGTTTGGGCAAGCGTTATTCCGGAATGAGTAAGCAGGCTGGTTAAAAGCAATGACGCCAGCAGGCGCCATTTAAGAGTCGTCCTCATCGTTCGCATATCCTTGTTCCGACAATACATTATTATCTAACCATGCCTTATCGCCACGCTGTTGTAAACGGTTTTGACAAAACCAGCGAATAACCAGCGGATACAGCTGATGTTCCTGTTCGTGTACTCTGGCCGCAATAGTGTTGGCATCGTCTCCGGGAAAAATCGGCACTTTAGCCTGTAATATAACAGGCCCACCATCCAGCTGCTCTGTGACAAAATGCACGCTGCAGCCGTGTTCGTTGTCGCCGGCATCAAGCGCCCGCTGATGCGTGTTTAATCCCTGATACTTCGGCAGCAAAGACGGATGAATGTTCAATAATTTTCCACGGTAGTGGCTGACAAAGCCTGCAGTCAGAATTCGCATAAAGCCGGCAAGCACGACCAGATCGGGCTGGTAGCTATCGATAAGCTTTATTAATTCCTGATCGTATGCATCACGGCTGGCAAAATTTTTATGGCTGAGGGCATGGTTAGCGATACCTGCTTCTGCCGCTCGCTGTAAACCGTAAACCGCAGTTTTGTTTGAGATAACTGCCGATACCCGGCCAGCGATAAAGCCGCTGGCACAGGCATCAATAACAGCTTGCAGATTAGAACCGTTTCCTGAAATCAGTACTACTATAGATTTCATCGACTGTCCTATTCGTTAATTATCACAAGTTCGTCGCCAGCAGCCGCGCTCTCGATTTCACCCAGATGCCAGGCGGTTTCGCCAGCGGCTTGCAGGTTAGCTAGTGCTGAACTGAGCTTATCCGCCGGTACAACCAGCAACATGCCGACGCCACAGTTAAAGGTGCGGTACATTTCATGGCGGCTGATATTGCCTTGTTGTTGTAACCAGTTAAAAATTGCGGGCCACTGCCAGCTTTTGCCGTTGATCACGGCTTTGGTGTCGGCAGGTAATACCCGTGGAATATTTTCCCAGAAACCACCACCGGTAATATGACACAGCGCATGAACAGGCATTTGCTTAATTAATGCCAGCAGATTTTTAACATAGATCCGGGTGGGCTCCAGTAAATGGTCTGCCAGACTTTTGCCTTCAAGCAGCGTATCTGCCGACTGACCACT
>NZ_JAWVZF010000215.1:0-3725 GCF_033722355.1 Arsukibacterium sp. | reverse complement strand
GCAGGAAGTGCAAATCCGGCCATGGATAGCCGATGTCGGCAGCCTGCTTGGTGATCTCTATCGCGAAGACGCTGACTATCAGCGTGCTGAAAGCTGGTACCGGCGGGTTATCAGCCTGGCACCGCTGCATGAAGAGGCGACACTGGGTCTGGCCCGGGTATTAGCTGCCACCGGCGATACCCCGGGCGCCATCCAGCTTTGCCGGCAGCTGAAGCAGCGCCTGCAGCAAGAGGAAAAGTGCCAGCAGCTGTTTAACCCGGTTACCGATTAAGCCACTAGCTTTGCCCGGTCTGGTGAGCCCCGGCAAAGTCTTTCAGATCCCTGAGCAGATGTATGGCTGCATCGACAGGCAAGTTAAGCGGATTAAAGCTGTCTGTTTCGGCATAATTGACAAAGATTTTGCGGGTGGCCGTCGTATCAGCCGCAAAGCCCATCGACCAACCGGCAAACAGACGTTTATCGATCCAGGCATAATCCATAAGTCTGATGTCGGTATGGCGTTTATCCTGAACGATGCGGTTATACAACTGATTCACCTGCACCGCCCCGCCTTCAAGATACTGGATGATAAAATTTTTATTAAAAAACAAACAGCCAGTAATAAATTGTTTGCTGTTATTAACCCGGGAACTTTCGAGGATCTGCTCTAAAGCATTACCGGCGAACGCCGGGTTTGTCTTGCTGGTATAAATAAGCCGCACCAAAGCCATGGAACCTCCCTGGACAGCTGTTGCCCGTTGCTGATAAAACGGCACAATGCTATCTGCTGAATGTTAATTAAGCATAGCTCACTGCGGACAAGGAGACGACCCGACAAGCCGGTCCCCCGCCGCAATTCAGGCGTAAAACTGAAGACACTATTGGCTGCGTGGTACTGTTCATGCCCTTTAACGCAGTTAAGCCAGCAGTTCAGGCTGGGATCTTGTGATTGGCACCGGTAATTACATGCCGCTCTGTCACGAACAAAAACCTTATCACGCGGCGCAGCCGGCTGTGTAAAGCACAAGACAGGATGTTATAAATCTTCCCAAAGTAAATTCTCAAAGTCTGTTACCAGCAGTACCATAGTCAAAGCGGCCAGCAGGTTTTTCTGCTCGTCGGGCAAAGCCTGCCACTCCATTACCGCACCGGCATTCAGTTTATCGATGCTCCAGACTATGGTGTCCTGCTGATAAATATGAAAGCCTACCGGCGCAGCGCTTGGCCACGGCGAGCCCTGGAACTCGTGCACAGACTTAACGCTGAAATTACCTAGTTCAGTACTGAATTTGCCATCAAGTTTGTTGCTGTAAGTTTCTTTAAGCGTAAAAGTCCTATTGCCAGGCCCGGAAAATGTGCAGGTTAGCAGAGGCATATTGCCAAGCGTTGGGTCAACAGCCAGCGATTTTCTGCTGATATTCAGCAGCCAGCCGGAGCATTTTGAGTGAATATTGTCATTCGTTGTTAAAGCTCTGGCATGAAAAGTCCCACCCAGTACTGCTTTTCCAATTGGAATACCGCCGTCCACTCTGCCATAGTCGGTTGTATCAATAGTGTGCCAGCGGCCAAATGCCAGTGGTTTTTGCCAGGACAGCGGATTAGCGCCGATGACCTTGTGTTCAACCAGCAACGAAGCATTCGCGGGTGTCGCCATTTTTGCCGTACTGACACAGGCACTTAGCAAGCAGCTTGCAAGCACTATTAACATCACTTGTTTCAACGTTAACTCCAATTAATTACGACCCGCACCAAGCGTTAGGTCCAGCGTCGGTATCACTCAGCTGCAATTATCGATGTTTTCATATGCTGCTATCTGTAAAACTTTGTAACCTGAACAGCTGGCTACTCTGCCGTCGTTCTGCCTGGTCCCCTATGCTGTGCAGGCACTAAACCTGGACCTGGCAAAAATAGAAGCGCGCCCGGAGGCGCAGCAGATTATGGTGGCGAATTTAGATGAAGTTAAGCGGCATGCGTTTTGAATAAGTAATTAACTCGCATTCTTGTAAGCTAACAGCGAATTGCTGTCATCGCTTAACCACTCAACACCTAACTGGCCGGCATTAAGCAGCAAGCGACCTTGCCGGTTTGGCCGGATACGCTGTTGCTTGCGCTGTTCCACCAGAGTATCCAACAATTCTAAAATAGCGCCTTTTACACCGGCTTGTTTTAGCATCAGGTTATCTGCTTCTGCCAGGTGCCAGGCCGTAGCGGTTAGCATAGGCGAGTCAGCTTCCGCGACAAACATAATGCTGCCGCTAAGCTTTTGTAATTGAGGGTAGTTGTGACGCAGGGCTTCCAGGCTCTGCTTTTCAAGTTGGATTACATCATTATCCATAGCTTTCTCCTTAGGCTCTGTTTCAGTGTAGCCAGATTAATGGCTAGCAACAGCTCTGAACAGTGCGGATATTTCTGATGTGTACGCTAATGTTACGGGTAGCAGATTTCATTTTTATGTCAGAAAACTTCACTCAGCTAAGAACCAGCGGTTCAGTTTTTAGAGCAGAGGTCATTTTACAGAAGGTTTTGCGTAGAGATTTTTTTATGCGGGCACAAACATGGCACAATCGTGGCACATTAAACAAAAAAACCACTTCGCTTTAGCGTAAGTGGTTGATTGTTTTGGCGCACCCGTCAGGATTACTCGTATCATCCTGATACTCGCCCTTTGAGCCAGCTAAAGCTGTTCCAAATCGTTCCCGACGATTTGGTCGAACCTAACGGTTCGCTTCCTGGGGGGAAGCATAAACAAAAAAAACACCCTGCGGTGGTTGTTTTGTTTATGGCGCACCCGTCAGGATTCGAACCTGAGACCTCTGCCTCCGGAGGGCAGCGCTCTATCCAGCTGAGCTACGGGTGCAACCGTCGCACTTTGGTGCGAGCGCGCATTATAGACAGGCTTTTACTGTAAGTCTATTACCTGACAGTGCGTTTTTTAGGCAAACAGTTTTATGGCGATGATTGCACCGCCGTCGGCGACAAGCTAGAGTAACGTTATTGTGGCTCAGGAGCCGGGTTAAATGGTGGGTTTTTTCAATGCATTGCGTTATTGGCACTGGGTGTTAATAGCGATGCTGGCTGCAGCCGCCATGGTTGCAACGGAAGTACTGGTAAACCATGAACAGCAGCTTATTCGTAGCCAGCAATTACGCCATGAAGTGGCCAGTGCCGGCCAGCTGAAAGCATTACTTGAGTCAGAACTCAATATTCCGCTGTATTTAACCGTGGGACTGGCTTCTTATGTCAAAGCCAGTAGCGGTGAAATCGATAAAGCCGAGCTGGATATTTTACTGCCTGGCTTGGTAGAACAAGCCAAACATATCCGTAATATTGGTTTAGCCCCTGGCAACCGGTTGCAATATATTTACCCACTGGCCGGCAATGAGCGGGCGTTGAATTTATATTATCCTGATTTACCTGACCAGTGGCCGGCAATTGCAGAGGTTATCCAGAGCGGACAGGCAAGGCTGATAGGGCCGGTAAGGCTGGTACAGGGCGGGCAGGCCTTTATTTACCGGTTACCATTGTTTATTCCCGATAATAACTACTGGGGCATTATCAGTACCGTGGTTAATATTGAAACTATCTGGTCGCTGCTCGCTGCCAGCGCTGCCGAGCAGAATGTCACTGTAGCCCTGCGTGCGGCAGAACCGGCAACAGCCGAATACGGCAACACTTTTTTTGGCGATCCCGGCTTATTCTATGACGACAGCCTGTTACTTAACCTGGCCATTCGTGGCGCCAACTGG
>NZ_JAWVZF010000214.1:0-3780 GCF_033722355.1 Arsukibacterium sp. | reverse complement strand
TGAAGTGTTGATAGTAATACCACGGGCTTTTTCTTCCGGTGCTTTGTCGATTTGATCGAAAGCAAATGCCTGACCGCCGTATGTCTTAGCTAATACGTTAGTGATAGCAGCTGTCAGAGTAGTTTTACCGTGGTCAACGTGGCCGATGGTACCTACGTTTACGTGCGGTTTTACGCGTTCAAATTTAGCCTTAGCCATAAGTAACCCTTATTAAACAAAACGGCGGTTTTAAAAAATGCGTTGTATAAACGAGAGGCGTACAAGATGGTGCTGATACCCAGAATCGAACTGGGGACCTCATCCTTACCAAGGATGCGCTCTACCGCCTGAGCTATATCAGCAAGTAACATGTTGTGGAGCGGGCAGCGGGAATCGAACCCGCATCATCAGCTTGGAAGGCTGAGGTAATAGCCATTATACGATGCCCGCGGCCTACTCGTAGCTATTTGACTGACTGAATGGTGGAGGGGGAAGGATTCGAACCTTCGAAGGCAGTGCCGGCAGATTTACAGTCTGATCCCTTTGGCCACTCGGGAACCCCTCCACTAATGGTGCCGCTTATCCGAGTCGAACGGATGACCTACTGATTACAAGTCAGTTGCTCTACCAACTGAGCTAAAGCGGCACTACGTCAGTGGGTGCGAATTCTAGTAGAATGCTCGGAGGGGCGCAACAGAAAAAAGCAAAAAACACGGTTTTTCTTGTCTGACCGCTCAATTCCTGCGCAAATTAGCCTTTACTGGTCAATATATCGGGCAAGACCCTGAAAAATCAGTAAAGGCTCAGGGCTGATATCTAGATCAGGAAGATATGATATAAGGGAGGGCGCATCGCCGCCGGTGAACACCAGAACCTGAGCTTTTTCTAACAACCAGCCTTGCCGGATTGCGCCGGTAAGTGCTGCCAGACAACCATTTTGCAAGCATGATACTGTTTCTGTCCCGGGCAGAAGTTGAGCATCAATTGGCTCTGTATTGAATACCTTCGCCGTTTGCTGCACTACACTTTGCTGCTGCAAACGCAGCCCCGGCATTATCCAGCCACCCAGATGATTTCCCTCTTTATCCAGCCAGTCAATGGTCAGCGCCGTTCCGGCATCGACAATCATTACAGATTGACCTCTATAAAGCCGGCTGGCAGCTAGCAGCCCCAGCCAGCGATCCACGCCAAGCCGCTGAGGCTCAGCATAACTGTTAGTTACGCCAAAGGCTTTTGCCTGTGAGCTGATTTGATGCCAGGGTAAGTGGTCAAGCGCCAGGCGCTTTTGTAATGCGGACAATCTGCTATCATCAGCAACGCAAGCGAAATAAACGGCTGCCAGGGGTAACGTCTTTAAAGTATCTGCTGTCAGATGTGACAACGTGCGGATTTCCCCTTGATCAAACAGCGCAGCTTTTTCACGGGTATTACCAATATCCAGCAATAAATACATTTAGTCTCCTGAGCGTAAACTGAGTTCACCACCATAATAAACGTCTGTTGCATGCCCGCTATCGATAATGATGCCGCCATGTTTATCCACACCACGACATACCCCTGATATCGGCGACTTTGCCAGTAAACTGACCTTACGGTTGTTAAACACATCGTGCTGATTAAATTCAGTTACAAAGGGTGCAAACCCCGTGATAGCAAACTCCTGCAATATGGAGCTGAGCTCGTGCTGCAACTGCACAACTAAGCTGTTTCGTTCAACCGGTTGCAACGATACAGCACGAAGATCGGTATAGGGCTGGTCAATATACTGCTTGCTATGTTCAGGCATACCGATATTTAAACCAATACCGATAACGACATCGCAACCAGCATCGACCTGACCTGCCAGTTCAACCAGAATACCAGCCAGCTTTCTGTTATTAACGTAAATATCGTTAGGCCATTTAATCTGCGCTTTGACCTGATATTGACGCTGCAGTAACCGGCAGATCGCCAGCCCGACAACCAGACTTAATCCCATGGCTGCAGGCATACCTTGTTCCAATCGCCAATAACAGGAAAAATACAGGTTCGTACCAAAAGGAGAATACCAGGCCCGGCCATGCCGGCCACGCCCTGCGGACTGCGCTTCAGCAACAATAACACTGCCCGGCTGTAGTTTCTGACCGGCTTGCAGTCGCTGCAAGAGCTGACAGTTTGTTGAGTCGGTAATATGCTGCACCAAAATTTGCGGACTGCCGTCTCGCTGCAGGCTGTTAATCTTATGAGCATCCAGTAATTGAATAGCCTGGGTTAATTTATAGCCACGGCCCTTAACACTGAATATCTCAAGGCCATGTTGTTTAAGTTCGTTAAGATAATTTGCGACAGCGGTCCGGCTAACCCCGAGCTGCTCTGCAAGCCATTGGCCAGAGTAGAATTTGCCATCTGCCAGATACTGCAGTAACTGACGCTGGTTGACCAGATTGGTTTTAGACATATTGGTGTCCATTGCTGTCCAGTAACCTGACCTCGGGTTCAAGGTGTATCCGATAAGCGGTTCTCACTTTATCTTGAATTAACGTAATTAAAGCGAGTAAATCCTCAGAGGTGCCATTGCCATAATTAATTAACACCAGAGGCTGTCTTAAATAGCAGCCGACATCGTGCAGCCGGTAGCCTTTTAATCCTTGCTGATCTATAAGCCAGGCAGCAGGGACTTTAACGGTGTTATCAGCAAGTATAAAACCCGGCATAGCAGGATAGGTTAATTTTAATTGGTGATACTCCGCCACACTGATCACCGGATTTTTAAAAAAACTACCACAGTTAGCGATTTCCCGGTAATCAGGTAGCTTACTTTTACGCGTCGCTATCACTTGATCAAAGATATCGTTAATAGAACAGGTCGCCGCCAGTCTGTCGAGGCCCTGGTAACTCAACACAGGCTTAGCTGTTGTCGATAACATGATGCCAACAGCGACGATTATCCCGTCGCCAGATAGCTGTTGCTTGAAAATACTGTCCCGGTAGCCGAACTGACACTGTTCCGGGGTTAGTCTTTGTATGCTTCTGGTCCGCCACGAAAAAAAATCAACATACACACATACGTCTGCGAATTCGATACCATATGCGCCAATATTCTGTACCGGAGCCGCACCGACTGATCCTGGGATCAACGCAAGGTTCTCAATCCCCCATAGCTGCCTGTCAACAGTGTCGCTAACCAGCTGGTGCCAGTTATAGCCTGCTTCGACATGAAGTAAACACTTGTCTGCATGCAGCCAGCTTTCAGTGATGGCAGTACCAGTAAAACGAATGATAGGCCGGCTTAGTGGCTCCAGAAAAATGGTATTGCTACCCTCACCCAAAACCAGCGGTGACGAAGTTATATCCAGCCGCGCCAGTTCTGTCACATTGTCTACTTCGATAACGGTAGCCAGGCGGGTTTTTAAACGAAAAGTAGAATAAAACTCTGCGGGCTGATCATGGAGGATATGCATAGTAAGGCCACTGATATTGTATGCCGCCATTGTAAGGCTGATAAATACATAGCGCAATTTCACAGCGAATAAAAAAGCCCCTGCTCTTTCGAGAGGGGCTGTTTTATTGAATTGGGAGGCTGCGGGGCTGGCCTACCAGCGGTGTACTACGCTCGCCTGTTTCGATGCAAAAAAGCCCACTCGACTGAGTGGGCTCTTTGGCATTATTGGGAGCCTGGCGGTGTACTACTCTCGCATGGCGAATGCCACACTACCATCGTCGCAGCTGCGTTTCACTTCTGAGTTCGGAATGGGTTCAGGTGGTTCCACAGCGCTATTGCCACCAGGCAAAAAACTGTCGGAAACAGTTTTTAACGCACTT
>NZ_JAWVZF010000213.1:0-3803 GCF_033722355.1 Arsukibacterium sp. | reverse complement strand
GTAAAGGCACTACGGTCCGCATCCGGTTGCCGCTGACCCTGGCCATTATTGATGGCTTTCTGGTGGGGGTCGGTGAGGCAAGCTATGTGGTGCCCCTGGATATGGTGCAGGAATGTATTGAACTGTCTGAGTCAGTACAGCAGCGCAGCAGTGAAATGAGTCACTACATTAATTTACGGGGCGAAGTATTACCGCTGGTGTTTTTACGGGAGTATTTTGCAGCCAGTGGCAGCCCCGGTCGTCGTCAAAATGTAGTAGTGGTAAAAACCGCAGGCCAGAAAGCCGGTTTAGTGGTCGATGAGCTGCAGGGCGAGCTGCAAACAGTTATTAAACCGCTTGGCAAATTATTCAGCACGTTAAACAGTATCAGTGGTTCCACCATCTTAGGTAGCGGTGAGGTGGCACTGATTCTGGATATCCCGTCGTTAATTCAGCAACTGACTGACTCGCGGGATCAGCAGCCTGAATTGTTAACTCAACCATCAACGCAGCCGCTGGCGAGCTCTTCGCCAACGCTTCGCCATTAAGAAGGGAATTAACATGAAATGGTTTTATGATCTGAAAATAGCGACTAAATTAATCAGCTCTTTTCTGGTGGTGCTGGCACTTACTGCCTTTATAGGCCTGTTTTCTATTAACCAGCTGGCGCTGGTTAATAGCACGTCAACAGAGATGGCCGAAAACTGGATGCCGGCCATGCGGGCGGCCCAGGGCATACGCTACTATGCGTCCCAATACCGGTTACGGGAGATGGATCAACTGCTTGCTGAAACCGCTGCAGAGCGCACGGCTGCTGAACAGGAAGCAGAAGAAATGGCCGGGGAATTAGATAAACGTAGTCAGATTTATGAAGATTTAATTACCAATCAGGATGAGCGCCGCCTGTATGAGGTTTTTGTGGCCAGCTGGAATAAATATCTGGCGCTGAGTGAAAACCGCGAACAGCTGGCGCAGCAAGGCAGAGCTGAAGAGGCAAAAGCGCTGATGCTTGGCGAGCAAAAACAGCAGTTTAACAAGACGGCTACTGATATCAATCAGATGGTTCAGTTTAACTCAGACGGTGGCAATGCGGCTAGTGCCCGTGGTGATGAGCTGTACAGCAGTGCCCGGATGGCGATTATTGTGGCGCTGATAACGGCCCTGATTATTGGTCTGGCATTGGCGCTGTTTATTGCCAGAATTATCTCTAAACCGCTAATTAATGCCTCGGAGGTTGCTGGTAAGCTGGCTGACGGTGATTTAACGGCCAGAATTGAGGTTAACTCTAAAGATGAAACCGGCATGCTGATGAGTGCTATGCAGAATATGGTGGCGAAATTAAGCCATATTATTGCTGAAGTGCGAAATTCAGCAGATAACCTGGCCAGTGCCTCTGAGGAAGTCAGCGCCACGGCCCAATCAATGAGTCAGGCCACCAGCGAACAAGCCGCCAGTGTCGAACAAACCAGTGCCTCTATTGAGCAAATGAGCGCCAGTATTAATCAGAACACCGAAAATGCCAAAGTCACTGATGGCATGGCCAGCAAAGCCGCCAATGAAGCGACAGAGGGGGGGGAATCGGTGCAGCAGACCGTGGCCGCCATGAAGCAGATAGCGCAGCGGATCGGCATTATTGATGATATTGCCTATCAGACTAACCTGCTGGCGCTGAATGCGGCAATCGAAGCGGCGCGGGCCGGTGAGCACGGTAAAGGTTTTGCCGTGGTGGCAGCTGAAGTGCGCAAGCTGGCGGAGCGCAGCCAGGTGGCAGCCCAGGAAATTGGCGAGTTGTCATCAAGCAGTGTTGGCTTAGCTGAAAAAGCCGGCCGGTTGCTCGACGCCATGGTGCCGTCAATCAATAAAACCTCTGATCTGGTACAGGAAATCAGTGCTGCATCAGAAGAGCAGGCATCCGGTGTTGGCCAGATTAATTCGGCAATGAACCAGCTTAATCAGATTACCCAGCAAAATGCCTCCAGCAGTGAGGAGCTGGCAGCAACGTCAGAAGAGCTGAGCAGTCAGGCGGAACAACTGCAACAGACGATGAGCTTCTTCCGGATAGAGGGGGGGGCTGCAGCCACTGACAGATTACCTGCGGTAAAACCAGCGAAAACCAAACCACCGGTTAAGCCAAACCGCGCTAAGCCTACAACCACAATGAAAACTGATGAGACTGAATTCACCCGTTTTTAACCGGAGGCTGCAATGGGCACCACGATAACCGTTGATCAGCGTCACACAGAGCAAGACGAAGACGCACAGTATCTGACATTTCAGCTGGCGGGCGAAATGTTCGCGATTGGCATTCTGCATATCAAAGAAATACTGGAGTATAGCAATCTGACCACAGTACCGATGATGCCGGCGTTTATCCGGGGGGTTATAAATCTGCGTGGCGCGGTAGTGCCGGTCGTGGATTTATCCGCCCGGTTTGGCCGCAACGCGTCAGAAGTCACCCGGCGCAGTTGTATCGTTATTATCGAAGTTGAAGTGGATGGCGGCGTGCAGGATATTGGCCTGATGGTAGATGCCGTCTCAGCGGTGCTGGAAATTCCGGGCAGCGAAATTGAGCCGGCGCCAAGCTTTGGTGCCCGGATCCGGGCCGACTTTATCAGTGGCATGGCAAAGGTGGACGGCAAATTTGTTATTCTGCTGAATGTCAGCAAAGTATTGTCAGTGGATGAAATGTCGATGCTGGCTGATGTTGCCACCTAGTAACTAGTGGCGATATCGCGCCGGGGCTTGAGTTTAAACGCCGCAGTGGCTAACAGGAGTGCCAGATGGATATCGTGCTGAAAGATAAAGAATTTGATAATTTTCAGCGCTGGCTGTACCAGACAGCAGGTATCAAACTCAGTCCTGTTAAAAAAGCCCTGGTGGCCGGGCGGCTGTTTAAACGGTTAAAGCATTTTCAGCTGACCAGTTATGGCGAATATTTTTCACTGATTATAGGTGGTGAGCATCCTGCAGAATTGCAGTTAGCACTGGATTTACTGACCACCAATGAAACTTATTTTTTTCGAGAGCCCAAGCATTTTGAGTTTCTAAGTCAGCAGATCCTGCCGCACGCCAGTGCTGGCAGACCGTTCCGGATCTGGAGTGCTGCCAGTTCCAGTGGCGAAGAACCCTATAGCCTGGCAATGGTGCTGGCAGAGCATCTGCCGGTTAATGCCTGGCAACTGCTGGGTTCAGATATCAGTAATCAGGTGCTGGAACAGGCCAGAAGTGGCCATTACCCGTTAAGCCGCGCTACCAATATCCCTAAACCGTTGCTGCAGAAATATTGTTTAAAAGGTATTGGTAACCAGGAGGGGACTTTTATCATTAATAAACAGCTGCGGGAGAAAATTCAGTTCAGACAAATTAATTTAATCTCGCCCTTTCCCGATCTGGGGCTGTTCGATGTGATTTTTCTGCGCAATGTGATGATCTATTTTGATCAGGAAACCAAACAAAAAGTGGTGGCTAACATGCTGCCGTTATTAAGAAGCGGAGGTTACTTTATCGTCAGTTTATCAGAGAGCCTGAACGGGGTTACTGAAGCACTGAAACTTATTACGCCATCAATTTATCAAAAGCCGTAATATGAAAGATTTACGTGACAGTGCCATCGATATCTTTTTACAGCCGGGTGAGTTTTATTTTGCCGATGAGCCCTGTTGTATCCGGACGATTCTGGGCTCCTGCGTCGCGATAACCATGTGGCATCCCCGGCTGAAAATCGGCGGGATGGGGCATTGCATGCTGCCTAGCCGGAAAGGAAACAGCGATACGCTGAGCGCTAAATATGAAGATGAGGCCATGCAGATGTTCGAACAACAGGC
>NZ_JAWVZF010000212.1:0-3819 GCF_033722355.1 Arsukibacterium sp. | reverse complement strand
GGAATCTGTTGCGCAAATGCATCCTTATTACGCGATGCGTGCCGTCGGTGGTTTCATTTTCTTCGCAGGTGCTGTGATCATGCTTTACAACGTCACCGTTACTATTCGTCAGGCAATCGCTAAACCGTCTGCTGAACTGGCCACTGCAGCGAATATTTGAGGAAATCGGAATGGCTAAACACAAAAAAAATAAGCGCGTTAGCTTCCAGGAATGGGTTGAGCAGAATGTATGGGGCTTGGCTCTGGCAACGGCACTGGTAGTGTCGGTTGGCGGTATTGTTGAAATCGTGCCCTTGTTCTACTTAGATACCACATTTGAAGATGATGTGTTTCCGGAATATGAAGAGTTAAAAGGTGTTCGTCCCTATACCGCACTGGAATTAGCGGGTCGTGACATATATCAGCGTGAGGGCTGTTATTTGTGTCATTCACAGATGGTGCGTCCCTTCCGCGATGAAAAAGATCGTTATGGTCATTATTCGCTGGCGGTTGAATCAAAATATGATCATCCTTTCCAGTGGGGTTCCAAGCGTACCGGTCCTGATTTGGCTCGCGTAGGTGGTAAGTATTCAGATGCTTGGCATATTCAACATTTACGTGATCCGCGCAGTGTTGTGCCGGAATCGATTATGCCACGTTACCCATGGCTCGATGATGCCACTATTGATGGTGAAGGTATCGAAAAACGTGTGAAAGCAATGAAAACGTTGGGAGTACCTTACACTGAAGAAGATATCCTGGGCGCTGCCGAGGCGGTCGAGGGTAAAACTGAAATGCAGGCTTTAGTTGCCTACTTGCAAGTATTGGGCACCATGGTGAAATTTGAACCAGGCAGAGATTATCGTGAGTAAACTCCAGTCTTATTTTGAGACAAATTGGGGAGCGATGACGTTAAATGATTGGATCGGTACGATTCTGACAGTCATCATTTTCTTGCTAATGCTGGGTATGTACATATGGGTGTTACGCCCAAAAAATAAAGACAAATTGGAAGCTCATCGTAACTTACCACTTGACGATGACGCTGAAGGTAATTCGGAGAAAAAAGATGGCTGATAACGACAAAAATCCGCATGAATGTCCGGATACGGGCCATGAGTGGGATGGTATAACAGAGCTAACCAACCCACCACCACGCTGGTGGATTATTGCCCTGTATCTGAGCGGTTTATTAGTCTTGGTATATTTTATTCTGTATCCGTCATTACCGTTAGTAAATGATAGTACTGATGGCTTGTTGGGCTGGACACAAATCGAAGAGTACAAAGAAAACCTGGCTGAGGTCGAAGCCAAACGTGCACCATTTGAAGATCAACTTGCAGCCATGAGTGCCGAAGAAATCCTTGAAGATGAAGAACTGCGTAACTATGCAGTCGGCTCCAGTAAGGTACTTTACGGAGATAACTGTGCTGCCTGTCACGGAACGGGTGGTATACCCCCTGAGGGTTCAGGTTATCCAGTTCTGGCTGACGATGACTGGTTATATGGTGGCAGCGTTGGCAAAATTGTCGAAACACTGGCAAAAGGTCGTCAGGGCATGATGCCTGCACATAAAGAATTATTGACAGACGAAGAGGTGGATCAACTTGTTCAGTTTGTAATTAATAGATCTGAAGGTCAGGCAACAGATGCCGGCTGGAAACTATACAATGATAAAGGTTGTGTCGCCTGTCATGGGCCAGAGGCGCAGGGTATCCAGCAATTAGGTTCTGCTAATCTGTCTGATAAAATCTGGCGTTTTTCCGGCGAACCGGACGAAATTCGTCATACGATTTTGCATGGTGTTAACGATACAAATGACCCAAAAACCCGTATAGCGGTCATGCCGGGCTGGAATGAAAAGCTGGCTGTTAAACTGGAAGCTGAAGAATGGGATGAAGAGCCGGAATACGACGGCACAGAAACCCAGCGTCTAAGTGAAACCGAGATTAAGAAATTGGCTGTCTATGTTCACCAGTTAGGTGGTGGTGAGTAAGACAGGGGTAATAAATGACTGAGCAGACAGTCGTATTGGATACAGGAGAAGGCTTATGGATGCGGTTGCTATAGGCGCCATTGTCTCAGTAGTTCTGACCATAGCGGTCATTGGTGTTATTGCCTACAAAATTATTAAAAACATGGAAGACAGCAGCGATGAAGGCTAACTAGCTGTTATGTATTTCAAGGAAGAAACCGGCTTTTATGTCGGTTTTTTCTTATCTGAATTTTGTAATCAGCAAATTTTGATATTTTACTGCCGTGCTACAATCCGGGGGTTACAGCTGTGAGGAAAGCCTAGTGTCTCAACAACAAGGCGTGCCAATTGACGTCTCAGGTATTTATAAAGATGTCTCAGACTGGGATGTCAATGCTGGCGGCAATAAAGTCGTAGCCAAACGACTGGGCGGCCGGTTCCGTATGCTTAAATGGTATGGCATGTCAGTGTGGCTGATCTTTTTCCTCGGGCCATATTTACGGTGGAATGGTGAACAGGCTGTTTTGTTCGATATCCCTAACCGCCAATTCAATTTATTCAATATCACTATCTATCCGCAAGACATCTGGATGTTGTCACTGACGCTGCTGTTCTTTGCTATTTTACTGGCAGCCGTTACCAGTATTGCCGGTCGGGTGTTTTGTGGTTATTTTTGTTTCCAGACCGTTTGGACCGATATCTATACCTTTATCGAGACCCGTCTCGAAGGTGATACCCCACCAAAAGCAATGAAATTCCGTCAGTCACCGCTGACCATTAATAAAGCAGTGCGTATTACTACCAAACATACTCTCTGGCTGGTGATTGCTTTGTTAACAGGGGTGTCTTTTGCTGCCTGGTTTACCGATGCTTATCAGCTTTGGCATGACTACTTTACCCTGCAAGCCTCAACGGCAGCATGGATTGTATTGGGTATGTTCACTGCCGGCACCTATATCTTTGCCGGGTTTATGCGAGAACAGGTTTGTTTCTGGTTATGTCCATATGCACGTCTTCAGGGCGTTATGTATGATCAGGATACGGTGTTGCCTGCTTATGATGCTGAGCGGGGTGAACCACGCGGCAAATTAAAGCGTGGTGCGGTTGATGAGAGTAAAGGCAGTTGTATTGATTGCCGGATGTGTGTGGCGGTGTGTCCGACCGGTATTGATATCCGTAAAGGCCAGCAAGAAGGTTGCATCACCTGTGGCATGTGTATTGATGCCTGTGATTCGATTATGGATAAAACCAATCAGCCGCGTGGTCTCATTCGCTATGCATCCTACAAAGAGCTGCACCATAACGGTAAATCGGTGCCGCTATATTTGCGCCCAAGGGTCGTTATTTATTCGTTAATTTTGCTGATGGCACTGGGTGGGGTTATTTACGGTTTTGCCAGTCTCTCGCCAACCGAATTTAAGGTCACCCATAATCGTCAACCTTTATATGTCACCTTGAGTGATGGCTCGATACAAAACCGTTACACACTGAAAATGCTCAATAAAACTAAAGAAATGATTTCAGTGCGTTATCAGGTGGCGGGTGTAGATGGGGCTAAATTACAGGAATTTGGTGAACCGGTCAGAGTGGCGCCGGGTCATGTTGTACCGATACAGGCGCTGGTGCGGGTACCATCTGAACAAGTAACTGCGCCAGCTATGCCGCTCTACTTCGAAGCTGAAGTGATCGATAATCCAGCTTTAAATAGTCGTTACGAAACCGTGTTTATGGGACCGCAATAATGGGCATTTCGCAGGATAATCCCCAAGCATTAAAAAATCCCTGGGTACTGGGCATGCTGGGCTTTTTAGTGGTGTTTCTGACTGCCAACTTTGTATTTATTTATCTGGCTTTTAAACAGCCGC
>NZ_JAWVZF010000211.1:0-3849 GCF_033722355.1 Arsukibacterium sp. | reverse complement strand
TTCTGGCGTTGTACCGCAACAGCCACCGACGATATTTAAAAACCCCTGTGCGGCCCAGTCGGCAATCTCTGCAGCCATCTCTGCTGCACCTAAATCATACTCACCAAACTCATTGGGCAGGCCGGCATTCGGATGCACTGATACATAAGCTTCTGAGATACCTGACAAGGTCTCGACATAAGGCCGCAGTAAATCGGGGCCCAACGCACAGTTAAGACCAAAGCAAACCGGCTCAATATGCGCCAGGCTATGGTAAAACGCCTCGGTCGTCTGGCCAGATAAGGTTCTGCCCGAGGCATCGGTAATGGTACCGGAGATCATCACCGGTAGCTTAAAACCCACTTCATCGAACACCTGCAGCACAGCAAACGCGGCGGCTTTGGCATTTAACGTATCGAAAATGGTTTCCAGCATAATAATGTCGGCGCCACCTTCGATTAACGCATGAGTAGATTCAGTGTAAGCATTTACTAACTCATCAAAGCTGACATTACGAAAGCCAGGGTCATTGACATCAGGTGAGATCGATGCCGTACGGTTAGTGGGGCCGAGCACACCGGCAACAAAGCGGGGTTTGTCTGGCTCAAGGGTCGTTATCTCATCGCATACTTTACGGGCTAATGCCGCAGCCTCGCGATTAATCCGCGCTGATAACCCTTCCATCTGATAATCCGCCATCGCAATGGTGGTCGCATTAAAACTGTTGGTTTCGACAATGTCGGCCCCGGCCAGCAGATACTGCCGGTGAATATCAGCAATCAAACCGGGCTGGGTTAATACCAGTAAATCATTATTGCCTTTAACATCGCAGGGCCAGTTAGCAAACTCACTGCCGCGATAGTCGGCTTCTTCCAGCCGGTGCTGCTGAATCATGGTGCCCATCGCGCCATCGAGAATAAAAATACGCTCGGCAAGCAGCTTACGAAATTGTTCGGGGGTCAGTCTTGCGGTCATAAAATGCTCTTTATTATTCAAAAACTTTCAAACACGAGGTAGCTCAGCGCTTTGTCCAATCTGGCTTAATTCAAACGGCGTGGCCTGATATACATAATAGTTCAGCCAGTTGCTGAATAATAAAAATGCATGACTTTGCCAACGCTTCTGCGGCCGCTGCAACGGGTCATTATCGCGGTAATAATTTTCAGGTACTTTAGGCGTCAGGCCGGCGGCCAGGTCACGCTGATATTCATCATCCAGCGTGGTTAAATCGTACTCCGGATGACCAGTCACAAATACCCGGCTGCCACTGCTGTTCTGTAATAAATAAGCGCCGGTAACATCGGCCTCAGCCAGAATATGTAAATCTTCATGCTGCTGATATTTTTGCTTGGGTACCTGAGCATAACGCGAGTGCGGCACTAAAAATTCAGGATCAAAGCCGCGCACCAGCGGAGACAACGGCTCAGTAACCTGTTGCCAGTAAACCCCGGATAGTTTTTCACCACGAATTTCCCGCTGCAAACCATAATACTGATACAACGCGGCATGCGCCGCCCAGCATAAAAACAGGGTCGACGTGACATTATTATCAGCCCAGCGCAGAATATCACCAAACTGATTCCAATACGTGACCTCTTCATAGTCCACCAGCCCGAGCGGCGCACCGGTAATAATTAAGCCATCGTACTTCTGTTGCTGCACTTCTGAAAAGTAGCGGTAAAAACAGTTTAAGTGACTTGGCGGGGTATTTTTGCTGACATGATCATCAATCCGCAGCAAATCAACATCGACCTGCAACGGGCTGTTCGCCAGTAAGCGCAGCAATTGCAACTCAGTGGCAATTTTATTTGGCATCAGGTTTAAAATCGCAATCTTCAAAGGCCGGATATCCTGCGACTGTGCCCGACTTTCGGTCATCACAAACACATTTTCAGCCGATAAGGCTTCTACCGCTGGCAATTGGTCGATCACTTTAACAGGCATAGCCGCATCCGCTTTACTGACATAACGGCTATGTTGCGTAAAACCACCGGTAATGTCAACATCTATACGTTTAGACGTCTAGTTACAGCCGCGCATTTGCGCTTTTATTCAACTGCTGGCAGCCAGGACGGTGGCTATTTCTACTTTGTTCCGGCCATTGTGCTTGGCAAGATAAAGCGCCGCATCGGCCTTTTGTAACAACTCCGCTGCAGACTTTGCATGAATTGGCGCAGTAGCCACCCCTAATGACACAGTAATATGCCCTAAAGAGCGGCCCTGATAATGCAACACTACTGCGGCTATCCGGGTTCTTAACTGCTCTGCCCGCTCGATCGCGATTTCGGTATCAGCATCAGGCATTACCAGCAGAAATTCTTCACCGCCAAGCCGGCAGGCCAAATCGGATGGACGCACCACCTGGCGCATCTGCTCGGCAATTTCCTTTAGCACCTTATCACCGGCATCATGGCCAAACTGATCGTTAAACTTTTTAAAATAATCCGCATCCAGTGCCACCACTGATAACGGCTTGGCCTGACGGACAGAGCGCGCCAGTTCCCGCTTCATTGTTTCTTCCAGATACCGGCGATTATACAAGCCGGTTAATGGATCCCTGATTGACTGAGCATGCAGTTTTTCGCTCAGCCGGATATTATTCAGCGCCAGCGACAACATATCCGCTATCGTCAATGCCAGCTGTTTTTCCTGCTCTGTTATATCAGTTATTGCGCTGTCCGGCGAAACGGCTAACAACATCAATCCCAGACTCTCATCGCCACTTGTCAGCGGTATACAAACGCTGGCCCGGGTTCCAGCCGCCATATGCTGGCAAAATACCTCAACAGAATTTTCGGTTGCAGCATGCATCCGCCCTGTTCTTAATGCCCGGCATTCTTTAGGCGCAAACAGGCTGTTAAGGTGAGCGGCATCACCCCAATGATTTACCATTTCAGTTAAATTTCTCGAGGCGGCAATGGCGTAAAAGGCGCCGTTAATCCGAGGCAGCAACCTTTTACATACCCGCATGGCGGCATCATAGGCCTCGGCTACGGTTTGCGAAGAGGCTAACATCGACTGCATGCTTTCCAGCGCCTGCATTTCTTGGTGCACGGTTTGTAATTGTGCAGCCATTTGATTAAAGCTTAGGGTCAGCTGTCCTAATTCATCTGAACGTTTATTGACTACCCGGGTATCAAGCTGTCCCTGTGTGATCCGGTGTGCGCCGTTTCGCAAAGCGGCAATGGCCCGCAGTACTTCGGACTGGATCAGCAAAATAAGCAGCATCCCCAGGATTAAACTGACAACAGGCAGCGCCAGCGACTGCCAGCCTGCTCTAATCATCAGTTCATGATTGTTCGCCGATAACTGTTGCAGTTGCTGCTCTTCGTTAGTTACTTGTTGCTGAATACGGGTCTTATTTCATCAATCAGTTTTTTCCCGGCACCCGATGCAATAATCTGAATGGCCTGATACTCGTTTTCAAGCGCCAGATGCGTTAGCTCATTAAGTTTATCTTCTATTTGCCCGATAACCGGCAAAGCCTGCTCTATGTTGAATTCTCTCCCGTTTATCAGTTGCTGCAATTGCTGCTCCCATGCCAGCAATTGCGCCCAGCCTGCTGCATTTGCTGTCGGAATACTCAGCGTTGCCGCTTCTGTAATCAGCCGGGAAAACTCGGTTAGCTGAGCTTGTTGCTCAGGTGAAATAACCGAGGCCGAATCATCCAGCAACCCTTTCATTTTTTTCAGATGATACAGCGCATTACCACCGTAAGAATCCAGTCTGCCAGGCGATTGCTGCCGGGCAGCAATCACAGGCTTCGCCACGTCATTCAGCCATTGATTAAACAGCTCTTCAAGCTGAGCAATTTCAGCAGTAGCGTCGGGTCTTAATGCTTTTAACCTGTTTGCAGTGTCAGTAAAGCGC
>NZ_JAWVZF010000210.1:0-3861 GCF_033722355.1 Arsukibacterium sp. | reverse complement strand
TAATTAAGTTAAGCTGATAATCCGTGTTTGTCAGCAATGGTGAGTCTTATGCGAAATCTGCTGACCATTGTGGTTTATCTGGTGGCAGGCTATGGTCTGCTTTGTCTGGTGCTATACCTGTTACAGCGCCAGCTGATCTACTTTCCGGTACCGGCAGAGCTGCCGGCTGCAGATCCGCTGGTATTGAAACAGCCCAACGCAACTGTGCTGATAAGCCAGCGGCCGCTTAACAGCAAACAGGCGCTGCTGTACTTTGGTGGTAATGCTGAAGATGTCAGCGTTTCACTGCCCGAATTCGCTGCAGCCTTCGCTGAGCACGCCATTTATCTGATGCATTACCGTGGCTATGGTGGTAGTAGCGGCAGCCCTTCAGAGCAGGCGTTGGTTGCTGATGCCCTGGCGTTATTTGACACGCTGCAACATCAGCATCGTCAATTTACCGTAATTGGCCGCAGTTTAGGCACGGGTGTCGCAGTACAACTGGCCGCGCGCCGACCTGTTTCGCAGCTGGTACTGATCACGCCTTTTGACAGCTTAACAGCAGTGGCCCGCCAGCAAATGCCTTACATTCCAGTCAGCTGGCTGCTGCAAGACCGCTTTGAATCGCATTATTTTGCTGCTGACATCAGCTGTCCTGTACTGCTGCTGGTGGCAGAACAGGACGACATTATTAAAGCAGAGCGCAGTGAGGCACTGTACCGGGCATTTAAAGCCGACATCACAACGCTAATCCGTTACCCCGGCAACCACAACAGCGCCCTTCCCGCCAAACAGATTGCAGCCTGGCTTGATGCTGATAACTGAATCAGTTGCTGATATTACGCCGCGCCCACAATGCAAACAGCGAGGCACTGCCAAACATTAACAGGCTATAGACACTGGGGGCTATCGACATGGCCGAACTTTGTAATATACCGGTGGTAATTAACAGTGCCAGGGTGCCGTTTTGCAGGCCCACCTCCAGACATATCGTCCGGGCCTGGCGCTCCTGCTGTAACAGCCACTTCCCCAGCAAATAACCAAGCAGCATGGTTATCAGGTTAAGAGTAAGCGCTGCCGGGCCGGCTTTCGCAATAAAACGCCATAAATCATCGCCTAAATCAACAGAAATACTAACGATAAGTAGTAAAAGTACGATTATTGAAAATTTACTGATAACAGGCTCTGTGGCTTTGGCAAAAGCTGGAAAATGGGCCCGGAGCAACATGCCCACCAGGATCGGAAAGACGCTGACAATCATCAGGGTTAACCAGGTTTGGATTACCGGCAGCTGCAGGTTAGATTCCGCACCACCATAAAAAACAATAGCCCAGGCAGCCAGTAACGGAATGGTAAAGGGCGTAATTAAACCCACCACAGCAGTTAACGATACAGACAGGCCGACGTCAGCTTTACTCAAATAACTGTACAGATTAGAGGTCGTGCCGCCGGGGCAAAGCGCTAAAATAAATAAGCCAATTGCCAGCTCTGCCTGTAACTCAAATAACGCGATAACCGCTATTGCTGCCAATGGCAGTAGCATCAGCTGTGCAGCTGCACCAATAAGAAAGCCTTTAGGTGCCGCAAAAACCCGGCTGAAATCAGCTGGCCGCAAGCTCATACCAACACCGGCCATAATAAGAATAAGTGCTAAAGGTAGACCAATCTGAGTGAGGATATTAAACATCACTGTTCCTGTCTTTTATATCCAGATCACCCGAACGCAGCACGGCTGTCAGCTGACCCGGTTTGGGCTGGTTTGCCGTCTGAGCAGTTGCCAGCATTGCTGACTCTGCGCGGGTCTCTTTTTCGCCCACTAATACCGAGCCCCAGCGCCGTAACAGCTCAAACCCGACAAGACAGACAGTAACTGCCAGCACTGCCAGCACCATACCACTTACACCCAGCCGCTGCTGCTCAGCATATAGCGTCCAGATAAACTGACCGACACACAAGGTGGCGACGACCAGTAACGTCGGCTTACGGCCAATTTTAGCAACAATAAACACCCCCAGCGGTGCGCCTATTGCCACCACCGGCGCTGCCGCCAGCCAGTTTTCAAATACCCCGGGGGCCAGCCCCTGACCTGAAACAGTTTTAACCAACACGCCCAGTACCGAGGTAAAGGCCATAATAACCACCGACGTTGGAATGGCAATTTTTAAATCAGCCCGGCACAGCAGCACCAGTGCGGTATATAGCACCATGTCGATGCCAACTCCGGTGACGGCAGCCACCGTTGCGCCTGCCAGTAAGCCAATCCATAAACCCAGTTTAAAATCCCAGCGCTCGTCAAACTCTGTCATGCCGATATGGCCGGCAATTTCTTTAAGCCGTAACAAATGCAGCAAACCAAAACTGGCCCAGATAACGGCAAACAACAGCTTGATCCAAAGTTCCGGAATAAAAGGTGCAATAAAGAAAATGCCAAAAGGTGTACCAAACAGTGTGCCGAGCATGGCGCCTTTTAACGTGGCCCAGGCCAGTGGCTGGCGCCGGGCCATAATAAAAATAGCGGCGCTGGTCATGCCAACAGACTGAATAGCAAAACTGAAGTCCCGCCCTAAACTTGCCGGTTGCTCAAACAGTAACACTAATACCGGAAAACCGACAGTGCCGCCGCCCATTGGGGTCGACCCCGCGGCATAACTGCCAAAGGTCATCGCAACCGCCATTGGCCAATGCGCTACTGCTGTCGACCAATAGCCAAGACCCGCCATTAAATACAGCCAGACCGCATAAAAGCCTGCCAACCATAGCAGCCAAAGCCATAATCGCGTTTTCAGCACCACAGCCCCGGTCGAAGGTGAAGTCATACCGCACATCCTCAGTACATTTAGTGGCTGAGCTTAAACCAGCGTTTTAATTGCCCTGGCCAGGCCGTCCAGGGTTAACGGATACATTCGCTTTGTCATTAACTGGTTAATCATCTCAATGGAATAGTAATGGTTCCACCACTGCTCAGGTTGCGGGTTTAGCCAGACTGCTTTTGGGTAATGATGGGTCAGTCGTTGTAACCAGACTTTACCCGGTAACTGATTATAATGCTCGACACTGCCACCCGGATACTCGATTTCGTAGGGTCCCATTGTCGCATCACCGACAAAAATCAGCTTATAGTCACTGCCATAAGTGTGAATAATATCGTCAACTTTTATCTGCTCGGTATAACGGCGTTTATTATCCCGCCAGACCCCTTCATAAACACAGTTATGAAAATAAAAAAATTCCAGATACTTAAATTCGGTTTTTACCGCGGCAAACAATTTCTGGCACTGCTCGATATGATCATCCATCGAGCCGCCAACATCAAAAAAAACTAATAATTTTATCGCGTTGTGCCGCTCCCGGATAAAGCGTAAATCCAGCCAGCCTGCCTGCTCGGACGTAGCCTGAATAGTCCCATGCAAATCCAGTTCGGTCTCGCTGCCAGTACGGGCAAATTTGCGCAGTTGTTTTAACGCCAGTTTAATACTGCGGTTATTCAGCTCACTGTCGGTGTCTAAGTCTTTAAATTCACGTTTATCCCACACTTTTACGGCCCGGCGCGCACCGCTGCCCTGCTGACCAATCCGCACCCCCTCGGGGTTAAAGCCATAAGCGCCAAAAGGTGAGGTACCGCCGGTGCCTATCCATTTATTACCCCCACTGTGCTTTTTTTGCTGCTCTGCTAACCGCTCACGCAACGTTTCCAGCAATTTATCCAGACTGCCAAGCGCCTGCAGTTTCGCTTTATCTTCGTCAGTTAACTTACGAAGCACCTCAGGTACTAACCAATCCGGCGGTATGCTGGCGGCAATATCAACCTCAGCTACACCTTGAAAATAATCGGCAAAGGCGCGGTCGAATTTATCGTACTGGGTTTCATCTTTTACCAGGCAT
>NZ_JAWVZF010000209.1:0-3873 GCF_033722355.1 Arsukibacterium sp. | reverse complement strand
TGCTGCGTATCAGCCGGGTGCACTTCCGGCTCGCCTAAATCGCCCCAGACACCGGCGACACCCTGCTCGGCCAGATCTTTATAAATCTGCCAGAACCAGTCGGCTGCTACCGGGTTAAACACATCTATCAGGCCGGTATTGCCAAAGTAAAAATCAAAGGTTTTCGGGCTGCCATCGGTCGCTTTGGCCAGAATACCGGCGGAAACGGCTTCCTGCCAGCGCTGAGAGCTGGTCAAAATAAAGGGTTCGGTAACCAGAATGGTGTTAACGCCATCGGCTTTAAAATCGGCCAGCATTTTTTCTGGCTCTGGAAAAGCCTGACGATCCCAGGCCAGATTACCCATATGGCCTTTAATATCAGGGCCAAACCAGTATAAATCCAGCACGATGGCATCAAGTGGCAGGCCCAGTTCGCGGTATTTTTTAACCACCGCCCGCGCTTCAGCCTCGGTGCGGTAGCCAAAACGCGAGGCATAGCTGCCAAGGGTCCAGCGGGCTGGCAAAGGCGGCTTGCCACTTACGGTCAGGTAGTTATCAATCAGCTTAGGAAAACTGTCACCCACCACCACGATATAGGCACTACGCCCCCCCACTGCGCTGAACTCCAGGGTATCAGCTTTGGTTTTGCCTAAATCAATATGGCCACTGGCCGAGTTATCAAACAACAGCATATATTTGTTGCTCGACATCACGCCGGCCAGACTGAAGTACATTTGTTCAGATTCGGTGCTGTAACCATAATGCGCTTTATTATACAGCGGCAGACGGTGGCCACGCCGGTCCATCCCCAGTACGCGCTGGCCGGCACCAAACAGTTTCTCCTGGGCCGTTAAGCGGAATTTGAAGCCCAGTGTGCCATTGTCGCGGAAAAAGCCGGGGTGCTCTTCAGTGATCAGTTGCTCTCCCTGATAGAAACTCAGCTGCAGCGGTGATTTGTTAATTTTAATCCGCATCTGTTCTGAGCGATACAGCAAATGATCGCCATTATCGGCAACTGTTAACACCAGCGGTGACGGCATAGTGCCAATTGCAAACGAAGGAAGTTGTGTGATGCCGGCAGGCTGATAATGCACCTCGGCTACCTGCGGCTGAAAGAAAGTAATGGCCAGCTCACCTTCACTGGTGGTAAGCAGAAGCTGGTTACCCAGCTGGCGGTGCGACTGATAGTCTGCCGCCGCCAGGCCAAAAGCGGCCAGCAAGCCGAAAGCCGCCAGTAAGCGGCTTAGTGTCATCAAATAGCGCATAATTACTCCTGATACTGCACACCGTATACCACTGAACCCAGCGGTGGCAGGGCAATATTAACCCGACCCACTCCATTTGTAACCTGCAGTTCGGCCGCCGGCTCCCCCAGCTGGCCGGCCAGGCGATAACGTCCATCAACCAGTTGCCATTGCCTCATCAGCGCTTCGGGCAATATCAGTTCAAATTCGCTGCGTTGCTCCGGGTTAAAATTACTGACCACAAGCAACTGCTGGCCAGCTGCCTCGCTGGTTGCTGTGTAGCGGGCAAACGCCAGTTGCTGCTCGCCATAAGCGGTGTTATTGGCAAGGTTAGCGGTATGCAGCTCGAAGTAATTGCCCTTCAGCGCCGGCGCTGATGCACTAAACTGCATTAAGCGCAGGTAAAAGTTGCGCAGCGCTGCTTCGTCGGCACGAAGCGCACCACCATCGAATTTACCGCCATTCATCCAGCGCTGATGATGCGGCACGCCGATATAATCAAAAATACTGGTGCGACTGGGCTTACCAAAGCCGGCATCTTCTGCCCCCGGCTCACCAACATCCTGACCAAAATACAGCATGGTCGGCGAGCTGCTGATTAGCGCCGATACCACCATCGCGGGCATGCCTTTGCGGGCATCGCCGGCAAACTGCGGACTGGCAATACGCTGCTCATCATGGTTTTCCAGAAAGTGCAGCATATGCTGTTCAATATCGGCCATCCGCTGCTGGGTTGCCACCAGGGCTGAGGTTGGGCCTTTGCCTTGCATCACCAGCTTTAAGCTGTCGTAAAATTCTACCTTGTCGTACAGATAGTCCATTAAACCCAGCTTAATATAGTCGCGATATAAGTGAGGCTGATAGACCTCTGCCAGCAAAAACGCATCCGGGTTAGTCTGCTTAATATGCGAGTTCAAATAGCTCCAGAACTCTACCGGCACCATCTCAGCCATATCGTAACGAAAGCCATCTACCCCAAGATCAAGCCAGTACAGCGTAATATCACGAAATTTCAGCCAGGAATCCGGTACGTTTTTACCCTGCCAGAACTGATAATGGGCCTGCCAGTCTTTTTCGGCATAATCCGCTGGCAGCCGGTCAAAATCGTAACTGCCATCAGGCCGCACACCATAATTAATTTTTACCGTCTCGTACCAGTCATCAAATGCCGGTTGCGCAGCCCGGGCGCCGTTGCCGGTCCACTTGGCCGGGTTTTCCGCAAACTGACCGTCGGCCAGCGGATGAGGATCGCCCCCTAGCACCTGATAATTATCGGGCCAGCTGGGTACCTGAAATGCCTTACCCGGCACATAGTAAAAGTTGTTGTCGCGCCGATATACCACGCTGTTATCATCATCGGCGCCAAAATCGCTGACCCCCTCCGGTTTTGCCAGTGACTGGTAATCACGTGCCACATGGTTCGGTACAATATCAATCAGCACTTTCATACCATGGCGGTGGGTTCGGTCGATCAGGGCTTTAAACTCTGCCAACCGGTTTGCCGGATCAACTGCGAGATCGGGGTTAACACTGTAATAATCTTTTACCGCGTATGGCGAACCGGCGCGCCCCTTCACCACATCAGGATCATCCAGGGTTATGCCATAAGCGGTGTAGTCATTAATCACGGCATGGTGTGGCACCCCGGTATACCAGATATGGCTGGTACCCAGAGCTTTAATGCCCGCTAACGCCTCGTCGGTAAAGTCGTTAAATTTACCAACGCCATTTTGCTCTATCGTGCCCCAGGGCACATTCGTGGTGTTCGTGTTACCAAATAATCGGGTAAATACCTGATACACCACCGGCTTGCCCTGACGCTCAGTGGCCGCAGACTCAGCTGTCGGCCGGGTGCCAGACTCAGTGACGGCGGCAGGGAGGGCTGCGGTTTGCTCCGTTGGCGGCTGGCCGCAACCGACAAGACTGACTGCAGCGAAAGCCGCTGGCAAAAGATGAATGCGGGCACGAAAAGTATTGGATTTAATGTTAGCTTGTGTCGTCATTGCGGTTTACCCTGGCACTGTGTTAACCCAGTAAGTTACCCCAGAATAACGATAAATGGCGGGCTTTTTTTGGTGCATACGTATGCAAAGCGGGCTGACAGCGCAAATAAAACCGGCTAATTTGTGTTAAATTTAGTAACTAATCAGGCGAAAGGAAAACCAAGTGGAAGCAACAACAGAAACCAGGCTGTTAATTTTATTTATTGCCTTATTATCTTTTGTCGGCTGCTTGTCCTGGTGTGTAATGAGTTGGGTGGTGCGGATCTGTCCGCTGGCCAGTCGGCGCTTTGCACTGGCAAACCTGCTTATTTTCACTGGTACAACATTAATTTACCTTCGACCGGAGCCACCGACATTTGGTTTATGGTTTGCTTCAAATGCTGCAATATTAACAGGCTTCTATTTTGTTTATGCCGGCTTGCTAAAGCTGTTTAAATTAACATGGCCAAGCCGGTCTGCCGCGTTGACTGCTATTATTGCCCTTATTGCGCTGATGTTACTGAGTCAGAACACTGATAATGGCTGGCTGATTGGCGCAGTATTCTCTGCTGCAGCAGCCATTTTATTTGGTCACGCGGCCTGGGCTAACTATCAGGGGATCCGGCAGGAGTTTACCCGCTCCTCAGCGTTAGCGGTAAGCAGCCCTT
>NZ_JAWVZF010000208.1:0-3942 GCF_033722355.1 Arsukibacterium sp. | reverse complement strand
GTAGAGCAATCGACCTATAACTTTGAACACGCCGATGTGCCGGCGTTGTTCGCCCAGTTTGACCAGTGTGAAAAAGAAAGCCATTACCTGATCGAGCAGGGCCTGGCGTTGCCGGCCTATGAGAAAGTCATGAAAGCCTCCCATGCCTTCAACTTACTTGATGCGCGCCATGCTATATCGGTCACTGAGCGCCAGCGCTATATCCTGCGGGTACGTACTTTAGCCAAGGCCTGCGCCGAAGCCTATTTTGCCAGTCGGGAGAAACTCGGTTTTCCGTTATGTAAAAAAGACCAGCAGTTATCGCAGGAGGCCAAATGAGCGCACGGGATTTTCTGGTAGAAATTGGCACCGAAGAGCTGCCACCAAAGGCACTGAAAACGCTGGCCAGCGCTTTTGCTGAAAATATCACTACCGAGTTGGCGAAGCAGGAACTGAGCCATGGAGAAGTAAGCTGGTACGCTGCGCCACGACGTTTAGCGGTGCGGATAAACAGCCTGGCCGAAAGCCAAAGCGATAAGGTTGTAGAAAAACGCGGCCCGGCTATTGCGGCTGCTTTTGACGCAGAGGGTAAGCCCACCAAGGCTGCTGTCGGCTGGGCAGCGGGTTGTGGAATAAGTGTTGAACAGGCAGAGCGGCTGGAAACCGATAAAGGTGCCTGGCTGCTGCACAAGCAATTACAAAAAGGCCAGAGCACCACAGCGTTAGTGGCTGATGTGATAAAAGCTGCCCTGGCTAACTTACCGATCGCCCGGCCAATGCGCTGGGGCAGCTCAGATGCAGAATTTATACGGCCGGTTCACACCATTATCTTGCTGTATGGCAACGAGGTGGTGCCTGCGACGATTATGGGCCGCAGCAGCAGTAACAAAAGCTACGGCCACCGTTTTCATGCGCCGGCACTGATTGAAATTGCTGATGCCGATGCCTATTTGCCTGCGTTAAAGCAGGCGTTTGTCATGGCAGATTATCAGCAGCGCAAAGCGACTATTGCCAAACAGGTTAAGGAGACAGCCGACGGCTTAAATGCCACAGCCCAAATGGATGATGCTCTGCTGGAAGAGGTGGCTTCCCTGGTGGAATGGCCGGTGATATTAGTCGGCAGCTTTGAACAGAGTTTTTTGCAGGTACCTGCTGAGCCGTTAATTTCGACGATGAAAGATAATCAGAAATACTTCCCGTTGCTGGATAAGCACGGCAAGTTAATCAATAAGTTTATCTTTGTGACCAACATCGAAAGTAAAGACCCCGGGCAAATCATCAGTGGTAACGAAAAAGTAGTACGGCCACGGCTGGCTGATGCCGAGTTTTTCTTTAAAACCGACCGCAAAACCAAACTGGTGGAGCGGCTGGACAGCCTTAAAACGGTATTATTTCAGCAACAGCTGGGTACCCTGGCTGAAAAATCAGAGCGGATAAGTACGGTTGCCGGTTTTATCGCTCAGAAAATCGGCGCCGAACAGGCTGCGGCCGAGCGGGCGGGTTTACTGTCAAAAGCGGATTTAATGACCAATATGGTCGGCGAATTTCCGGAAATGCAGGGCATCATGGGTATGCATTATGCGCGGCTTGATGGTGAGAACGAAGCGGTCGCACTGGCCTTAAACGAGCAGTATATGCCACGCTTTGCCGGCGATCAGTTACCAAGCCGGCTGGAAGGCGCTGCGGTAGCGATTGCTGATAAACTCGATACGTTAGTCGGCATTTTTGGTATCGGCCAGGTACCAAAAGGCGATAAAGATCCCTTTGCCCTGCGCCGCGCGGCAATAGGTGCGCTGCGGATTATGGTGGAGAAGCAGCTACCGCTGGATCTGGTCGAGCTGATTGCTTTTAGCCAGCAAACGTTTGGCAATAAGTTAACTAATACCGCAGTGGCAGAAGACGTGCTGGACTTTATGCTGGGGCGGTTCCGCGCCTGGTATCAGGATGAAGGCTATGCAGTCGATGTCATTCAGGCAGTACTGGCCCGCCGGCCAACCAGCCCTAGCGACTTTGACCGGCGGGTAAGGGCGGTAGCAGAATTCAGTAAGCTGGATGCTGCCGCAGCGCTGGCTGCAGCGAACAAGCGGGTAGCCAATATTCTGGCAAAAGTGACAGAAAACATTCCAGCAGAAGTAAGCACTGACTTACTGCAGGAGTCAGCCGAGAAGGCACTTTATCAGGCAATAATCACCGAAAAGACGTATCAGGCAGAGGGCCGCAACTATAGCGAAAGCCTGGCGCATCTGGCGGGTATGCGCGAAGTTATCGACCGCTTTTTTGACGAAGTTATGGTCAATGCCGATGATAACGCTGTGCGCTTTAACCGGCTGGCGCTATTGCAGCAACTGCGCGCATTATTTCTGCAGGTCGCTGATATTTCAGTACTGCAATAACAACGCTTTAAGCGTCTAAACTAAATAAAGCCAGCTTAACCGCTGGCTTTTTTCTTGCCTGATTAGTGAACTTACGACATCGTCAGCTAAATAAACTGGGTTCAGCGTGAACCTGCTGATGCGTAGCATCGTCTTTTTACCGTAATAACAACATTAAGGGCAGTAATGCACCAGGCACAACTCGATTTACTGGTAATGGCCATGCAAGACGGCGATAAACGTGCTTTTGCCTTGTTGTATCAGCATTATCACCGCGACTTACATCGCTTTGCTGCTTATTTACTGACGAATCCGGCAGCAGCTGAAGATCTGGTGCAGAACGTTTGGTTAAAAGTCAGCCGGCGGATAACCCGGTTAAATGACCCGGCAGTATTTACCAGCTGGCTTTACCGGGCGGTGCGCTGGGAAGTAATGGATTATCAGAAACAAGCAGCAAATCGCCAGCAACAAACAGTAGACATCGCTACTGTTGCGGCAGAGTTTGGGGTGGCGGATAGCCAGCAACATGCTGACGACAGCAATGATTTAAGTAACGCCCTTAGCCTGCTGGCAGCAGATGAACGACTGGTGGTGCAGCTGCATTACTTACATGAGCTGGAACTAGGCCAGATAGCCTTAATCGTGGATATACCCGTTGGTACGGTAAAGTCACGGTTGCACCGGGCCCGTAAACAGTTGCAACAGCAGCTGCAATAACCTTTGAATCAGTGTTTTCAGACGCAATGAGGAATAAATTATGACAACGGATCACGACATTAAACAGCAACTGGCCAGGCAGGCCGCAGAACTGGATAAATTAATGCAGGAAGAGCAGGGCCTGGAGAAGGTATTAGCCTCTGGCTTTAAAGGCGGGCTCGGCAGCATTATGATCATTGCCTATATCCTGGCAACCTTGCTGGCAGTAGCAATATTCTATTGCGGCTATCATTTTTTTACTGCTGAGCCAGAAGAGCAGTTGTTCTGGGGCGTGTTGTTGCTGCTGGCATTTCAGGCCCAGGTTGGCACTAAAATGTGGATCTGGTTGGAAACCAACCGCAGCTCCACCTTACGTGAGCTGAAAAGACTGGAGCTTGCTGTCGCAAAGCTGACAACATAACAGAAAAAAGGCAGTGGGCTTAATTAAACACCCACTGCCAGTAATCACTTAGAGTTGAGCCAGCATAAGCTGAATACAGAACCAGCACTCTACTGCTGAGTTTCCAGCTGTTTAGCCTGCTCAACTAAGACTCTGACATCAGCCAGCAGTTGCTGGGCATCGTACACTATGCCGTCTTTAATGGTGTAGCGTACGCCCTTGGTACGGATGGCTTGATTATCGGCATTCAGCCGGTAGTGCCCCGTGCCATACAGCACCTTAAAATTAGCCAGTGGGTTTTCTGCGACAATAACCAGATCGGCTTTTTTACCCGGCACTACACTACCAATATCCTGGTCCAGCCCCAAGGCTATGGCACCATTTAGGGTCGCCGCCTGGATCACTTCTAAGGCATTAAAGCCGGCTTCGCGCAGCAGCTCCAGCTCCTGGACAAAGGCAAAACCATAAATTTTATAAATATAACCGGCGTCCGAG
>NZ_JAWVZF010000207.1:0-3952 GCF_033722355.1 Arsukibacterium sp. | reverse complement strand
ATTAGCCATAGCCACCGACAGACTGCGACCGTTTTCCAGTTCGCTGGCCAGATCGGTCATCACCTGACGCAATCGCGGTGAGCCGGTGCTTTCTGCCAGACTTTTTATTGCCCGGATGATCGGAATACCGGCTTTCATCAGTGAATACATCTGGCGGGAGAAGATAATCAGTTCAGTCAGACTGACTCTGGTCTGCCATAGCGCCACGCTGCCACTGCTTTGTGTTGTTACCACAGCTTCTATACTAAGCGGTATATAACGCCTTTGTTTCAGTATATCCGCTGCGGCGGCCTGGCTGGTGGCTTCCAGCTGGCCGCTGACGGCATTGCCGCTGGCATCACGTGCTTTATACTGAAAACTGGCCATAACTTAGTTATCCTCTGCCCCGGCAGACTCGTTTGCGTTGACATCTGGTGTCAGTGGTTCAGTTTCCAGATACTCAGAAACCCTGATCACTTCTTCCAGCGTTGTTACCCCCTGTTGCGCATAATCAAGTGCCATGTTACCAAGACTGACAAAGTCAGCACTCTGATACGCCAGATTACTAAAACCTTCAATATCTGAGCGGCGCAGCGCATCGGCCAGCGGCTTATTGATAACCAGTAATTCAAACACGCCGAGCCGGCCTTTATAACCGGTATGGTGGCATGACTGACAGCCTGCCCCCTGCCAGTAACTGACATCGGCGCTGGCATTGTGATGGCGCAGCCAGGTCAGCTCCAGCTCGTCGGGCTGATGCGGTTGTTTACAATAATCACACAGCCGGCGCACCAGCCGCTGGGCAATAATTGCCCGTAAAGCGCTGGCCACCAGATAGGGCGCAGCGCCCATATCAATTAGCCGTAAGGTGCTGGATACCGCATCATTGGTGTGCAGCGTCGATAATACCAGGTGGCCGGTTAATGCGCCGCGCAGGCCCATTTCAGCGGTTTCCTGATCGCGCATCTCGCCCACCATTATAATGTCAGGGTCCTGACGCAACGTAGTACGCAGTACATTACTGAAGGTCAGACCAATTTTATGGTTAACCTGCACCTGATTTATCCGCGGTAACCGGTATTCTACCGGATCCTCCACTGTGATGATTTTACTGCCAGCCTGATTAAGTTCACTTAATAAACCATAGAGGGTCGTGGTTTTACCCGAGCCGGTCGGCCCGGTAACCAGAATCATACCATGCGGGCTTTGGACAATACGGCGCAACCTGGCAAGCATGGGGGCGGGTATGCCGGTATCTTCCATTTTCAGCACACCGGCAGACTGGTCGAGCAAGCGCATTACTACCGACTCGCCGTACTGCACCGGCATCGTCGACATACGGATATCAATTTTATGCTGCTTTACATTAATCTGAAACCGGCCATCCTGCGGCAGGCGCTTTTCTGAAATATCCAGACTGGCCATCAGTTTTAAGCGCAGTACCAGTGCTGCAGCAATGCTGACTTCGTTTAACGTGCTCTCCTGTAAAATACCATCAACCCGCTGGCGGATCCGCAGCACTTTTTCATCGGGTTCGATATGAATATCGGAAGCCTTAACCTGCACCGCATCTTCAAAAATGGAGCGGAGCAGTTTAGCAATAGTGTTATCGGTCTCTTCCCGGCTTTCTTCTGCCAGTAAAACATCGTCGACATCACCGCTGTGTTCCTGCTTCAGCTGGGTAGCAAAGGTTTCAATATCCTTAGTGCGTCGGTACAGCGAGTCGAATGCATCAAGTAACTGGCTTTCCCGCACCACCGCAATCTTAATTTCCCGTGGCGCCAGTAGCGGAGCTATCTGATCAAGCACGGCTAAATCAGCCGGGTCGTTCATACCCAGCAATACGGAGTCACCCATGTCTTCGATAACCAGTGCCCGGAAGCGACGGGCATGCACTTCAGCCAGCAACTGAGCGGCTTTCGGATCGATTTTTCGCTGGGCGATATCCAGAAAAGGGACCTGCAACTGCTGGGCTAAGAACTGCAGTAATTGCTGCTCTGACAGAAACTGCATTTCTATCAGCGTGGCACCGAGCTTCCGGCCGCTGCTTTTCTGCCGGGCCAGCGCTTGCTCCAGCTGGGCTTCGGTAATAATATGTTCGTGCACCAGCAAATCGCCCAGGCGCATTTTCAGCTTTGGTTTTTGCATACTAGGGTTCTGTCGCCTTCAGCCGTTGTTGAATAAAATGATGACTGCTTACCGATAATGCCTGGCGAAACTGCCAGGCATGCTGATAATACAGGTGGGCCTGCTGCGGCAGTCCCAAATACTCACTGGCCACTGCTGCCCCCAGGCTCCAGCGCCCCTGTTCCGGTTGCAGTTGTTGCAGGCGCTGATACCATTCCAGCGCAGCATCATGTCGCTCCAGTTGCTGTAATACCGTGGCTTTAAATCCAAAATACTCCGGTTCTGCGGCCAGCTCAAATTCGTCAGACAAAAATTCCAGGGCCTGTTGCCACTGCCCTTGTTTTACCGCAAGCTGGGCCAGCTGCATATTTATTTCGGCACTGACAACACCATTTTGACGCGCCTTTAGTAATACCTGGCTGGCCGTGACAACTTGCTGTTGCTTTAACCATAATCTGGCGAGATTAAGATAACTGTCTGCGCTGGCTGGTTGCAAAGCAACAAGCTGTTGCCAGATAACGATAGCCGCACTGATGTCGCCTGCCGCTTCACTGGCATTTGCCCGTAACTGCATTCTGTGCTGCTGCGCTGCAATACTCAGTGGTTGCTTACTGACACTAAGTTGCCCTCTGGCAGCAGGCGGCAATGCAGGCTCAGGCTCGACTATCATCACTTGCCGGGCCTGCTGGCTATCTGTCGCGGAGGACAGCAGTTGATGCGGGTCCGGGGGGGGCACTGTCACGTCTGGCGTAGCGGCGTTTGTAGCTGCTGTCGAAGCAAAGGTGGCTGAAGCGTTATTATGCTCTTTAGTAACAGGCAGCGCTGCAATAAGGGTTTTTGCTGTGTTATCTGCTACCGGTTCGACTAGCGCGGAGAAGGCCGCTTCGCTGTCAGTCAGTGCTGCTGCTATAACGTCGGGTTGTGTCTGCTCTGCATTATTCTGATCATTCGGAACCAGCGATTGTTGCTGCGAACCGGCACCGGCCAATGCCATGTGCCTGTTGTCAGTAACAGTTGCTGCCTGTTGTTGCGTTATGCCATACCAGTAACCGGCAAGCAGCACTAACAACAGGATCAGCAACAGCCAGCGATAGCTTAATATACGGCCTGAGGCAGGTGGCGGTAATTCAGCTAAAGGACTGGCATTTGCCTGCGCTGGCTGACGTTTTTCCAGATCCTGCAACATTTTGTTGATCACACTCATTGCCAAACCCAGGCAAAACAGGCGGCACTGAATACTGCCGCAGCGGTTAGAAACCAGAGATAATAAGAATGTGCTAACCGGGTATCGTCAGTATCCTGCGCAGCAAACCGGATATGTCTGCCGGTGACCCGGCTTTTACCCTCCCCATAAGCCAGCATTAAGCCTTTATGAGCCAGTAAATTTACCAGTCTGGGAATGCCCCGGCTGTAACGGGTCAGCGCCAGCAATGCAAAGCGGTTAAATAATGCCGGGGTTGCCCCTGCAATTTGCAGGCGATGCCGCACATAATGGCGAATTTGCGCCGCCGACATTACCGGCAGTTGATACGCAAATGAAATGCGCTGCCGGAACTGGCGGAACTGCTGACTGGCCAACCTCAGGTCCAACTCAGGCTGGCCAAACAACACAACCTGCAGTAGTTTGCGTTGCTCCGTTTCTAAATTGGTCAGTAAACGCAACGATTCGAGGGTGTTGTCGGGTAAGGCCTGGGCTTCATCTATTACCAGGATAATTTTTTTGCCATTTTGTGCCAGCAGGATAAGTTGCCGCTGCAATAATTGCAGTAACTGGCTGGCGTCGATATTCGCAGAGAACTTTAAGCCAAGTTCTGCCGCCAGGGCCCAGCGTAATTCATTTGGTGTT
>NZ_JAWVZF010000206.1:0-3965 GCF_033722355.1 Arsukibacterium sp. | reverse complement strand
TATCCCAATCGAATATTCAGTTGAACCGCCCTCGCTGGAAAAATCGATTTTGGGCAGCAATGACCAGTTGTCCCAGGTTTTTACCAGCACTTCAACTGTGTTACTTTCAGGACAATACAGGCTAACGGTAACATCGGCGTCACGAATATAGCTGCGGCCCCGCAGAATGCGCTCGGTTTCTGCCAGCTCGGCTAAATCTAACGGACTTTGCGGCGCAAACAGCAGATCGTTGCTGATAGTAAGTTGTTTTGACACCACATGGCTGTAATTGGCAAAGCGATGCAGCCAGAAAGTACCGCGCTCATTCAGATCAAAGACGTTTTGCTGCTCAAAGTGAACAGCGCTGATCGTAAGGCCGTCTGAGGGTAACGAGGCTTCGTCAAATAACCTGGTGCAGCTGCTATCGACTGCTGCAGCCTGATTCAGCAACGTTGTGACCAGCAAAACGATTAGGGCTGCCTTACAGCGATATGTCATGCGGCTTATTCCCCTTGGGCAGCGGGGGCTTTGCCCTCAGCCACCGTGTTAACGGTAAAAGGTGCTGAGTTCTGGCCAAACACGACAGTGCGTTGCGGGAACGGAATTTCGATACCTGCCTTATCAAAGGCCATTTTTACCTCTTCCTGAATACTGTTCCGAAGATCACGGAAGTTTTCCCGTTTGGTCCAGACGCTGAACTGAATACTCAGTGATGAATCAGCAAAGCCATTAAAAATAAACAATGGCGCAGGTTCATCCAGACTAAGCGGATTTGCATCGGCGACTTGTTGCAGTACTTGCCTGACCCGGCTGATATTTTCTTTATAGGCAACTCCTATCATTAAATCAAAACGCCGGATTGGGAAGCGGGTCAGATTGGTCATTTCAGTTTTAATCAGGCTTTCATTAGGAATGCGGACATAGAGATTATCAAAAGTACGTAGTTTGACTGACAACAAATCAATAGATAACACTTCGCCAGTGGTATTTCCTACTTTAATCACATCACCAAGTTGAAAAGGCTTTTCGCCAATCAGAAATAAGCCGCTTATCAGATTCGATGCCGAGGTTTGTGAAGCAAAGCCAATGGCAACAGAGAGCACCCCGGCGGCACCGAGCAGAACGCCTAATGAAAACCCCAGCTGGCGCAATGCTGAGGCAAAAAACAACGCCAGCACCAGCCAGTAAACCAGCCTTTTAAACAGCACCGCATGATGCTGGGAAAAATTACGGGTAACCAGTTTCTGCACCCCGCGACTGGCCAGGCTGGCTAACAGCAAACCGGCTGCCAGCATGATTGCAGCCTGCAATATATTAATCAGCTGCTCAGATTGCAGATAAGCACTAAATTGCTCCATTATCAGCCGCTCCTGTTAGTCATTAAATATACCGGTAAAGGCGCGGATCAGACCCTGCTTTTCGATCGCCTGGCGCGGAGCACTAATCCGGTCTTGCTCGGTTACCCCTTCAGGCAGTTGTCTGCTTATTTTAAAGCGGGTAAGTGCATGATTGCCATCATGATGCAGAGTAATCGGATCGGTCCACAGGCTACCATCGGCTAAACCATACAGGGCCAGATAAGGCACCGGAATACTTAACTTATCCAGCACCAGCATGGTATCAGCATTGTTTTCTATCGTCACTGCAGTAACCGCGCGGTGCGGTCGGGCAGACAGTTCAGCCCGGTTGTGGCGGGCCCGGGTTCTATCGGCGTAACATAATTCGCCGTGCAGCGTTGAAGGGCCAAACCAGGTATCGGACAAACGCTGGCTGGTGATATCAGCCAGTTTACAATCAGGTTGTTGCAGTGCAACCTCGACCACTACCGGTGAGCTGATATAAAATACCGCCTGCTCACCTGGCGGAATATTAAGCTGTTTGCGGGTTTTAACCACCACCGGCCGGTCAAGCAACGTTGGCTTTAAACAAAACTGGCCCGGTGACTGGCGAAATATAAAGCGCTGCAGGTTTTCCAGCTCAGGCAGCCTGGAGATACTGCCACTTCGCAACAGATGATAATCTTCAAATTCCTGGGAGACGGTATAGCCGAGTAGCCATTCAGCGCGTAACCGCTGCAGATAAAGGGTTAGCGGCCCCAGGGTATACTGCCAGCTCTGATCACAATCTACGGCGACAGGCAGCCACCAGGGGCTGAGCGCCGGCATATTACTAGTTTGTTGTGCTTGCATATTTTGTCCGGTATTTTTACTGCCGCTCTGACATTCTAACAGAGCATAGAGACGGGCGCCGTGATAGCTTTGCCGGCCCGATTGTTATTCAGCATGCCTGAACCTAAAATAATGGTTAATTTCTGCTTAATACGCAATAGGTTGTTTTTCCTGAACGATTGATGGTTAGCTTTAAGCGGAGCCGGTATCATATCAGTAGCGCAGGCAGTACGCTGACAGCAGTTTGCCCCAGGCTTGATGAAGTTTGGCTTAATAAAGCGAGCCTGCCATAGCCGACAATCGAATGCCAGATCTAAATTAAGAGGTTGTAATGGAATTACCTGTACTGATTAACCGGCTGCGGGAAGCGCTGGAAAACAATACGGTGCAATTGCTGCAGGATCAGCTGGAAGACGTGCATCCGGCTGACTATGCTGCTGCTATTTCTGAGTTCCCGCTCGATGATCTGTGGCTGTTGCTGGCTGCCCTGCGCCGGGCAGAGCAGGCCGAAGTGTTTGGCTATTTACCAGCCGAGCTGCAGGTCGCGCTGGCTATCCGCGTCAGCCGGCGCAAGCTGGCGCCGATAATCCGCCAGATGTCATCAGATGAACGGGCTGATTTATTTAACCGCTTAACTTATGAGCAGCGCGAAATGCTGCTACCCGCCCTGGCACAGGCAGAGCGGGAAGACTTGCTGCAGTTGTCCAGTCATCAGGAAGGCACAGCCGGCGCCATTATGACGTCGGATTACGCTATTCTGGCGCCGGATATTAACGTTCGTGATGCACTGGATGTGCTGCGCCGCGAAGCCCCCGACAAAGAAACCATCTATTCCGCTTACGTGGTTAACAGTGAGCGCAAACTCATTGGCGTAGTGTCGCTAAAAGAGCTTATTCTGGCGCCTGCTAGCATGCTGGTAGATGAGCTGATGAATCATGACCCTATCTATGCCACGGTCGACATGGCACAGGAGCAGGTCGCGGCTATGGTCGCGAAATATGATTTACTGGCGCTACCTATTCTGAACGATAATCAACAAATGGTCGGCATTGTGACATACGATGATGCGATGGATGTTGCGGCAGAAGAGGCCACAGAAGACTTTCACAAAACGGCCACCATTGGCAAGCTCGATAGCAATGTTAAAGACGCCAGTATCGGCCTGTTGTATCGCAAGCGGGTATTCTGGCTGGTGGTACTGGTATTTGGCAATATTTTTTCCGGCGCCGGTATCGCCTATTTCGAAGAGACCATTGCCAGCTATCTGGCGTTGTTGTTCTTTTTGCCATTACTAATTGCCAGTAGCGGTAACGCCGGGGCGCAGTCGGGCACATTAATGGTGCGGGCCCTGGCGACCGGTGATGTTAAATTGCGTGACTGGGGCTCGTTACTGGCCAAGGAATGTCTGGTAGCAGGGTTGCTCGGCGCCACCATGGCGTTTGCCGTGGTGTGGCTAGGCTGGTGGCGCGGGGGCTATGACATTGCAATAGTAGTAGCCGCCACCATGATGCTGGTAGTTATGGTCGGCAGCCTGGTCGGCTTATCGTTACCCTTTTTACTCAGCCGCTTAAAGCTCGACCCCGCCACCGCCAGCGGCCCGCTAATTACCTCTATTGCCGACGTTTCCGGGGTAGTGCTGTATTTTTCCATTGCTACCTGGTATCTGGGGTTGTAATTCGTGGGTAGCGAACCTTAAATGAAGCAAAAATTTTTATCTTTACAACCAATAAATTACCGTTGCAAAAAAATAATCTGCATGTAAACTCGCGATGCATTTTAAAGGAGCTTATATGCGCAATTTGATTAAAACAGTAGTAG
>NZ_JAWVZF010000205.1:0-3975 GCF_033722355.1 Arsukibacterium sp. | reverse complement strand
GTAACTTCGCTTGCCTGTTCAGTACGTTATTTATTACATTGAGTACTACAAAATTTCACAATTACCCCCGATAAAACGATTAATAACAGGTATCCGAATGAAAAAGTTTTTTGTTATCAGTGCGGTAGCACTGGCCGTACTAACGGGCTGCGCTACCGAGCGCACTGCTGTAACCACGGAGCAGCGGCAACAGCAACAGGTTGCCGGCGAAGTACTGATTAGCCCGAACGATCAACGTCAGTATAAAACGCTGGTGCTGCCCAATAAACTGGAAGTGATGCTGGTGTCAGATCCAACAACTGAGAAATCAGCAGCTTCATTAAGTGTTGGGGTAGGCTTACTGCAAGACCCGATGACTCAGCAAGGTATGGCGCATTATTTGGAACACTTATTATTTATGGGAACCGAGCGCTATCCCGATCCGGCTTCCTACAACGGCTTTATGGCACAAAATGGCGGCGCAGCCAATGCTTACACCTGGCTGGACATTACCAACTATATGTTTCAGATAAATAATCCGTCTTATGATGAAGCACTGGATCGTTTTTCTGATTTTTTCAAAGCCCCATTATTGTTGCCTGAATACACTGAGAAAGAACGTAATGCCGTTAATGCTGAGTGGTCGATGCGCCGGGAAATGGATTTTTTTGGTCAGTTTAAGCTGGCCCGCAGTATGTTTGGAGAACATCCGGCTAACCGTTTTCTGATTGGTAACCTGGAAACCCTAAGCGATAAAGAAAACAGTAACCTGCATGCCGAAACGGTTAAGTTTTATCAGCAGTATTATTCTGCCAATACCATGAAGCTCGCCTTGCTTAGCAATTTACCCCTGGCTGAAATGGAATTGTTAGCCCGTAAACATTTTGCCGGCATAGAAAATAAAGAGATTGCCAGGCCAGCCGTTGAGGCTAAGCTTAACTACCAGAATTTTGGTGCAAAAAGAGTGCATTATGTGCCGAATGAAGATGTTAAGCAGCTAAGGCTGGACTTTACCATCACTAACAACAGTGACCAATTTGCCGTTAAACCTAATGAATTTATCACCTATCTGCTGGGCTCGGAAATGCCTGGCTCGCCGGCACAGCAACTCAAAGCGCTCGGTTTAATTTCGTCGTTATCAGCCAGTGCCAATCCCAGTGCTTATGGCAACTACGGCAGTCTGACCATAGATATTAACTTAACTGATGCAGGCATGGCGCAACGCGAAGCGATTATCGCGACCGTGATGCAATATCTGCAGCTGATTAAACAGCAAGGCGTAGACAGTAAATATTTCAAAGAGATCCAGACCAGTCTGGCGAACCGTTTCCGTTTTCTGGAGAAAACCGACGGTTTCGGATATGTCTCTAATCTGGCTCATGCCATGCAGTTTGTACCGGCGCAGCACGCGGTTAATGCGGCCTATCATTACGAGAAGTTCGATGCTGATGCCATTAACAGCGTACTGCAGCAGCTGACACCCGAAAGCTTACGGGTATGGTATATCAGTCAGCAGGAACCGTTTGACAGCGAACTGCATTTTTATGATGGCCGCTATAAGATCTCCGACATCAGTGCTGAAGAAATTGCCAGCTGGCAGCAAAGCCCTGTCGTGACTAACTTACCGGCAGTAAACCGGTTATTGCCCGAAGATTTTGAGTTGCGCTCGCCGACCCAGGTCGAAAAACCAGAATTGGTGGTCGAAGATAAAGGCATCAAAGCCTGGCTATATCCCAGTCAGGAATTTGCCAGCCAGCCTCGTGGCCGTTTAAATATCTACCTTAACAGCCCTGCCGCGATCCAGGATATCAGAGCAAAAGTGATGTTTGCCCTGTGGCAGGATTTATATAACCTCGAGCAAAGTGTGCTGGCGACTGAAGCGTCGGTGGCGGGCATGGATTTATCGCTGAATGACAGTAATGGTTTGGTACTCAGTCTGGGCGGCTTCACTGATAAGCAACCGCAACTGTTACTGCAAGCGCTGGCCGGTCTGACCCCTGAAGTCACCGCTGAGCGTTTCAGCCAGGCGGTAGACCGTTATGTCCGTGGCATTCGCAATTTAGAGCGGCGCTTTCCGTTTCAGCAGGCCTTTATGGCATTTAACAGCCTGTACCGGGGCGGCAATTACAATAACGAGCAATTAATCGCCAGTGCCGAGCAGTTAACGCCAGCAGATTTGCAACTGTTTATGCAGCAAATACTGGCCAGGCATCAGGTACGGATTTTTGCCTTTGGTAATTACAATCAGGCTGACGTGGCACAGCTGGTTAATACCGTTGCCGCGGTATTGCCAGCTAACCGGAGCACAGTACCTTACACCCGCAGCCCGGTATGGCAGCCGGCACCGGGTCAGATAATCAGTATGCAACAGGATTTAGTGGTAGCCGATGTTGCGCTGGTCGACATGCATATTCATCCGGACCCGTCAGTTAAACAACTGGCCCGCGGCCGGCTGTTACAAAGCCATTTTTCCAATAAAGCCTTTGACATCCTGCGTACTGAAGAACAGTTAGCCTATGCAGTAGGTGGCGCAGCAGTCAGCATTGAGGACTACACCGGCTTTGGTTTATATATTCAGACCCCGGTCAAATCGGTCTCTGCGATGCAGCAACGGTTTGACGAATTTAAACAGCAATACTGGCAGAGCCTGCAACAACTCAATAACGAAGACTTTGAGCAGTTAAAACAAAGCCTGCTGGTCAGTTTAAAAGAGCCGCCAAAAAATCTGCAGGAAGAGATGGCGCCGCTGATAAGTGACTGGTATCAGGAGAAATTTAATTTTGACAGTAAGCAAAAACTGATTGCTGAAGTAGAAAAGCTGACGCTGGATGACATTAAAACCTTTTACCAGCAAACACTGTTAAATAATGAGGCAGCGCGGATATCGGTGCAAATGCGCGGTACCGGTTTTAGTCAGCAGCCATTTGCTGATATTGAAGGTCAGCAGGTTATTAGCGATCTGGCTGAGTTTCATCGACAGATGAAAACCCAGTAACTGTGGAGTTCTTTGCAAAACGCAGCTTCGGCTGCGTTTTTTATTGGCGGGAAAAAATAGTTTGAGTAATCACTTTAAACAACAGTCAGCATTGCCAAATCCTCTGTTAATGGTCCAGCGCCTGATAATACTATGCCACTGAGCTGCCGGTTCTGGGGTTTGCCGCTTATTAAAACACCATAGTGGCAAGCAGACCGTTCTGGCCCTGTTAGTTTAGAAAAATACTGTTTGCAATCAGGCGTTGCTGTTCTATTTTTGTTCACTGAGTCAGGACAGCATTACCAGTCTCAACTAATAAAAAAAATTAAAGACGAGGATCTGTAATGAAAAAAATAACAACGCTGCTCGGTGCTGCCTTGCTCGGCAGCTTAGCGGTTAGCTTTAAGCTCAGTGCTGCCGTGGGTGGTTATCCGGTTGTGCTGGTGCATGGGTTACAGCCCGACCAGTTGGCGAGCCGGCCCAATGCCAGTGAAGTCAGCAGCGATGGTGCCGCTTACTGGCAAGCTTACTGGCGCGATCGGGCCGATGTCCGGATAGACTGGCCAGCGCACGAACGGGTAGCCGGCAGAATTGCCAGTGATTATGTCTGGCCGAAACTGCAGCAAATGTCACGCAATGGTACCTGTGCTAACGGCTGTATTTTTGTATCGCATTCAACCGGAGATTTAGTCACCCGTTATCTGATTGATAACCAGGCACTGTGGTTGCAAAATGCCGGCCTGCAGCCGCTTAATATTGTCGCCACCTTTGACTTTGCCGGTGCCGGTGGCGGCTCTGAACTGGCTGATTTAGCGGTAAATGTCGCCAGCGGCTCCGGCCTCATTGACTGGACGTTACGGCTGGCGCTGGCGGCCTGGTTGGGTGAGATCCCCAATGCCGGAAACGTCGGCGTGCTGAACGATTTGCGGGTGAACAGTGCCCGGCAGCTGGCGGCCTTTCCGGGTAGCCGGGTACCGCGGCTGCGCTTTGTCGGCGCCGGTTCAGATTACCTGGGTGCTACC
>NZ_JAWVZF010000204.1:0-4015 GCF_033722355.1 Arsukibacterium sp. | reverse complement strand
CTGGCCGGTATGACTGGTACCGCTGATACTGAGGCCTTTGAGTTTCAGCAAATTTATGGCCTGGAAACCATCGTCGTGCCGACTAACCGGCCCATGGTGCGGAATGACATGGCCGATTTGGTGTACTTAACCGCTGAGGATAAGTACAACGCCATTATTGAAGATATTATTAAAGCCCGCGATGCCAAACGGCCGGTACTGGTGGGTACTGCCTCTATTGAAAGCTCGGAATACCTGTCTGGCCTGCTGAACAAAGCCAAAATTAAGCATCAGGTGCTTAACGCCAAGTTCCACGCCAACGAGGCGCAGATTATTGCAGACGCCGGCCGGCCGGGAACTGTCACTATCGCCACCAATATGGCAGGCCGGGGTACCGATATTGTGCTCGGTGGCAGTCTGCAGGCTGAACTGGCTGCGTTAACCGATAAAACCGATGACGCCGTGGCAAAAATTACCGCTGACTGGCAGAAGCGGCATGACGACGTAATTGCCGCAGGAGGCTTGCATATTATCGGTACTGAGCGGCATGAGTCGCGGCGGATAGATAACCAGCTGCGCGGTCGCTCAGGCCGGCAGGGTGACCCGGGTTCATCGCGCTTTTACCTGTCACTGGACGATGCGTTAATGCGGATATTTGCCTCTGACCGGATGGCCGGCATGATGCGCCGCCTGGGCATGGAAAAAGGCGAAGCCATTGAGCATCCGTGGGTAAGCCGTGCTATAGAGAATGCTCAGCGCAAGGTCGAAGCCCGTAACTTTGATATCCGTAAACAACTACTGGAATTTGACGACGTCGCTAACGATCAGCGTAAAGTGGTTTACGAGCAGCGTAACGAACTGCTGGATGCCGCTGATATCAGCGAAACAGTCAGTGCTATCCGACAAGATGTGGTTGATTCGGTGATCAGTCAGTATATTCCGCCGCAATCATTAGACGAAATGTGGGATGTACCCGGGCTTGAGCAACGCTTAAAAGCTGATTTTGCGCTGGAACTGCCGGTTAGCCAGTGGCTGGCTGACGATAAAAAACTGTTCGAAGAAAAACTGCGCGACAAAATCCAGCAGCAGTTTAATGACAGTTATCAGCAGAAAGAGCAGATGGTTGGCAAGGAAGTGCTGCGTCAGTTTGAAAAAGCTATTATGTTGCAAAGCCTTGATACCCATTGGAAAGAACATCTGGCGGCAATGGATCATTTGCGTCAGGGGATCAACCTGCGGGGTTATGCCCAGAAAAACCCGAAACAGGAATACAAGCGCGAAGCCTTTGAACTGTTCTCTAATATGCTGGATGAGCTGAAAACTGACGTTATTGGCATTTTAAGCCGGGTGCAGGTAAAAGCCGCAGAAGATGTTGAGGCGGTGGAAGAACAGCGCCGCAAAGCCGATGCAGTGCCGCATAATTATCAGCATGCTGATGCCGGGCAGATGGCAAATGAACCGGCGGCTGCGGCGGCTTCCGCTGCAGGTGCCATGGCTGCGCCAGTGGTCCGGGAGGGCGAAAAAATAGGCCGTAATGATCCCTGCCCTTGTGGCTCAGGTAAAAAATATAAGCAGTGTCATGGCAAACTCAGCTGAGCCGGTGTCTGCTATCATCGGTAACAGCGATAACCTGCAAGCCCAGCTGCCACAGTTGCATGTGGCAGTAGGGGTAATCGTACGGCGAAAAGAGCAGCAACAGCAGGTGTTACTGGCGCTTCGCAGCAGCAAGCAGCATCAGGGGGGCAAATGGGAGTTTCCCGGCGGCAAAGTTGAACAGGGCGAAACTGTCGAAGCAGCCCTGAGCCGTGAGTTAAAGGAAGAGCTGGCGATAACGGTAACTGCAGCTCAGCCTTTTATGCTGCTGAATTATACTTATCCTGAGCGACAGGTTAAGTTAGATATCTGGTTAGTAACCGGCTTTAGCGGCACGCCAGAAGGGGTAGAAGGCCAGCCATTGCAGTGGGTTAATGTCAGTGAGCTAACTACTATCAGTTTTCCTGATGCCAACCTGCCTATTGTCGAGCGTTTGCAGCAACCGTTCAGTTTTTGAAAAATTCGTTATCCTTGGCAATAAACTCCTGCTCCAGTTCGGCCAGATATTGCTCTGACAAATCGGCATCTATTGGTGACTTATCCGGGATGCGATGGTTCTCAGCGGCCCAGTCACCTAAATCAATTAATTTGCAGCGCTCTGAGCAAAAAGGGCGGAAAGCAGAACTGCTATCCCACACCACAGGGGTGCTGCACGTTGGGCATTTAACCGTGGTTGGCATAAAAACTCCTTAACAACAAGCCAGCTGAAAATGCTGTGATTTAGCGGCAGCGCTGCGGGCACTGTCAGCATCCAGTTGCATAAAACGAATAGCATACCGGTATTTATTACCACTGACGGTCGGGTAGGTCCCTTCGCCCGCCGGGTATTTAATTCGCAATAATTCGTATTGCTCGGCATTCTGCTGATAAAAACCATTGTCGGCCAGCACATCCTGAAACTGACTTCGCTCGCGAATAAAGCTTAATACATAATGGATAGCCTGTTCTGCCAGGGCAACCTGCTTAAGCCAGTCTGCTGCCTGCGCCTGACGCTCGGCTAACGGTAAACTAAACCAGTATTGTAACTGGGGGAGATCAAAATAACAGCAACCGCCGGGAATGCTGAAGCGCTGGCGTAGCGGCGCCAAAAAGTTATCATCTTTCAGGGTACCCAGTAGTTTACCGCTGCGCAGCAATTCTGTTTGCATGCGCACAGCAGCCTGCAGCATGGTTTGCAGTTTACTATCAGACACTGAGGGATGCTGTGACCACAATACCAGCTGGCTTTCGCAGCGCTCAATATCTTTAATTAAATCCGGTCGCACATCATTGCGATCCATAACTTCAATTAACGCGAATAAACTGGTAAAAAAACTTTGTTGCTGGTTCTCATCGGCGAGTGCCAACTGGCCATGCACCTGTTGAAATAAAAATTCCAGGCGCAGATAAGTACGGATTTTCTCATTCAGCGGATGTTCGTAAACAATGTCGGTGGTGTCCGTCATAATTAAAAATGGCCTGTATTAAACTTAACAGAACCGGCGACGCCGGTCTCTCTGCTGTTACTTTGGCAATTCAGTTCGCCCCGTTTCAGTCACGCCGGGCCAGGGCAACATAGCGTTGATGGAGTTGCAACACCTGCTGCTTCAGTAAGTCAGCTTCGCTCTTTTCTGTAAAATCTGCATTATTATCAATAATATCATCGGCTAAGGCTAAGCGATCTTGCCGGCTTATCTGGCTGGCAATAATTGCCTGTACTTGCGCGGCCGTGGCTTTGGCGGTAACAGCATCCCGACTTAGAGTACGGCTAAGCTGATTTTGTTCAGTGACATCGACCACCAGCACCCGGTTTACCAGACTGTGCAGTTTATTCTCCAGCAGCAATGGCGCAATTAACAACACATAAGGCGAGGGTGGCAGCCTGGCTAACTGGCTCAGCATTTCAGCGCGGATAGCCGGATGCATAACACTGTCCAGCCACGTTTTAGCCGCAGGATCAGTAAAAATTAACTGACGCAGCAGCGAGCGGTTTAATGTCTGCTCTGCGGTTAATACTTCGGGTCCGAAATGCGCGGCTATTTTTTGTAGTAACGGGCTGCCTTTGGCGACCACTTGCCGGGCGACCACGTCGGCGTCAACCGACGGTATGCCAAGCTGGCTAAATAAGGTGGCGACAGTAGACTTACCTGAACCGATGCCGCCGGTTAAGCCGACAATAAAACGATGTTTGTTTGCTGACATCGGGCTGTCAGGCACCCAGATAACCTAAATAAGCATTGGTAAGCTGCTCGCCCCAAAGCAGCGCAATAAAGCCTGCCGCGGCAATGTACGGGCCGAAGGGGATGGGTGTTGCTTTATCCCGGCCCTGAATGGCAAGCATAGTTGCACCAATCACTGCACCTACCAGGGATGATAATAAAATGATCAGCGGCAGCTGTTGCCAGCCAAGTAGTGCACCAAAAATAGCCAGCAATTTAAAATCGCCATAACCCATGCCTTCTTT
>NZ_JAWVZF010000203.1:0-4048 GCF_033722355.1 Arsukibacterium sp. | reverse complement strand
GCATCTTGTCAGCTTTTGAACTGGAACGGTTGCCCCCGGGGTCAGTGCAGGCCGTGCATCTGCTTAGTCAGGCAGCGCGGCTGGCTTTTGCTGACAGAGAGCGTTATCTGGCCGATGCAGATTTCAGTCCGGTACCGGTTGCTGGATTACTGGACCCGGCTTATTTAGCCAGCCGGGCCAGACTGATAGACGTTAAACGGAACCTGGTGGAGGTAAGTGCCGGTAAACCAGCAGGTGCCCAACCGCTGGCCGAGGCATCAGCAGCAGAATTTGCCAATACCAGTCATTTGTCAGTAGTTGATAAGTATGGCAATGCGGTTAGTATGACGACCAGTATTGAGAACGTGTTTGGTTCAGGTCTGATGGTTAATGGTTATTTACTGAATAACCAGCTTACTGATTTCAGTTTAGCTGCTGAAGTGGACGGCAAACTGGTTGCCAACCGGGTTGAGGGTGGCAAGCGCCCCCGCAGCTCAATGGCACCGATGATGGTATTTGACAACGATAATAACCTGAAGTTACTGACCGGCTCGCCCGGCGGTAGCCGGATTATCAATTATGTCGCGCAAAACCTGGTGGCAGTGCTTGACTGGCAGTTAAACCTGAAACAGGCGATAAATTTACCGCGCTTTACCCATCGTAATGATTACCTTGCCTTAGAAGCGGGTACACCACTGGCCGATTTAGCCGTAGTATTTAACGCCATGGGCTATCAGGTCAGGGTGCAGGATTTAAACTCCGGTATTCATGCAATCGAAGTAAAAGCTGATGCACTTGAAGGCGTTGCTGACCCAAGGCGGGAAGGCACTGCGGCGGGCTTCTGATTAACATTAAACAAGCACAGACAGAGAAAGATAATGACAGTTGATGTAAGCCAGAGCCGGGCAGGGGTCATGACAATCAGCCTGCAACGTCCTGAGAAAAAAAATGCATTAAATCTGGCGATGTATCGTCAGCTGACTGAAGCGCTGCAGCAGGCACAGCAGGATACAGCTATTAACGTGGTGTTGCTGCAGGGATCGGCCAGCTGCTTTTCCAGTGGTAACGACTTGCAGGATTTCCTGACAGCCGGTGAACTGGATGCGCATCATCCCACCGTCGCTTTTCTTTATCAGCTTAATGCCTTTACCAAGCCGGTGGTGGCAGCGGTAGCAGGCTTAGCCATTGGCATTGGTACTACGGCACTGCTGCATTGTGATCTGGTTTATGCCGCGCCCGATTGTCGCTTTCAGATGCCCTTCAGTCAGTTAGGGCTGTGCCCTGAAGCAGCATCAAGCTTACTGCTGCCAAATTTAATTGGTTATCAGCGAGCAGCGCAGTATTTATTACTGGGAGAACCGTTTGACACGGCTCAGGCGGTTGCCATGGGACTGGTGAATCAGCAGGTAGCCAGTGAGCAGTTATTGGCTTTTGCTGCTGCGAAAGCCACCGAGCTGGCCTCACTGCCGGCGCAAGCGGTACAGCATAGTAAGGCACTCATCCGCGGTAACATAAAACGTGAAGCCGATAAGGCGATAAGCACAGAGCTGGAAATATTTGGCCAGCTGTTAAAAAGCGATGCCTGTCAGCAGCAATTACAACGCTTTTTCCAAAAAGAATAACCTGAAGTACCTGGTGTTAAGGCCAGGCTTAAGCTTAGTACGTCGCGGTGTGACTAAAGGGATCCGCTTTAACCGCGGTCACCCGCCAGTTCCCCCCTTTTTTTACCAGACTGACGGTGCGCAGATTATCCACCTGTTTGCCAGCATGTTCACCACTGAAAACCAGGGTAATATCCGCATCGTTATCATATTGCTGACGCAGATTCTGGCCACTGCGGTTTACTTCAATGGTGACGTTGTCATAAGACATATTTAATAATGTTCTGGCCACCTGGCGGGGGGTTACATAAGCATCAAGCAAAGCAGCAAACTCTTTTGTGCTGAGGCTTTTCGCTTTATCTAAATCTTTGTCATTATAAAGCGCATGGAAAAACTCGGTTGCCACATACTCTGGCGTACCCCAGTGGGCATTACTTTTGGGTTTTTCACCACAGCCAGTAAGCAGCAGACCCAGAACCAGAACCAGAATAGAGATTAATTTCATATGTGGCCGCCTCTGATAAACAACTAAGCTTGCAGTGTGAAATCTTTTTTAGCTGCTGTAAAGAACAAAGGCCGCAATAGGCGGCCTTTTCAACACAAAGCGCTGGCTCAGGGTTGCAGCTCCTGCTCGGTAAAAACGTCGGCAAACAGGGGGCTGGATAAATAACGCTCGGCGGCACTGGCCAAAATGACCACAATGTTTTTACCGGCATTTTCTGGCTTTGCCGCCTGACGCTGGGCAGCAACTAAAGCAGCACCTGATGAAATACCAGCGAGAATACCCTCTTCGCGCATTAAGCGATGGGTAGCGGCCATGGCCTCTTCGCTGCTGACTGTTTCCACTTCATCAATCAGGTCTAAGTCAAGGTTACCCGGAATAAAGCCGGCACCGATACCCTGAATTTTATGCGGGCCTGGCTTTAAGTCTTCACCCGCCTTGGCCTGACTGATCACAGGCGATTCAACCGGTTCAACCGCAACGGTATGCAGCGGCAGATTTTTAATCTGTTTTAAATAGCGGCTTACCCCGGTAATGGTGCCGCCGGTGCCGACACCGGCAATAAAGATATCTATGTTACCGTCAAGATCATTGAAAATTTCCGGGCCGGTTGTTTCAACATGAATTTGCGGGTTTGCCGGGTTTTCAAATTGCTGCAGCAATACATAGCGGTTCGGATCTGATGCCAGGATTTCATGCGCTTTTTCAATCGCCCCTTTCATGCCTTTCGGGCCTTCAGTCAGCACCAGCTTTGCACCTAACGCTTTTAACAGTTTACGCCGTTCCAGACTCATGGTTGATGGCATGGTCAGCGTTAATTTATAGCCACGGCTGGCAGCGACAAATGCCAGTGCGATGCCAGTATTACCGGAAGTCGGTTCAATAATTTCTTTTTCCGGCGTTAATACGCCGCGTTTTTCCGCATCCCAGATGAGCGCGGCACCTAAGCGGCATTTAACACTGAAGCTGGGGTTGCGCGATTCAATTTTAGCGTACACATTAGCACCACCAGAGATAGTCCGGTTTAATTTGACCAATGGGGTGCGACCGATAGACAATGAGTGGTCTGCAAATGAAAGTGCCATAAAAAGCTCCAATTACAAAGAATTTGGTGACTAGAATACGCCAGCAGCATAAAAGATGAAGTAGCGTTTGGCTATAACTTATATCATTTCACTTTAGCATAAAGTGCAGCCAAAACTTTAGCCCGAAGAGGATCAAGATGGCCTTTGAAAGTACTGACAATTATATCGTTTCCACCGAGCTTGCGCTGGCCGTAAATGCCGCAGTAACGCTTGAAAAACCGTTACTGATTAAAGGCGAGCCTGGTACCGGTAAAACCCGGTTGGCAGAGGAGCTGGCGCAAAGCCTGAATACCGAGCTTATTCAATGGCATATTAAGTCCACGACCAAAGCCCAGCACGGCCTGTATGAATACGATGCAGTATCGCGGTTACGGGACAGTCAGCTGGGCAGTGACAAAGTCCAGGATATCAGCAACTATATTCGCCCGGGCAAGCTGTGGCTGGCCTTTACTGCCGCGAAAAGGCCGGTGTTGCTGATTGATGAAATTGATAAGGCTGATATCGAGTTTCCAAACGACTTATTACATGAGCTGGATCAGATGGCATTTTATGTCCATGAAACCGGTGAACAAATCCGGGCGTCAGATCGGCCCATCGTCATTATTACGTCTAACAACGAAAAAGAGCTGCCGGACGCTTTTTTACGCCGCTGTTTTTTCCATTATATTCGCTTTCCCGATGCCGAGACGTTACGGGCTATTGTAGCAGTGCATTACCCTAATATTCAGCAGCAATTATTGAGTACGGCGCTGGAGATCTTTTTTGAACTGCGTGAATTACCGGGTTTAAAGAAAAAACCCTCAACTTCAGAGTTGTTAGATTGGCTTAAATTACTGTTGGCCGAAGATATTCCGGCCAGTGTGTTAACCGATAAGCAGCAG
>NZ_JAWVZF010000202.1:0-4060 GCF_033722355.1 Arsukibacterium sp. | reverse complement strand
CTACTGTCAATTCTTTGACCATATACCTGCTCCGCGAGCTCGCGATAGGCTTCCAGTTTTGACGCCCGCATTGCCAGTAACATTTTCTGGCTATCAGACTGACCAGGTTGCAGTGAAATCGGTGCCATACCAACAGCATGCAGCAACGGAAAAGCATCAGGCTTTACCGGCGCATATTCAATATGTTTATCGAAGATCTGGCTGCAGCTACTGAGTAAAAATACAGAAAAGGTGGCAATGGCTAATTTCATCATAAGGCATCCGTCGTCAGAACATCGGCTGACATAACTGTGGTAAGTATTACTTCTCAAACCTAAGCAAATTCTGCGCCATCTTCACTGTTTGCTGTTATAAACTGCGAGTCCCTAGCTGCTTCAATATACTAACCATGTCCGCCTAGTGATCTTATGTTTTCCAGATATAAAACTAAGGCACAGTTTTTGCTAATTAACAAAGCATAAGCCCTTTTAACTGATTATTGGCGATTTATGAAATTACGATTTTTTGCCGTCAGCTGCTGCACTATTTTGCTGGCTACACCCGTTAGTGCTAACTGGTATGAAATGACAGGCCAGGCAAAGATAGAACAAGGAGATACCGCCGCCGCAAAACAGGCAGCCATTGCTGATGCATTGGAGCGGGCGGCCTTATTTGCCGGTGTCAGGATCACCAGCGAGCAACAGTTAGTTGCCGGCGTTATGCAACAGCATCAGCTTACGCTTGACAGCAACTCAGAAATCCGTGAAATACGTTTACTGCGTGAAAACTACAGTAATGACTATGTTACGATAACGCTGCAAGCAGAAATTTTACCGGGACAACAACGCTGTGTCGGCAGCCAGCAAAAGAAACCGCTGCTATTAGCCAGGATAGAACTTGGCGCCCGGCATGATGCCGTGCATGGTCAGTTATTTAAACTGGATGAAAATGCCACCGCCCAATTGTCCCGTCACCTGCTGGATTACAGCCCTGCCGTGGTGGTCAATACAGTAGATTACAGTTTACAGCCCGACCTGCTGACCCAAACCACGAACCGCCAGTTATTTAACGATGGTCAGCAGTTCGTGCTGGTCAGCCAGATCACTGATCTGTCGCTGGGAAAACAAACCAACCGCTTCTGGCAGAATGACCGCTTCGAGCGCTTCTTCGCCCTGGATGTAGCATTGTATGATGCATTTAATAACCAGCTGTTGTTTACCCGGCAATATCGTACCCAGGCTCAGTGGAATAGTGAGCTGACCATAGCAGGCAGCCATAGTCAGCAATTCTGGCAACAACCCTACGGCCAGAAAATCGATACCGTTTTAAAAGCGGTGGCAAAAGACATTCAGCAACATACTCAGTGCCAGAGCTTGCTGGCGCAAATCAGTCATATTGATCAGCATCAAATCGCTATCAATAAAGGCAGCCGCCAGGGGCTGCAGCGTGGCGATAGCGTAACGGTGATGCAAATCCAACGTTTTGCCGGCAAAGATGGTTTGGAAAAACTGCACAAAAGCCCAGTTAAGCTGAACATAACAGACATCAGCAGCGACAACGCATGGGCCAGTGCAGACAGCCCTACCCTGTTGAGTCATTTACAAACTGGTGATTTGATAAGCATTAGCAGTACAGGCATGTAAACACATTCAGCCCCGGGAAAACAAGCCGACGGCAACGTGTTTCGCCATTCACTTAAGCCGTTTATTCTGTTAAACTTTCGCGCGTTATCTGCTACACCTTTGCCCTATAGTTAAATGGATATAACGGCCCCCTCCTAAGGGGCAGTTGCAGGTTCGATTCCTGCTGGGGCAGCCACTTAGCAATTTTCACTGATCCTTACTCCACTTGTACACTTAAAGTCTATATTAAGTTCAGGCAACCAGGACAGACACATGCTACAGGTAACCGGTTTAGCGAAATCATATCAAACGCCGCAAGGCCCTCTGCCGCTGTTCAGTGGTCTGGATTTCGCCATTAAAGCGGGCGAAAGCGTCGCATTAATGGGAGAATCCGGGTGTGGCAAGTCAACGTTGCTGCATATCCTGGCCGGTCTGGAAAACGCTGATCAAGGCCAGGTTTTCATTAAAAACCAGGATATTACAACATTAACTGATAGCGAGCGCGCGCGGCTGCGGCGTCACTGTATCGGGGTTATTTTCCAACAGTTAAATTTAATTCCCAGTCTGAGTATTTGGGACAATTTAGCGTTTCAGGCCCGGCTCGCTGGCACACTGGACAGCCACTGGTTAGATCATCTTATCCGGAAGTTAGGGCTGGATACGCTGCTAACACGTTATCCGGCACAGCTATCAGGCGGCCAGCAGCAACGGGTTGCCATCGGCCGGGCTTTAGCAGCACGGACACCGCTGTTATTTGCCGATGAGCCTACCGGCAGTCTGGATGAAACTAATGCAGAACAGGTTATGACCCTGATGCTGGCGCTGGTTAAAGAGACAAAAAGCAGCTTGCTGATGGTTACCCACAGCGCGCTTTTGGCAGCAAAACTGGAGCGGGCAATGACCTTAAGTCAGGGCAAACTAGTCTGATGCAATCCAGGCTGCGTTCATTATGGGTATTACAAGCGTTACTCAGTCACTGGTGGCGCCATCCGGTGCAGCTTGGCACCCTGATCACAGGGTTGCTTGCGGCAACGGCTTTATGGAGCGGCGTGCAAGCGCTGAACCAGCAAGCCCGTTTTAGTTACGATCAGGCGGCGGCCAGGTTTGGCAGCATTAATCAGCCGCATATTGTCAGTACGACCAATGCCGCTATTGCCCAATCAGCTTATATTCAGTTGCGCCGCTCAGGCTGGCAGGTATCTCCGCTGGTGGAAGGGACGCTGACGCTCGATCCCGCTGATGTTAAGCTGAATGTTATCGGTATAGAGCCGATGACATTACAAAATCTGAACCTGACCTCTTCCACTTTGACCGGCTTGCCGTGCCCGCTGTCGTTACGAGATTTTTTGACGCCGCCATGGCAGGTCTGGCTTTCGCCAGCCACCGCCAGGCACATTAAACCCTTGTTGACACATACTGCCAATGACGGTTTCCCTTTCACCCCACAAGGTGACAAAGTCAGCATTGAGGTCAGTTCAGGCCTGGCAGACAACGAGCTTATTACCGATGTCTATCTTGCTCAGTACTGGCTTAACATGGAAGGGCAATTCTCCAGACTTCTGCTTGAGCAAACCGAGCGCTCTGCCCTGCCGCCACAACTCGCCAGCCATCTTCAATTCGTTTTGCCGCAAAGTGATCATGATATTTCGCGGCTAACAGCAAGCTTTCATCTGAACCTGAGTGCGTTAAGTTTACTGGCATTCATAGTCGGTTTACTGATGGTATACTCCGCTATTCATTTAGCCCTGACGCAGCGGCTAGTACTGCGTCGTATATTATTCAGTTGCGGAGTCAGCGAGCGTGAGCTGATGGCATGGTTACTAGCAGAATTGTTATTACTTGGCGGCTTAATTGCTTTGCCTGGTCTGGTGGTCGGTTACTGGATAGCAGCACTGTTGTTACCTGATCTTTCTGCCAGCTTAAACGGGCTTTACGGTGCTCAGGTCTCTGGAGACTTACAGCTTTCATGGCAATGGTGGCTTCAGGGTGCACTGATGGCATGGGGTGGAACGCTGATTGCGGCAATCGTGCCCCTGTTCAAACTTTTCAGCCATAACAAAAACCACCCTGGCCAAACTATGCCATCGCCATGGCAGCAAAAACAGCGAAACAGGCTGCTGGGCCCGGGCATTATCAGCTTCTGGCTGGCCCTTTTAACAGCATGGCTGGGTGAGTCTTTACTGAGCGGCTTTTTGCTATTAGCTTTGATTTTTTTAACTGCTGCGCTGTTAATGCCACTGTTATTAGAGGCACTCATCAGACTAGGCCAGCGCCTGGCCCGGACATTTTCTGCAGATTCAGCCATATTACAGTGGCTTTTGGCAGAGGCACGGCTGCAAGTTCCTCAGTTAAGCGTGGCTCTGGTGGCGTTGCTGCTTGCGTTATCAACCAGCATTGGTGTCGGTGGCATGGTCGATGGCTTTCGCAACACTTTCAGCCTCTGGCTTGATCAGCGTCTT
>NZ_JAWVZF010000201.1:0-4094 GCF_033722355.1 Arsukibacterium sp. | reverse complement strand
TGGTGGAGCTGGGGGGAGTTGAACCCCCGTCCGAAAAACCTACATCTTCGGTACTACATGCTTAGCACATTCATTTAGTTAACCCTATGAGCGCCGAATGGCAGGCTATCGTCGGGCGAGCCTGATTGGTTTTAACGTGTTGTCTCCAGGCGAAGACGCGACGCGATTCTGTTAGGGGTGATCTTCCAGAGTCTCAGCTTACAGACATGCGTGAGGGGAAGAGCTCTCTACTGCCTATTAAGCAGCGAGTGCGTAGTTTTCGTCGTTTGCGACTAGTTTTTTGCGGTTTTTTTACGAGGCCTACCGCACCTCGGCATGCACCTAGGAGTTCGTGAATCCCGTCGAATCCAAGATCAGCCCCGAATTCTTTGGTGTAACACTAACACTCTCAGTGTTTGGCTATTGTACGCCTGCTATCTGCTTATAACAAGGAGCAAAATGTTGCAGTGCATTCAATTACCGGTCTTACTTTCTAACTGTCACACCTATTAGATGGTGACAGGCCCGGTAAGTTTCAAGGCCGGGGAAAAAAATTAGCGCTTGCTGTGCTTCATCATCCGTTCTTTTTCGCGCGACCAGTCACGGTCTTTAATATCATCGCGCTTGTCATGCTGCTTTTTACCCTTGGCCAGATGAAACTCGACTTTAACCCAGCAGGCTTTCCAGTACATGGCTGTGGCGATAAGTGTATAGCCATCGCGCTCTTTTAAGCCGATAAGTTTATTTAACTCACGTTTATGCAGCAGCAATTTGCGACTACGATCCGGATCACAGATCACATGACTGGATGCGCTTTTTAACGCCTGTATTTGCGCACCAAACAGATAAGCTTCACCGTCTTTAAGAATAACGTAAGCGTCAGACAAGTTAACTTTGCCTTCACGAATACTCTTTACTTCCCAGCCCTGTAAACTGATACCGGCTTCGTACCGGTCTTCCAGAAAATATTCATGGCGGGCTTTTTTATTGACCGCGATCGTGCCGCTGGTATTTTTAGTTGGTTTTTTTTTGCTCATAATCCGCTATTTTTGCTAACGCGCTGATCGGGTACGCTGCTCTGGATCCCGATAAAGCCGTGCTATGCCGGCCTTGTTGCCCCGCGTTATTCTGTTACAATCAGCAGCGAGTTTTAAGGGGAGTGAGTATGCCACAAATTGAGCGCAGTGCCTTGGTTTTTTACAGCGCGCAACAAATGTTTGACCTGGTTAATGCTATACCAGATTACCCACAATTTTTGCCTGGTTGTAAGTCTGCCGACATTTTAAGCCAGACTGATGATGAGATGGTGGCGAAGTTGCAGGTTTCCAAGGCAGGTATTGGTCAATCTTTTACCACCCGCAATATTTTGCATCCTTATGACCGGATTGACATGCAGTTAGTTGACGGTCCATTTAAACGTTTACAGGGCGGCTGGCAATTTGTGCCGCTAAATGACCATTCCTGTAAAGTAGTACTGCGCCTGGAATTTGAGTTTTCCAGCCGGTTGGTACAGTTTGCTTTTGGTAAAGTCTTTTCTGAGCTGACTGCCGCCATGGTAAATGCGTTTACGCAAAGAGCTAAAGTGGTCTACGGAGCAGGTAATGGCTGAGCAGTTCACTGTTGAAGTTGCCTATGCTCTGCCTCATCAGCAAAGCTTACTGACCTTATCGGTATTGCCGGGAAGTACGGTACTGCAGGTTATTGAGCAGTCAGGTATATTGCAACAGTACCCGGGCATCGATTTAACTCAGCAGAAAATCGGGATCTGGAGCCGACCGGTTAAATCTGATGAACTGGTGAAAGATGGCGATCGGATTGAAATATACCGGCCATTGATCGCCGATCCCAAAGACTTACGTCGCCGCCGTGCCGAGAAGGCGAAAGAGGAAGGGCGAGCCGATAAAGTAACCGGTGGGCGTAAACAGGAACACTAAAAGAACGCAAGGCCTGCAAGCAGGCCTCTTTTTTCAATCCCGGTGGAACAAATCAGATATCAAGTGGAGTATTGAAGTCTTCAGATTTGTTAAAATCGCCTGAAATATCCTGTAATTTATTATCTTTGAATTCAACAATCAGTTGTTTTTCAAAGTTATTTCCACGGCCACCCTTTAATGAATAAAAATAATGCCAGGTATCATTGTCGAATGGGTTGTCAGCCACAGGGCTGCCCAGCACAAATTTAACCTGCTCTTTGGTCATCGCCACCCGCAATTTGTCGATGTCTTTTTGCTCAAGGTAATTGCCTTGTGGCACGTCTATCCGGTAAATCATATTGGAGCAGGCGCTCAGGCTGGCTAGAAAGCTCATTACTACGATAAGTTGTACTACTGTTTTCATCATTTTTGTCTGTTAAGTCCGGTTTTGGCTATCATACCTTATGACAGCCTCACTGAAAAATCTTCTTTCAGACTGCTGGCGCACATAAAAGTTCGCGCGCATTGGCCAGTGCACTGGCGCTGATATTTTCGCCAGCCAGTAAACGTGCGATTTCACCAATCCGCTGCTCGTCATTTAAACGACGCATTCTGGTTTCCGTAGCCTGGCCATCAGTGTATTTTTCAACAAACAATTGTTGGTGTCCCTGACTGGCAACCTGAGGTAAATGGGTGACACAGATAATCTGGGTGGTCTCGCCGAGCTGGCGAAGGAGTTTACCCACACCTGCTGCAACCGGACCACTGATCCCGACATCCACTTCATCGAAAATAAGGGTTGGAGTAGTAATTTTATCGGCCAGAATAACCTGCACTGCTAAACTTATCCGTGATAATTCACCGCCTGATGCGACTTTTGCCAGTGGTTGTAACGGTTGGCCCGGATTTGTCGATACAGTAAAGCTAATCTGGTCCCAGCCATGGCTACTGGCATGCTCCAGACTCAGTGCCTGGACGTTGATTTCGAAGCGCGAATTGGCCATGCTCAGTTCGTGCATACTGGTGGCAATCAGTGTGCTTAACTTTGTAGCAGCCTGCTGCCGTTGCTGATGCAGTTCGCCAGCCAGTTGCTGATACTGCTGCTCCGCGTCAGTCAGCTCAGCTTCCAGCTGGACCAGTCGCTGATCGTCGCCGGTCAGTTCAGCCAGCTGGCTGCTCAGCTGCTGGTGAAACTGCGGCAGCTGATCGAAAGTCACCTGATGTTTGCGGCTTAAACTAAGCCACTGGCCCATCCGCTCGTCGATCTCCTGCAGCTTTTCGGGGTCCAGCTCAACTTTGTCGGCATAGCGGCGTAGCTCACGGCTGGCTTCTTCGGTTTGCATCAGCGCATCAGCTAACATTTGCTGCAGAGGCGCTAAACTGTTATCGAGCTGACAAAGCTGTTCCAGCTGCTGATTAACCACCGACAGTGCCTGATATATAGAGCCCTCATCGCTGTCATACAGTTGTTCAATACACTGCTGGCTCTGGCTTAGCAGGGTCTGACCATGGCTCAACCGGCTTTGCTCTGCTTCCAATTGGGCAAACTCCTCGCTAACAGGTGCAAACTGATCCAGCTCCGCCACCTGGTATTCCAGTAATTGCCGCTGAGCATCCCGTTGCTGCTGGCTTTGCTGCAGCTGCTGGTACTCTTGTTTCAGTGTTTGCCATTGTTGAAAGCAATGTTTCAGTTTCGCCCTGATTGGTAAATTATCTGCAAACGCATCCAGTAGCTGGCGTTGATAATCAGCTTTTAACAGTTGCTGGTGGGCGTGCTGTCCATGAATACTCAATAAGTACTGGCCGAGGGCTTTAAGCTGTTGTGCCGGCACCTGCACACCATTTATATAACCGCGGGAGCGACCTTCATTATTAATCACCCGCCGCACTATACACTCGCTGCCCATCGCCAGATCCTGCTGTTCCAGCCAGTGTTGCGCCTGTGGCAACTTTGCAATATCGAAGGTAGCGACGATATCGGCTTTATCTGCCCCGGGGCGCACGACTGTGGCATCGGCGCGCTCGCCTAAACACAGTGATAATGCATCTATGGCAATAGATTTACCGGCACCGGTTTCACCGGTAATGGTTGACATACCGGTTTGCCAGTCAACTTCCAGTGCCCGCACAATAGCAAAGTTGCTGATATGAAGATGGCTTAGCATGCTGTGACTCCAGTCAGGGAAAATTACTGTTAATAAT
>NZ_JAWVZF010000200.1:0-4348 GCF_033722355.1 Arsukibacterium sp. | reverse complement strand
CTCGCGTAAAAAGGCAAAGGTCACCAGATCGATAATAAAAACTTCAGCACCAAAGTCTCTGAGCACCGTTGCCCCCAGATAGGCAACAACTGCGCCGGTCAGGCTGGCCAGCAAAATAAGCAGTGGCGCAGCATTAAGACCCGTTTGCTGCATATGCCAGACCGTAGCGGTCAGGCGCAACCGGCCGGGCTGCCGGACAATGCCGGCAAGCCGCTGAACAATAATGCCGAGAAAATTGATAATCAGCACACTTTGCCGGCCGAAGCCGACAATGTGCCGGCCCAGCCCTGCCAGCAAACGATACCAGACTGGCGGCGCATCAACGACAGGCAGTTGTTGCCCGGAGACCGCCGTCACTGCCTCAAACAGCGTATGCCACTGCTTTGCCAGGCCAGCGTCGGTTACCTGCTGACCGGTCTGAGCACACAGCTTATCAAGCAGCATGGCCCCGGACGCGTCCAGTCTTGAAATACCTGAGGCATCAAGCTGTGATGCGTCAGCTGCCAGGGTGTCGATTTTTTCATTTAATAACTGAACATGAGGCAACGTCCACTCGCCACGAGCCAGCAGCCGCGCTTTGCGCTCTGGATCGATAACAAGATCGGCCGTCGTTTTGGCATCCGCTGTTGTACTCATTAATTCAGGTTCAGGTGCGCGCTTGGCGGCCAGGTTGACAGGTACACGATTTAAAGCCTCCTCTGGACCAGCAATGAATTTAACGGTGTCAGATACCCTAAATAGTAGATTGCTTTAGCTATTTTCTCTAGCAATGCCGACAATCTCTGTCACCGGCTGACAACGGCCGGCGCCGGTAGCAGGGATGCAATGGCTAATGCTTACAATAAACTGTTTTTCCTGCCCAGCCGTTTTTTCCTGGCATATCTGGTCGGCGAATCAGGTTTGGGGTCTTCCTCATCCAGCCAGGTACCGCAGTATTTACAGAACAACGCATCATGTTCATGCTGATGCGCACCGCAACCCGGACACGCTTCATCAGAATATTGCTCATCACGCAGCGCCCGGATCACTTCAACCGAAAATACCCCGGCCGGCAGCGCAATGATCGAGTAACCGGACAGCATAATCATCATGGCAATAAACTGGCCCAGCGGGGTCACCGGTGAGATATCGCCATAACCTACCGTGGTCAGCGTAACAATACCCCAGTAAATAGACCGGGGAATACTGGTAAAACCGGCTTCGTCGGGTTCAATCAGATACATAATTGAGGAAAAAACAATGACCAGCATTAATACCGAGAACAAAAACAGCAGGATCTGACCGCGACTGCGGCCCAGCGCTCTTAACAGCAGTTGTCCCTGCCCGACCAGCGCGGTCATCTCAAGCACCCGGAATAACCGTAAGGTCCGAAGCAGGCGCAGCACCACCAGCGTCTGGGCCCCCGGCACAATCAGCGCCAGCCAGGTCGGTATCACCGCCAGCATATCGATAATGCCAAAAAAGCTTTTCAGATAAAGCCGGGGCTTTTCCAGACAATAAATTCGCAGCGCCAGCTCCAGCGTAAACAGCAGGGTAATCACCCATTCGGTGTAATAAAAGAAGGTACCATAACGCTGATGATATGCCTGCACACTGTCGAGCATAATGATGGCTACACTGAAAAAAATCAGCAGCACCAGCACCACATCAAAAGCTTTGGCTGCCGGCGTATCCGATTCAAAAATAATTTGAAAAATCCGGGTTTTTAAATCGATTTTCTCAGGTGCTGGTTCAGCCATGCCGTTCACGTCTCGTTAGTTACCATAGATAAGCGTTATTTCACGCCGCTAACTGCTGATAAGCGGGATAAAAAATAACATAAAATCAGACTACTGCTTAGATAATAGCCCAAATTGGCCATAGGTCGATTCTGACCGCAATTGCCTGGGATAAAAAGCAACAGGGCAGCTTGATAAAGCCGCCCTGTCGGGGTGAGATGCCGGCAGTTACTTACTGCGCTGTTCTTTTGCCTTGGGTTTAGCCTTACTGCTTTTTTCCAAATCAATCGCGGTTTCACTGGCTTTATTAGAACGGCCCGACAACACTTTGCGCGAGATACTTTTTAGCAGCGACTCGCGGTTACTGACTTCAAAGCCCGGCTTGACGATCCGTTTAATACCACTGCCGATGAGCTTTTGGATCCGCTCCAACGTTTGCTCCTCTTCGCGGCTGACAAAAGAAATGGCAGCGCCTGACGCTCCGGCGCGGCCGGTGCGGCCAATCCGGTGGACATAGTCTTCCGGTAAATACGGCAGATTAAAATTCACCACATAATCCAAACCGTGAATGTCCAGACCGCGGGCGGCCACTTCAGTAGCAATTAATACCTGCAACTTAGCCGATTTAAAATCAGCAATTGCCCGGCGTCTGGCGCCCTGGCTTTTATCGCCATGGCACACTGCCGCCTCAATTTTACGCTGCTGCAGCCCGGCGAGTAAGCGGTCGGCCTGTTCTTTGGTGCTGGTAAATACCAGTACCTGAAACCAGTTATTCTCGGCCAGCAGCGCCTCAAACAACTCAATTTTGCGACTCTCTTCCACCGGATAAACCACATGGTCAACGGTATCGGCAGTACTGTTGGCTCTTGCCACCCGGATTTGCTGATGATTACGCAAAATTTTATGCGATAACTCATTGACTGCCGGTGAGGTCGTTGCTGAAAACAACAAGGTCTGGCGCTTAGTGGCTGTTTGTTGCAGCAGGTTCAGCACATCGGTACTAAAGCCCATATCTAACATACGGTCGGCTTCATCCAGCACCACAAATTCGACATCACTTAAAATCACATTACCCAGCGCCAGATGCTCTAATAAGCGACCGGGGGTACTGATCACAATATCTACCCCTGCGCTTAATTTACTTGCCTGGCCGCCCATTTTTACGCCGCCATACAAGGCGGTAGCACTGAGGGGTAAATAGCGGGCATAACCCGATACCGCTACACCAATTTGCTCGGCAAGCTCGCGGGTGGGGGTCAGAATAAGCGCCCGTGGCCGTTTAGCGGCGGTCGCTTTAGGCTTATCCAGCATTTGTTGCAGTAGTGGAATAGCAAAAGCAGCGGTTTTACCGGTACCGGTTTGCGCCGTCACCTGTAAATCCTTACCGCGGCGGGCCGGCACAATGGCCTGCTGTTGTACCGGGGTCATCTCGCTGTAACCGCACTCTTCCAGAGCGCGCTGTAAATCGGGGTCTAAATCTAACGATGAAAAGTGCATCAGGTGTCCTCTGTAGCCATGCTACAGTTAATAAATAAGGGGCCGCATCGGATAAAATCAGTCTGCCGTTACTGCCGTATCGCGCGGTTTATGGTTACAAGCACGGGCTAAAATCTCGATATAAAACGCCGGTAGCTCGTCTGCCACCGCAGCATCAATCTTTTTGTTAATCTCAGAGGTAAAAATTTTCTCTGCAACGTCCTCTGCAGCACCAAAACGACAATCAAAGGTCCAGTAGTCTTTACCGTCAGGCAGCGCCTTACGCCGCTCGCGGGCCAGGTACTTCTTAATTTCATGCTTAATGGCATCGACCAGGCGCGCCGTATTCAGCTTCGGGTGGGTTAACGCGAATGTTTTTTTCATAAAAATTCCTACAGGTGGGCACACTCATAACACAAAGCTGAACGCGCAAAATAATGCGCGCATTCTACATGGATACGCTAAAGATAACTGCCACTATCTGCAATTTGCTGGCATATTACGCACAATAGTTGGCCGGCATACCCTGAGCTGCCACCGCGAAACGGCTGCAGACAGGCTGACTTGTCAGGCGCAGCTTGCTGAATTTTCAGTCTTGTTAGCATCTTGCAATATTTTTATGCCGCCCCGGATCACGACCAGTGATATGAGGGTACCGACGATTAAATCCGGATACCGGTTGCCCACCACGGCAACTAAAACACCGGATAAAATGACTCCCAAATTGGCAATCACATCGTTTGCTGAAAAAATCCACGAGGCGCGCATATGCACGCCATTCTCTTTATGTCTGGAAATAAGGACAAGGCAAATGACATTTGCTAGTAAAGCAACAGCAGCAACCATAACAATAAGGGTACTTTGAGGCTCGCTGCCGAAAAACAGACGCCTGATAACCTCAAATAACACACCAACACCCAGGGCAATTTGTAAGTAGCCGCTTACCCTGGCTGCCTTCGCTTGTGCCCCTATCCCTTTTCCCACAGCATAAAGTGACAGACCATAGACACTGGCATCGGCTAACATATCTAAAGAGTCAGCGATAAGTCCGGCAGATTCCGCCAGCCAGCCCAGCGTCAGCTCAGCAATAAACATAATGGCATTAATAGCTAACAGGATCAGCAGCGTTTTCTTTTCAAAACGCGCTGCTGATG
>NZ_JAWVZF010000199.1:0-4428 GCF_033722355.1 Arsukibacterium sp. | reverse complement strand
GGGGTTTGCGGCAGCCTGACCGGCTGTATGTTACCGGGCTGTTGCACAATATCGGCGAGTTGGTCGTAATGCAACAGGCACCCGAGAGTGCGGCGCTCTGCCAGACGTATACCAATGACGTTAAGCCATGGCAATTGCAGCAAAGCACACTGGGCTTTACCTATGCCGCCTGTGGGGCTGAACTGCTAAATCTCTGGCAATTACCAGACAGTATTGTCGAACCGCTGGCCCGTCAGCACAGTACTCAGTTTAATGTGGCAGAGCCTGATGTCTTAATCAGCTATCTGACGGTACGGCTGGCTTTAGCAAACCAGCATCCTGACCTTTACAATATTAAATCATTAATTGATCCCTTTGTGCTGGAGTTGCTGCAACTAGAGCAAGCTGACTTAATTAAAGCTATTGATTTTTGCAACACCGAAGGGTTATTTATCCTGTCTGTTCTTAATCCGCGCATCAGTACTATTTACTAATCCATTCTGTTAGCGGCACTGTAAAGCAGTGCCGGCACTATTATTTGGAAGATTATTATGTCTGAACCAAAAGTGAAAGCGTCGTTATATACTGCCTATTCCGGCTCGGCCTTATTAGAAACACCGCTGCTAAACAAAGGCAGTGCGTTTAGCAGGGAAGAGCGGGCAGCCTTTAACCTGACCGGCTTATTACCGCCCCGGTTTGAGACGATTGAAGAGCAGGTTAGCCGGGCTTATATGCAATATAAAAGTTTTGATACTGCCATCAATAAACATATCTATCTGCGGGCGATACAGGATAATAACGAAACGCTATTTTACCGGCTGGTGCAGCAACATCTTGAAGAAATGATCCCGATTATCTATACGCCCACTGTTGGTGACGCTTGTGAACAGTTCTCCGATATTTACCGCAGTGCCAGGGGCTTATTTATCAGCTTTGAAGATCGGTATAACCTCGATGATGTACTGCGAAATGCCACAAAAGCGAAAGTGAAAGTGATAGTGGTAACCGATGGTGAGCGGGTGCTCGGTTTGGGTGATCAGGGCATTGGCGGCATGGGTATTTCTATCGGAAAACTGTCACTATATACCGCCTGTGGCGGAATAAGCCCCGCTTATACCTTGCCGGTTATGCTTGATGTTGGTACCAACAATGAAAAATTGTTGAATGACCCGATGTATATGGGGCTGCGGCAGAAGCGGGTAAATCAGGATGATTACAACGAGTTCATAGAGCTGTTTATTAAAGCAGTAAAACGGCGCTGGCCGGAGGCAATCATTCAATTTGAAGATTTTGCTCAGCCCAATGCCATGCCGCTGTTACAACGTTACCGGGACCAGATTTGCTGTTTTAATGATGATATTCAGGGCACGGCGGCTGTGACTGTTGGTACATTGTTAGCGGCCTGTTTAAGCAAAGGCGTTAAGCTCAGCTCACAAAAGGTCGTGTTTGTTGGCGCTGGATCTGCAGGTTGTGGCATTGCCGAACAAGTGATCAGTCAGATGGTAGCGGAGGGGATTAGCGAGCAGCAGGCCCGGCAGCAAATCTATATGATTGACCGTTTCGGTTTACTGACCGACGCCATGACCGATTTGCGTGATTTTCAGCAGGCATTAACCCAGAGTACTGCCGCCATCGCCAACTGGAATTACAGTGGCGATTATCCCAGCTTACTGGATGTAATGCATTGCGCTAACCCGGGCATTCTGATTGGTGTGTCTGGCCAGCCCGGGCTGTTTACCGAGCAGGTGGTGCGGGCGATGAAAAAAGGTTGTGATAAACCCATTATATTCCCGCTCAGTAATCCGTCACGTCAGGTAGAAGCCACACCAGAACAGGTTATTGAATGGACCGGGGGCGATGTTATCGTTGCAACCGGCAGTCCTTTTGCGCCGGTAGAATACCAGGGTAAAAAATATTTAATCGCGCAGTGTAATAACAGTTACATCTTTCCGGGTATTGGTCTTGGGGTTATTGCGGTAAAAGCCCGGTTAATCAGTGATGAAATGCTGCGCGCAGCCAGTAAAACGCTGGCCGCGACATCGCCGTTAGCGAATACCGGTAAGGGCGGCTTATTGCCTCCTTTTACTGCTCTGGCAGAACTGAGTAAAAAAATTGCGTTTGCGGTCGCCAAAGTTGCTCAGCAACAGGGATTGGCGCTGGAAATTGACGATAATACGCTGCAACAGCGTATTGAAGATAACTTCTGGAGACCACAGTACCGGCACTATAAGCGGGTCAGCGGTTAATCAGCCTGCTGATAGTCAGTCAGATAAACCTTGTTACATTTAGTGCTTAGACTAAGTTCCTTATTAACGGTAGGCTGAAAATAATCTTCGCCCGTTAATTAAGGAACTGTAATGCGCAAATCTCTGTTATTTTTGGCAGTGGTAGGTATTCTATCTGGCTGCACGCCTGCCAATGACACCGCAGATACCAGCCAAAACACCAGCAATGGTAAGCCCCCAGCAGTTAATGAGCAAGCCGCAGAAAATACTCAGCTCTCAGAAAGCGAGCGTTTAAATCAGTGGTTTGACGTCAAATACGAACAACAGTTACAGCAAAGCCCGTTGCAAATGACATTTATGGGGCGCAAAGATAAATATGATCAAATCGACGACGTCACCCTAGCCGCCGAACAACAGCAACTTGACTGGTTAGCAGCGACCGTCAAAGAGCTGAAAAGCAGCTTTGATTACGATAAGTTAACGTTAGAAGCCCAAACGTCATATGATATCTGGGTTTATCAGTATGAAATGGCCGAAGCAGGCGCAAAGTTCCGCAAAAATCATTATGTCTTTACCCAGATGCAGGGTATTCACGCTATGTTGCCGCAGATACTTATCAATTTCCATAAAGTGGATAATGCTGAAGATATGCGTGCTTATGTTGCCCGAATTGAAGGCATTAGCCGTGCCATCACTGATTTGTTGGAGCGCGCCAGAAACAATGCCGCGCAGGGTATAAGACCGCCACGATTTGCATACGAAGGAGTCTTAACGCAGCTTAATAATCTGTTGTCAGGTTCGCCACTTAATGATGCTGAGCAGGATATTCCACTTTGGGCTGATACCAAAGCGAAAATAAATGCTTTGGTAGAGGCTGATAAGCTCAGCGACGAGCAAGCAAAAGATCTTAGTAATGCTGCAAAAATGGCATTACAGCAACACTTTCAGCCTGCCTATTTAGCATTGCAGCAGTGGTTAACAAGTGATATCGAGAACACTGAGACGAACCCTACTGGCGTGACGAGTCACCCCAATGGTAAAGCCTATTACGATCATCAGCTTAAAATCTCTACTACAACGGACTTATCCGCTGAGCAAATTCACCAGATAGGCCTGGATGAAGTTGCAAGAATAACAGAAGAAATGATCGCTATTAAAAATAAAGTTGGTTTTCCTGGCGATCTTAGTGAGTTTTTTAAATTTATTAAAACTGACGACCAGTTTTTCTATCCTGACACAGATGCCGGCCGTCAGGCTTATATTGATGATACCCAATTGTACCTGGATTTTATCAATAGTCGTTTACCGGAGTTTTTTGGAACCTTACCCAAAGCTGGTCTGATAGTAAAACGAGTTGAGCCGTTTCGGGAGCAAAAAGGCGCTGCCCAGCATTATTTCCCTGGTACCCCCGATGGCGCAAGACCGGGCATTTACTACGCCCACCTGGCTGATATGCGTTTCATGCCAAAAAATGAAATGGAAGCCATCGCTTATCATGAAGGTAATCCCGGTCATCATATGCAAATTTCGATCGCCCAGGAGCTGACATCTGTGCCAGCATTTCGTACCCAGGCGAATTTCACTGCTTATTCGGAAGGTTGGGGTCTTTATGCTGAGTTACTTGCAAAAGAAATGGGCGCTTATCAAAATCCTTATTCAGACTTTGGCCGGTTAATTACTGAAATGTGGCGGGCAGTGCGTCTGGTGGTTGATACCGGCCTGCATAGCAAGGGCTGGACTGAGCAACAGGCAATTGATTACTTTATCGCAAAAACGCCGATTTCTGAGGGTGCCGTGGTATCTGAGGTACGCCGTTATCTGGTCATACCTGGCCAGGCAACGGCCTATAAAATAGGTATGCTTAAAATTCAGGAACTGCGTCAGTATGCTGAGCAGCAACTGGGCGAGCGCTTTGATATCAGAGATTTTCATGACACCATTTTAACCGGCGGTGCTATGCCGCTTAATGTGCTGGAACGACGGGTGAAAAACTGGGTGTCTCAGGTAAAAAGCACGCCTGCTGCCTGAAGGAACGCTGCTGGCATAGGTTACGCGTTTCATTATTAACTGTTAATTAATGACAATGTAATCATTTTCAAAGTAACAGCCTTTATGAGGTGCCGGGTGCAGCTGAACATAGCGCCCGGCAACCTGTTCTATTGCCACGCATTGCTCCACCTCAAATACATTATCGGTATGGGGTTTGTCCCATTTCAGGCTTAAT
>NZ_JAWVZF010000198.1:0-4440 GCF_033722355.1 Arsukibacterium sp. | reverse complement strand
CGGATGATTAAATCCTGCTTTTCCGGATTAACCTTCAGCTTATCGTAATGGTAATGCTTAGCCGTTGTAGCTGATATGCTGATGAAAGCGGACGGTTAAATCCTGCTTTTCCGGATTGATTGCCAGCTTATCGGCAAAACTGCGCAGCGCCGCTTCCACCTGGTTCATAAAGCGGCCATAGCCGGTTTCAGTCATATCATCATTACCGGCGACAATAATAATATGCACGGCTTCAACCAGGTTATCGCCCTGCCAGTCGCTGATAAACTGCGCACTGTTATTCGCCGGGTCAAAGCCCAGTAATTGCAGTTCGCTGGTGGTTTGTGGCTGATCAAACTTACTGTTGCGGACCAGCGGGGTTAAGCCGTTACCAATAATAGCAACCCGGTTTAACTCTTTTGCCTGAATAGCGGCTTTCAGCTGCTGTTCCAGCTGCTGATAGAGCGGGCTGTAATCCTGACTGTCATTGGCGACATACTGTTGTTTCAACGCCCGGCTCAGTGGCAGGGTCAGGTGGACATAGGTTAAGGCGCTGTGCTCGGGCAGCATAAGCTTACGGGTGGCGTAACGGCCGGCAATCGCCCGCAGTTTATAGCCGTAGCTTTCGCGATCGCCTTTTTGTTTTGCCAGCAGATCATAAGATAAATGCTGATGATCACGGATTTTAATTTTCAGGTTCTGCGCTGGCAATTGGGGTTGTAATTGTTGCAGCAACTGCAGCACCCGTTGATGGAAGTCGGCGGCATTAGCCCGGATGTCGCTGCCGGTGGCTAAAAACAACAGCTGAATTTTCCGGGCCTGATAACCGGGTTTGCTGAACAGATTCTGCGCCTCATGGTACTGCGGGTTGTAAAAAAACAAAATTTGCTCAGCAGTCTGAAACACATAAGCTTCAGTGTGAAAGCGCACAACCGGCAGTTTATCGGTAGCAATAAGATGCACATTATGTAAATTCAGGCTGTCGGCCAGACTGAACAACTGCTGGCTCAGTTGCTGATAGCATGCCTGCTCGCTGCCATAATGCTGGTAAAGCTCTGGTGTAGCCTTAATTTCTGCCAGAATATACTGGTTAGATTTTGCGCTGGCCGGAAGATAAACTTTGTGTTGCGTGCTGATTGGCATGAAAACTCCTTTGTCGTCTGCTGCGCGCGCATTATACCCTGTTGAGCACTTTTTCGCCGCTGTTTAGCCGGTTATTAAGCGGATATTCTGCTTATTTTTTAGTGCAGATCAATCCTCGTCTGCTAATTGCCTCAGCCAGGGTCAGAGTATGCCGGGATTAAGTTGCCAGATACGGTAGTTGAGCACCGCCGCAAAGCTTATCCACAGAATATAAGGTATCAGCAGTAAGCCAGCCAGGTGCTGCTGGCGCCAGAAACTGAGTGCGGTGGCGATAACCAGCGCCAGTAACAGCAGGATATTGACAAACGCCAGGGCGCCCTGCTGCCAGCCAAAAAACAGCCAGCTCCATAAGGCATTGACCACCAGCTGACTGAAGTACAGCGAAAGTGCTGCTCTGTAGTGCTTACCATTGCGCCAGACCAGCCAGGCAGCAACTGCCATCAGGGTATATAGCAAAGTCCACACCGGGCCAAACAGCCAGGCGGGTGGGGCAAATTCTGGTAATTGCAGTTCGCGGTAAAATTCTGGCGCATTGATCGAACCAAGCGCACCGATAGCAGCTGCCAGATAAGTCAGCGCCAGTAAGGTCAGCAGCATCAGTGCCTGGCGTAACACGATAGTCAGATGCATCGTTATTATCCTCCGTTAATTTATGATGCCAGATGTACGGCTTACAGCCAGTTTAGATCAGCTGGTTGGACTTGCATTAAAGTGGCGGGCAGGGCATGGTTTGTTGTAACAAATTGGTTATAGTTAAGCCAACCCGACAGCGTCACCTTTTGGTAAACGCCAGAGCAAGTTCTTTTTTCAGAGGTAGCGATATGACCCGCCCGGTATTTGATTGGCAAGACCCGTTTCAATTATCCGCAATGCTAAGCGAAGAAGAGCGGATGATCCGCGATACCGCGCATCAGTATTGTCAGCAGAAATTGCAGCCGCGTGTATTGCTGGCTAACCGCAATGAACATTTTCACCGTGAAATTATGACCGAGCTGGGCGAACTGGGTCTGCTCGGCGCGACGTTACCGGAAAAATATGGCTGCTCGGCGGTGAACTATGTCTGTTATGGCCTGGTGGCACGCGAAGTAGAGCGGGTAGACAGTGGCTATCGCAGTGCGATGAGTGTGCAGTCATCATTAGTGATGCACCCTATTCACGAATATGGCACTGAAGCACAGCGCCAGAAATACCTGCCGAAACTGGCCAGTGGCGAATGGGTTGGCTGTTTTGGCTTAACCGAACCGGACGCCGGCTCCGATCCGGCCGGTATGCGCAGCGTGGCGAAAAAAACCGCCAATGGCTATCTGCTTAATGGCAGTAAGATGTGGATCACCAATTCGCCGATTGCCGATGTGTTTGTGGTGTGGGCCAAACTGGACGGTGACATTCGCGGCTTTGTGCTGGAAAAAGGCATGAAAGGTTTAAGCGCACCGAAAATTGATGGCAAATTCTCGCTCAGGGCCTCCATTACCGGTGAAATTGTCATGGATAATGTCGAAGTGCCGGAAGACGCGATTTTCCCGGAAATCCGCGGTTTAAAAGGCCCTTTTGGTTGTCTGAATAAAGCGCGCTATGGCATTGCCTGGGGGTCGCTCGGCGCAGCGGAGTTTTGCTGGCATGCAGCGCGCCAGTACACGCTGGACCGCAGCCAGTTTGGCCGGCCGCTGGCCCAGACCCAGCTGGTGCAGAAAAAACTGGCCGATATGCAGACCGACATCAGCCTTGGCCTGCTTGGCTGCCTGCAAGCCGGGCGGCTGATGGATGCCGGCCAGCTGCCACCGGAAACTATTTCGCTGATTAAACGCAATTCCTGCGGCAAAGCGCTGGATATTGCCCGCCAGGCCCGCGATATGCACGGCGGAAACGGCATTGCCGATGAATATCATGTAATTCGCCACCTGATGAATTTAGAGGCAGTTAATACCTACGAAGGCACCCATGATGTGCATGCGTTAATTTTAGGCCGGGCCCAGACCGGTCTGCAGGCATTCAGTTAGCCGTGGCCGATAACTTTCACCCCTGGCTGGCGCAGTTTCTGCAGCAGCTGGCCAGCGACAGCCTGCCAGCGGCCGGCAGTTTACAGCAGAGCCTGAGTGACAGTGAGCTGTACCGCTTATGGCATAGTCAGCTGTGCAGCCGGTTACTCGATTTGCAGTCCCGGCTGTTACAGGCCAAAGGAGAGAGTTTTTATACCATTGGCAGCGCCGGCCATGAGGGCAATGCGGCGGTGGCGGCGGCACTGCGGCTGACAGATCCGGCATTTTTACATTATCGCAGCGGCGCCTTTTTTATTGAGCGCAGTAAGCAGCGGCCCGGCAGTACGCCGCTGTACGATATGCTGTTATCGTTTTGTGCTTCCAGTGACGACCCGATCTCCGGGGGCCGGCATAAGGTGCTGGGCAGCCTGGCGCTGAATATTCCACCGCAAACCAGTACCATTGCCTCACAGCTGCCCAAGGCGGTTGGCACCGCCTTTGCGATAGATTTATCAAAACGGCTGGGCCAGCAGGGCAGCTGGCCGGCAGACGCCATTGTTATGTGTAGTTTCGGCGATGCGTCGGCCAATCATTCCACTGCCCAGGGTGCTATTAATGCAGCCTGCTGGGCCGCCTATCAGCAGGTACCGGTGCCGATGTTATTTGTTTGTGAAGATAACGGCCTGGGGATCTCCACCCCTACGCCCTACGGCTGGATTGAGCAAAGCCTGGCCGACCGGCCCGAGCTGCGCTATTTTGCCGCCGATGGCCGTGATTTAGCGCAGACCTATGCGGTGGCCCGCAACGCCGTGCATTATGTGCGCAGCAAACGGCGGCCGGCACTGTTGCATTTATCAACGGTACGGTTGTTTGGCCATGCCGGTGCCGATACCGAAACCGCTTATCGTCACAAAGCGCTGATTGACGCTGAATTGCAGCTTGACCCGCTGTTGGCCAGCACCGCGACGATGCTGGCGCGCGGTGTACTGAGCCGCCAGCATTTGGCCGAGGCGGTCCTTGAGCTGGCCCGTCAGATCAGCCGGGTCGCCGACGTTGCCAGTCGCCGGCCCAAATTAGCGACGGCCGCTGCGGTGATGGCGGCGATTGCCCCGGTCCGACCGGCGTTACCGGCGCCGCCTGTGCCACCTGCTGCCATTCGCAATGCGCTGTTTGAGTTTGATAAACATAACCTTGGCAAACCGCAGCACTTAGCCAAACTACTGAACTGGACCTTGCATGACTTATTTGCCCAGTACAGCAATACTCTGCTGTTCGGCGAAGATGTCGCCAAAAAGGGCGGTGTTTATGGTGTTTCTCAGCATTTAATTCAGGCCTTTGGCGG
>NZ_JAWVZF010000197.1:0-4511 GCF_033722355.1 Arsukibacterium sp. | reverse complement strand
TCTGCAATTAACAGCTGGGTTGCTGAAGAGATCCGCACCCGCGGTGCTGAACTGAATATCAGCCGGCCGGGCCGGTTTTTTCAGTCGAAACATAGCTGGAGCGCTGTGATTGGCGCGTTTCAGGGCAATGATCCTGCAGGTACACTGTTAGCCTGGCGCGGCTTTGCTTTACATAACCTGCAAACGGGGTTAGGAGAGCAGGTAAATTTTGCTGATTATCCCAGCATTCAGTCAGGGGATTTATCGCTACAGAACCCCTGGGTTGAGCCAACCAGAGAACTGGATCACCGCACCGGTTATTATTTAGGACTGCATTGGGAGTATGGCCAGCGAACCCGCCTGCGGGCATATTATTATGATAATAACGGCGAGCCGTTACTGTTTCGTCATCAGCAGTACGCCTGGCGCACCCGGTTTACCAGTCTGGCAGTACAGCATATTGTCAATGATAACTGGCAGGTGGTTAGCCAGTGGCTGCAAGGCGATACGTTAATGGGCCCTGGCGCAGTAAATGCAGATTTTGCAGCCTGGTTTTTGCTGGCGCACTGGCAGCAAAATAAGTTAAGCGCAACCTTACGTTATGACGATTTTAAGGTTGACGATATAGATTTGACGCCGGGCGATAATAACAACGGCCAGGGTGAAGCATTGTTATTGGCTTTAGGGTATCAGCTGAACAGCCACCTTAAACTAAGTGCAGAGTATCTGCGTCTTAACAGCACGCAATTAAACCGGCAGCAGTGGGGCTGGCAGGTTAATCAGCAGCAATCGCTTAGTAAGTTAGTGCTTACCTGGCGCTGGCAATAAAAAAGCCCGCACAAGGCGGGCAAAAGGTACCAGGAACAGCACGGGATCAGAAGTCGATACCCACTGACAACTGAATTCTGCGCGGTAGATAGAAACTGCGTGGCTGACCGTAATTTGCCTGATAATCGTAGGGGTTCACGTTGTAACCGGTCTGCCGATCGAACAGGTTAAAGATATCAATCTGAAATTTCATATTCAGCTTGTCGGTAACCGCAAAGTTCTGGGTGTAGTTTAAATCCAGTTGCCAGTGACTTGAGGTGCGCCTGCTACCGGCCTTCTCTGCATAGGCACTCACCGCGTAATAAGAACTGGTTGGTGCATGGCCGTAATATTCAGCAGACCAGGTTTCCCAGGCCTGACCGGATTGATACAGCAAGTAAGCGCCAACATTGGCATCCCAGTCCAGGGTGTAGTAACCAAATACTTTCAGTAAATGCGGTTTGTCTGAACTTAAGGTGCCGTCTTTGTTATCCCAGGAAAACTTACCGGGTTCATCGTTATAGAATGACGAACCGATAAAGGTATTGGCATCATTATTGGTGGTGGTATTGTCCTGGTCAAAATTACCGGTATACCGGCTCCAGACATAGGACGCATTGACATAGGTGCGATCCCCTATCCATTCTGCTTCAATGCTGGCTTCCCAGTATTTGGTATAACCGTTATCCACCTCGGCAATAACATAGCTTGAACCACCAATTTCAGCCCGGTAATCTGCCAGTTCAGGGATATAAAGTCCCCGGGCAGCGATCTCAGCCGGCACCTGACCGTTGCCATAAGTACCGGATAACCGTGCTGCATTGGGCACATCTTCCCAGAAATTAGAGCCTTTGCGGTGGCGGATATGGCCGCGCAGATAGAGCTGACGGCTGACCGCTTTAGTTGTACCCAGGGTAAACTCATCAATCCGCCTTGGCTTTAAACCATCGGCAAAAAACTTGCCTGACGATGAGCCACGATACCTTTCTTCAACAAAGTCACCCTGTTCATCGAAATAGACATCGGTGATCCGGTTCAGGGTCGACCTGTCCCACGATGCCGCGCGGGCCAGGGAATTTGCTTCCGGGTGATAAACGGCGAAGTTACCAAATACCGTATTTTCACCATCGTAACGCCAGGTAACGCCCAGTCTCGGCTGGATCATATCATCCCAGTCCATGGTATACATTTTGTACTTATTGCCCGGTGCCAGCTCAAAGCCGGATAAGTTGTTGGGGTTTTCCCTTAATCCCTGACCATACAACACATCCTTACTGATCAGCACGCCGACATTGTATTCAAAGTCACCGGCAGTAATGGTGTCATTAATTTCCAGATTGTACGTTTTAACGGAAGACTCCAGCACGTTCAGACCACTGCCCACATTGGGATCGGCACCGACGATGGTCGCCTGATAAAACGCCCCGGGTACTGTGGTGCTCAGGCCCCCGAGATAGCCGATAATTCCCCAGCCGTTAGACACCCGGCTCAGCTCTTCTGTCAGCTCGGAATATTTAAAGCCGACATGAAAATTATGCCACAGATTGCCCAGCTCCATCTCCCGATCAAGGGCAATTTCAAAGCTCTGGCGCGAGAATTCGGTGGTATCGAACTGATGATAAGCCCCGATACGGCCGCCGCCAGCCCGGTTACCACTGTCATCAATATAACCATAACGGTCAATCAGTGTTTGTGCGGCCGCATTAAAGGCGGCATTTTGCGGGGTGTCCGGCCTGAGTGTCGGCACAGTGAACCGCCCCATCTGGTCCAGGTTATTTAAATCCAGGCTACTGCCAATTACAGGTTGCACGCTGAGGATATTATCGGGCGTGCTGGTGGTTTTCAGCGAGAAATTATTAATATTGAAACTGAGGGAGGTGGCACCATCGATTAGCCAGGAGCCGTCAAAAGTGAAAATATCCTGTTCTGCTTTTTCACCGAGTGACACACTGTCGCTGTCTAAAGCGCCAATTGATGCGCCCTCGACATCACGTTCAGAGCTGCGCTGACTGATATTAAACAATAAATCATCCGTTGCTGCCCAGGTTAATTTGCCGAAAAACTCATCCCGGGTGCTGTTGTAGCTCTTCACCGGACCATAGGCTGTCTCTTTATTAACCCGGTCAACTTCCGGCCGGTAATAAGAGCCATAGAAATACAGCGCATCTTTTATTAAAGGTCCACCGAAGCCTGCAGTAATCCAGCTTTGATCCAGCTCATAAGGAACATCACCGGTAATGTCGGATACCATGCTTTTATCCTGCAGCTTATACTCAACACTCCCTTTATATTCATCAGTACCTGATTTAGATACGGTGTCTATCGCAAAGCCACCGGAGCGGTTGAAGCCAATTGCTTTTGCACCGCCGCGGTCCATTGATACATGTAATACGTCATGTGTTGAAGGTTCTGAAGCGAGGTTACCAAATAACGGCAGGGAGACATCAACCCCATCAAAACCATATTTATTATCAACCCCAGAGCCGCCGGCTGCCGGACCAAGTGTGGCATTCTCAGAATACTGCACCCCGGGGATCAGTTTCAGCAAGTCACGATAATTCTGGCCAATCGGTAAGCTTTCAATAGCTTCTGCGCCGAGCGAGTTGGTTAAGCTGGAATTCCCTTCCCGGACAATAGTGCTGCCAACAATTTCAATCACTTCAATATCGGCGCTGCCGCCGTCGAGCTGGACATCAACATTGGATGTCTGCTCAAGTCGTACTTCTACTTCAGTGCGGCGGACTGAGCCGTCAGCGGCCGTAAAGGTCAGCTGATAGCGGCCCGGGATAAGTAACGGCAACGAATAGCTGCCATCTTCTTTGGTTACCGCAGTACGGGCACCGGGTAAGACATTACTGGTTGCGGTGACGGTTACCCCGGCCACTGAAGTACCGGTTTGCTCGGTGGTCACTTTACCGCGAATACCCCCTACCTGTTGTGCTGAAGCAGGTGCGCAGGTCAGCACACCAGCCAGTACCATAGCGGTGACAGTAGCCGGTGAGCGAAAAGCGAATTGGGTCGCCTGCGCCAAACGACTTTTTATAAAATTAAGCTCGTTATACTTCATCAGTATCTCTCCTGGAGTTGCATGTTGTAGCTGTCCGTAACAGGGTTCTGCTTGCCCTTTTTAGTGCCCGTTTATCGTTATAGTGCAAGGTGTTTAATTTCTGCACAAAATTAACATAGCAATAATTTTTTGGTTTTGAAAATAATTTATGCTAAAAATTATTATTAATTGGAATATTTGATTCTATTTGCAGCTATTATAAAAGTCAGACGGTATTTTTGTGCTGCTGATAAGAAGGTGAAATGAGACTAGGTTATTGGTTAATAGTACTTTTGTGCTTAGGCAGCAGCGGTTTTCAGGAAAACGTTTATGCGAAGTCAGATATTCCAATGTTAGAGCCCGAACATCTTAGTGCCGACTTCTGGCTGGCAAAAGTCACCGATGCAGATCGGCTATTGTTAACCGAGGCGCAAATCAGCGCGGCAAATAATGATACCTTTGCCAGGCAGAGTGAGATGACCAGGCTGGCAGAGGTGCCACCAAGCTTAACGGCAGCTGCATTGACAGCAATGATCAGTAAAGCCAGTGCATCGGCAGAGCAGCTGCGCTTTTATGGTAATGGCCAGGCAGTAACCGCAGCAAATTGGCAGAGCTACCGGCAAAACCTGAATACTGAGGCGGTGCATGCGGTTAACCCGGTCCGCTTTGGCCTGGTGGT
>NZ_JAWVZF010000196.1:0-4534 GCF_033722355.1 Arsukibacterium sp. | reverse complement strand
TCAGACCATTTTGCTTTGGCCAGCTGCGCCCACAGCGGTGGCACTGCCGCTATGCCGGTTACCTGATGCCGCGCGACTGCCCTGACCACATCCTGCACCAGGAAAAAATCCAGCAAAACAACACTGGCTCCGGTGCTAAAAGCGGTAGTCAGCTGGCTTAAACCATAGTCGAAACTCAGCGGCAATAACGCCAGAATAACGTCATCTGCGCGGTTTTCCAGATACGTTGCCACGCTGCTGGCACCCACCAGCATATTGCGTTGGGATAACACCACACCTTTGGGCTTACCGGTGCTACCTGAGGTATAAAGAATTGCAGCCATGTCACTGTCGGTTAATGCGCCTTGCAGCGCGCTGTCAGCAGGCACTTCGTCGCCATGATTAACAGCTAGCAAAGGTTTAACGGCAATATGAGCCATACTTTGCCCGGTTTCAGACTCGTCAGTTAACAGAACAGTATGCAAATCAGGACAGGCTGCCAGCACCTCGGTTAAGGTGGATAAGCGCTCTTTACTGGTAACCAGTACCCGCACATTACAGTCCTGCAGAATATGCTGTACCTGCACGGCTTTTAATGCCGGATTCACCGGCACAAATACGCCGCCGATGGCATTAGCGCCCCAGATGGTGTAAATAGTATCAAACTGCTTGGGCAAATAGACCGCAACCCGGTCAAACCGTTTTATGCCTTGCTGCTGCAGCGTGGCGGCTACCCCATTAACCTGATGCAGCAATTCAGTGTAGCTTAAGCTTTTTTCTTTAAAGTACAGCGCAGTATTTCGGGGAAACGCTTGTTGAGCTTGTTGCAGCAATTGATATAGATTTTTGGTCATTGTGTCCTCTAGACCTTTCACTTTTAATCCCTTTGTGTGCAATAATAAAACAGTTTTAGAGAAAAACCGATAGTAAAATGAAGTTGTAACAAAATTTAAGTTTGTAAACAACAAACTGAGGTTAATCTCACTCAGGATATTTATTCAGGATATAGCTCGATAAAGGATGTATTGCATGCCCAATCAACAACTACTCGCCGATATTTTACGCACTGTACTACAGATAGATAAAGATTTCAGCGCCGATACCCCGCTGCTGGGTGCCATTCCGGAATTTGATTCAATGGCAATTATCGCGGTCATTACTGAACTCGAGGACCAGCTTGGCATTGAGTTTGACGACGATGAAATCTCTGCTGAAATTTTCGAAACGTTTGGCCGCTTAAATGCGTTTGTTTCTCAGAAACAAGCAGCCTGAAGTACAAACTTAAAGTACAACCTTAAACTTATATAGGATTTACTATGTTGCCATTTAGCCGGGTATCGGTGATTGGGTTAGGATATATAGGTCTGCCTACTGCAGCTGTTATTGCCTCTCGTGGCGTTGAAGTGCTGGGCGTGGATGTTTCAGAGCATGCCGTTAATACCATCAACCAGGGTAAGGTACATATTGTTGAGCCTGATTTGGACATGCTGGTACAGGCTGCAGTAACAACCGGTAAACTAAAAGCGGCCCTGAGCCCGGAGCCGGCTGATGCATTTCTGATTGCAGTGCCGACACCTTTTAAAGAAAATAAAAGCCCTGATCTGAGTTATATCAGAGCCGCACTGGAAAACATCGCGCCGGTTCTTGCCAGAGGTAATCTGATTGTGTTGGAGTCAACATCTCCAGTGGGCACCACAGAGCAGATTGCGCAGTGGCTGGAAGAGCTGCGACCTGACTTAAAATTACCACATACAGATGGCGAACAGGCTGACTTGTACATAGCTCACTGCCCTGAGCGGGTACTGCCAGGCCGGGTGCTGCAGGAGTTAGTCAGCAATGACCGGATTATTGGCGGTATTACTCCCCGCTGTGCAGAGCGGGCGATTGAGCTTTACCAGCTGTTCGTCCGTGGCGAATGCCTGCGCACTACGGCCCGCACTGCAGAGATGGCGAAACTGACAGAAAATGCGTTTCGGGATGTCAATATTGCCTTTGCCAATGAGCTTTCCATGATTTGTGATCGCTTAAAAATTAATGTCTGGGAGCTGATAAAACTGGCTAACCGCCACCCGCGGGTTAATATCTTAAGCCCCGGTCCGGGTGTTGGCGGCCACTGTATTGCGGTAGACCCCTGGTTTATTGTTGACTCGGCTCCGGAGCAGGCGCAGATTATTCGCAAAGCGCGGGAAATTAATGATAGTAAACCGTTGTATGTTATTGACAAAATCCGCCAGGCAGCAGACCAGTTTAAAAAGCCGGTGATCGCTTGTCTGGGATTAGCTTTTAAAGCTGACATTGACGATTTACGGGAGAGCCCGGCGCTGGACATTGCCAAACAACTGTTAAGCGACAATATTGGAGAGATTTTATTAGTTGAACCCAATATTAAAAAGCTACCTGCTAAACTGGCGAAGTACAACGCTGAGCTGAGCACGCTTAAGCAGGCACTGGAAAAAGCCAACATTTTAGTGGTACTGGTCGATCATAAACAGTTTAAAAGCCTGCAGCCTGCGGATGTCACCACAAAAGTGGTAATTGATACCAGAGGTATATTTGGCTGAGCAGCGCTGACAAGGCGCTGCCTTATTACCTAATATAATGTCACTGACTGAAATGTCACCGCAAAGGAGTGTAGTAACATGAAAAAATTATCGTTAACCGCCGTTGTTTTAATAACTGCTTTAGCAGGTTGCAGCGGCAAAGACGCCGCGGAGCATTATCAGGATGCACTGAAATACAACCAGAATAATCAGTATAATGCTGCCATCATTGAACTTAAATCTGCAATTTCTAAAGCACCCGACAATAGTGATTACCGCTTACTGCTGGCCAGAATTTATCTGAAAGCCGGTGATGCGGTATCTGCAGAAAAAGAGTTTGACAGGGCTCTGCGTAACGGTGCTGATCCTGAGACTGTTGCGATAGAAGTGATTCAGGCCAGTTATCTGGCAGAAAACTATCAGAATGTGCTGAGTCTGTTCAGTGAAACAGAAGGTCTTAGCCCGAAAACCCAGCATTACCTAAAGTTTTACCGGGCGTTGGCTGAAGTAGAGCTGGGTGCATCCGAAAACGCTGTGATTATTTTTGATGAGCTGGTGAACAGCGAATACCCAGACCTGGCAGCATATTCAGAGGCAGCTTTACTGTTAAATGCCCGTAATATTGCCGAGGCTCTCACTGCTGTGCAGCAGGTGGCAAACGATAGCGTCATAGCCAAAGAAGCGTTATTGTTAACAGCACAATTGCAGTTACTGGCTAACCAAACAGATAACGCTATTGCTAATTTACAACAATACATCGAGCAGGTGCCTGGCGCGTTAAAAGTCCGGTTGGTTCTGGCTCAGACCTATGTGCAGCAGCAGAACTTTGCTCCGGCAGACGAACAACTGGTATTTATTCTGAAACGGGCACCGGAACATGGCCTGACCAATTATCTTAAAGCGGTCATTGAGTATCAGAATAAAGACTATACCAAAGCAAAAGAGTACATCGACAAAGCAATTAATGCCCGCTTCAGCAATACGCCAAGCCGTGTGTTGGCTGGTATTGTCAGCTATCAGCTTGGCCTTGAAGCCCAGGCCCTAACCCACCTTAGTGTTGTTAAAAACAGTCTGCATACCTACCCGCCAGCTCAGCGCCTGTATTCTTTATTACAACTTCGGGCTGGTGAAACAGCCGACGCAGCAACCAGTCTGAGTTCGGCAGAGTTTACCGAACAGGATTTATCATTGGTCGCCGGCACGGCATTTCAACTGATAAGTCAGGGCGATCAGAGTCTGGCGGCTGAAATTATCAGTCGCTACGAAAACATGGTAGTCTCGCAGGATGGCCGTTCACTCAGCACCCTTGGCAGCCTGAAACTCGGCTTGCCAAACCGCGGCGAAGAAGGCATCAAAAATCTGGAGCAAGCGCTGATGCTGGATCCGGGCTTACATGATACCCGGCTGGTGCTGGCCGGAAGTTACATCAGACAAAAACAGTTTGATAAAGCTGCTGAGCTGGCGGATGAATGGCTGAAAAAAGCAGAAACCCGCAATGCCGGCTATAACCTTAAAGCGCTGACCTACCTGCTGCAACAAGATCTGGAAAACGGCAAGCTCATGCTGGCTGAAGCGCAAAAAGCAGACAGCGACAATGTGTTCACGCTATATATGCTGGCGGCGGTAGCCCGCGATGAAAATGATATTGAAAAAAGCGACGCGCTGTTAGAGCAAGCTATTGCCTTGCGTTCTGACTATATTCCGGCACTGATTGCCTACTACAGCTCAAAACAGCAGCAAGGCAGCCCGCAAGTGGCGATAGATGTAGTAGAGCGCTCGCACAAGGCACACCCGGACAACAATCAAATCCGGATGTTACTGGCAAATTTGTACCAAAGCCGCAATAACTTTGCCGAAGTGCTTAATATCCTTAAGCCTGTCAGCGATACGCAACAACAGTTTACGCCAGCATTTTACAGCCTGATGGTTAACGCTTACGTCCGGACAAACCAGACTGATCAGGCACTTGCTCTCGCAGAGCGCTGGTTTAACAGTGATGAGAAGAATATCCAGGC
>NZ_JAWVZF010000195.1:0-4563 GCF_033722355.1 Arsukibacterium sp. | reverse complement strand
AGCTATGTTGAGAAACGCCAGTACGCTAAGACCTGCCTCGATTACTTTGATCGGGTTGCCCAGCAGTATGGGTTTATTTGAATTAAAACAATTGCTTAATTCTTGTGTCGCAAATTGCATACAGCTTAAATTGTTGATATTTAAAGCCTTTTGGTATGTGTCGCCAATAGTGTCGCTAATGGCAGACACTATTGGCGGCAAAAACTGTGAGTGCGACTTATTTATATTCTAAGATATTGATATAAAACAGTAATAAAAGTTGGCACAAGAGTTGATACACCCACGGTAATTACCGGAGGTGTGTTATGGATTTATTCTTAGTATTTATCACGATGTTCCTGGTTGCCAATATGATGTTAGTGGTAGCAATGGTGCGTCGGATTGATTTAAATAACCCCAGTGTTCAGGCCTGGGAGCAACAGCAAGCGGCTGTTATTAGTGCTGAAACGGTAAACTACACCCCGGTTTAAGCCCGTCTCAGACGGTTTGCTTTCATATTCTCATGAGTTCGGTTTTTGACTGAATGCTTATTCAGGCCAGCGCTCCTTACTGGCCTGTTTTTTTTGTTGAAACAGGTTATGCTAACGCTAACTTTTGCTTAATTTATTTTCCTATGCGCTTCCCTCTGCGAACGGCTTCATTACGTCAACTGGTTATTCTGAGCTTTTTGCTGGCGATGATCCCAGTGGGTGTTTTAATGTGGCAAAGTCATAAAGCGTTGTCCGGGCTGAGCCGTTTTGCAACCAGTGAGGCAGAAAGCGCCGTTATCAGTGTCCGCCGCGCCGAAAGTATGCAAAATCTGGTGGTTGATATTGAGCGTGCGGTACGCCAGTATGCCGTGGTTAAAACCGAAGCATTGGCCAGAGTGGCACTAAGCCATATCAATAATCAGCAGGCCAGTCTCAGCCAGCTGTGCAACGACTTACCTGAACTGAGTGATTGTCTGCAGCAACAGGCAGATTTGCAGCAGTTGGCAGCAGAGTATACTCAGCTCAGTGGTGCACCACTTGAGCAACTTTTGCAGCAAATCAGACTGCGTCAGCAGCGGATCAGTCAGCAAATATGGGATTTACTGGAACAGCGGCTGGTTGATCAGCAGCAGCTGGTACAGGATGCCCAGCAACGCCAGGCCTGGCAAACGGTGGCGTTAGTGGTATTAACTTTGCTGCTGGTATTATGGGCATCAGGCCGGGTGGCTGCGCCGGTGCAAAAACTGGATAAAATGATCCGGGCGATTGGTCAGCAGCAACAGTTTCCTGAGGGCAAGCTGGATGGCCCGCGGGAACTGTCTGAGCTCGGTGAACAGCTGCGCTGGTTGAGTTCACGCTTACAGCAACTGGAAGCTTTACGGCTGATTTTATTGCGCCATGCCTCGCATGAGCTTAAAACGCCGTTATCCAGTATCCGGGAAGGCTGCGCCCTATTGACCGAGCAGTTACTGGGGCCATTAAATTCACAACAACTTGAAGTGGTGATGCTGCTCAATGGCAGCGCTGACCGGCTGAGTCAGCTGACGGAGCAATTGCTGGATTACAACCGGCTGCTGCAACAAGCCAAGCCTGAATTGAGTCATCAGGTACCTCAGCAATTGTTGCAAGCCTGTTTTGCTGATCACGCCTTGTCATTACAACAACGCCAGCAGCAAATAAAGCTTGATTGCCAGTTAAGCTCTTTCTACACCGATGAAACGCTGTTCCGGCGGATACTGGATAATCTGATTAATAACGCTCAGGCTTATGGGGCCGAAGGCAGTCCGGTCTGGGTGAAGTTGTATAAAAAGGATGACATGCTGGTGCTGGATGTCGCCAATAATGGTGCGCCCATCCCCACGGCACTGCGGGAAAAATTATTTGAACCGTTTCAGCGGGGTACTACCCCAAGGTTCGATTCGGTTCAGGGGTCGGGCCTGGGGTTATCTATCGTGGCAGATTGCGCTCGTTTATTAGGTGGGCATGCCGATATTGTTGATGTGGTATACGCTGATGTTTGTATCAGAGTGCGATTGCCACTGCTGGAGGAAAAGTAACATGAGAGTGACGCTGATATTACTGCTGGCGCTGTTGTCAGGCTGCCAGCTGTTAAACCAGCAGCCGCCGGTGCCAGAGCCGGTAACAGAACCTGAGTTCACCGAACAGCCTGTCGTTGCAGAGGAAATTACCCCGGGCTCTGCTGTAGCGTTAAGCCTGAATGATGATGCCGCTACGCTGCAAGCCTGGGTTCAGTACCGGGCCAGTTTGCTTGATAACAAAGAGGTGTGGCGCGAGTCGTTGGCTGAGGTGACTGAACCAGACCCGGTGCAGTCACTGCAACGCGTTATGCTGCAGCTGCATCCGGATACTCCCTACTTAACCCGGTTGCGGGTGCAAATGCAATTAGCTGAGCAAATTGCGCAACTGCCTCCGGGGTTAGCGGCGCTGCTCAGTTGGGATCTGATTTTCAATCAGAAATTACTGGAGACAGAATCAGCGGTAAGTGCCCTGACCCGGCTGAATGTGCAGCAACACGAAAATATTGAACGGCTGCAAAAAAAGAACAGAGAGTTACAGAAAAAAATTGATGCATTGACACAAATTGAAGCACAGCTTAACCAGAGTATCAATGAGGGCAACAATGGCCGACTCTAAACCGCGTTTACTGTTAGTTGATGATGATCCAAGCCTGCTGCGGCTGCTGACATTGCGGTTGGAAGGCGAGGGCTATCAGGTGGTGAGTGCGGATTGCGCAGAAACAGCACTGACTATCTTAAACAAACAAAGCTTCGATGTGGTGTTAAGTGATTTGCGGATGCCGGGGCTGGATGGCATGAGCTTGTTTGATGAAATTGCCAAACGTTATCAGGGACTACCGGTGGTGCTGATGACGGCACATGGCTCTATCCCGGAAGCGGTGGCAGCAACCCAGCGCGGGGTGTTTGGCTTTTTAACCAAGCCTTTGAATAACGCTGAACTGCGTGACATTCTGAAACAGGCGGTACACCAATCGGTACCGGAACAAGCGGACTGGCGGGACGAAATTGTCAGCCGCAGCCCATTGATGACCGCCTTGCTTGAGCAGGCCTACCGGGTAGCGCAGCGCGATGTCAGCGTATTAATTACTGGTGCCAGTGGTACCGGTAAGGAATTGCTGGCCAGAGCCATTCATAAAGCCAGTCCCCGGGCAAAACAGCCCTTTGTGGCAATTAACTGTGGCGCCTTGCCAGAGCATTTGCTTGAATCTGAGCTGTTTGGTCATAGTAAAGGTGCGTTTACCGGTGCAGTATCTGAGCATGGCGGGCTATTTCGTGAAGCGGATGGCGGTACCTTATTCCTGGATGAAATTGGCGATATGCCGGTATCATTACAGGTTAAACTATTGCGGGCATTGCAGGAGAGGCAAATTAGGCCGGTAGGCAGCAGCAAGAGTGTGCCGATAAATGTGCGGGTCTTATCGGCAACCCATCGCGATTTACAACAGGCCATGGCGGAGGGCAGCTTCCGGGAGGATTTATATTACCGGTTAAATGTCGTGAATCTGCAACTGCCGGGTCTGGAGCAGCGGCCGGAAGATATCCCGTTGCTGGCCCGTCATGTGCTGGCACTAAGTGCTGAGCGGCATAATGTTAAAGTAACCCGCTTTGCCGATGATGCGATGCAAACACTGGCAACCGCCAAATGGCCCGGCAATGTGCGTCAGTTGGTCAATGTCATAGAACAATGCGTGGCGCTGACCCATAGTCCGGTAATAGGCCAGAGTCTGGTAGAACAAGCTTTATCGCAGAATAGCAGTTATTGGCCCAGCCTGACCGAAGCACGCGACCAGTTTGAATGTCAGTATCTGGTCCGGGTTTTAAAAATGACCGAAGGCAATGTGACCAGAGCCGCCGAGCTTGCCGGGCGTAACCGGACAGATTTTTATAAACTATTAAAAAAGCATGATTTAAATGCAGCACGGGTAGCCGCCGAGGACGAATCACCGGAGTAACATCCACGGCTGTCCTATCCCGCTGCTTTTGCTAACGGAGACTGTAATGAGCACAATAAATCCGCCAGATGGCTCGCAAAGTGCAGAGGGCGAAAGCCCTGAACTGCTGAAAGCGAAAATTATCAGCGAAACTGCCCGGATCCACTGGCCCCAATTACAAAAATTTTATGCTGCAGGTTCGGTGATCACAGTCAGCGCCGAACACGATCTGATAGACGTAGCCTATGCTTTCAGTGCTGATGATAAACAACGGGTGGCCGATTGGCTCGGCGCAGCAACAGTGGAACGGACGACAGAGCTGCAGGCAAAGCAATGGTTTGATAATAATACCGAATTATGGGCCGTGGTTATTTCGCCCTGGGTGCTGGTGCAGGATAAGCCGGTGCATAATAATTAATCAGAACGACGGAGCCTGGCAATGACGCTTTATAAAACAGTAGCCAGTTCAGAAATTACCTTATCGCAGCTGATGCTGCCATCGCATTCGAATTTCAGCGGTAAAATCCACGGCGGTCACCTATTATCACTGATGGATCAGATAGCGTTTGCCAGTGCCTCGAAATTCAGTGGCAAATATTGTGTAACGGCCTCTGCAGACAGGGT
>NZ_JAWVZF010000194.1:0-4619 GCF_033722355.1 Arsukibacterium sp. | reverse complement strand
TCTGAGTAGCTTATTCAGCAGCCATGATATTGAGGCGATGCTGATTGCCCGGGCGCCGGATCCATTTTATCTGCCAGCGCTCGGGCTAATTCAGGGCGAGTTAAATGGTGAGCTACGCCTTAAGAACCAGCGTGTTGAACGTTGGCAATTCAGTGCCGCCGGCCGGTTATCTGAGCTGACAATGGCAACGACACTAAGCAAATACGGCCTGGTGTTAAGTCCGCTGCAGTTTACTGTCAGCGCCAATGCCACTGAGCCGCTCAATCTGGCTACCCTGCCTTTGCAGCTGCGGTTGAGCAGTGACGGCGACAGTCGTTTTACGCTGGACAGCGAACTTACTGTTGATCTTAGTGGTAGTCCGTCGTTCAGGCTTGGCAACGCAGATTTAAACGCCAGGATTGCCCGCCTGGAGTTAGCAAACAAGGCGGCAACAGTGACTTCGCTTGCATTAAAAACCCGGCTTAGTGGTCACTGGCAAGCTGACAGCTGGCAGTTTCAGCTCTCTGATAGCAGCGCCCTCAGTGGCGGCTTTAGCAGCGATACCCTGTCTGGACGCGACTTTACAATATTTCTGAAAAACAGTCAGTTAAGCGGTGATGAAACCGGGCTGACGGCTTTTAACAGCAAACTGGATCTCAGCGTCAATACGCTCAGTGCTGCGACACTGGTTAACCAGAGCTGGCAATGGCAGGGTCTGCTAAGTGGTAACACAACCCAAATAACGATTGAAAACGGCCAGCTTAGTAATGATGCCGGCATCTCGCTGGCTCACCAACTGAACTATCAGCCTGCAGCTAATAAGCTGGCTATGGAGTGGCAGCTGGCCGAAGTATTTTTACTGGCCGGCAACCCGCTGCCAAAAACCATCAACGGCTGGCCTGAGCTTCTGACATTAAACCGGGGCAAGCTCAGCGCCAGCGGCAAAGTAAGGCTGGATGATAACCAGTTAACCAGCAATAGCCAGTTGCAGCTGGGGGAGCTGGGCGGGATTTATGACCGCAGCCTGTTTGCCGGCTTAACGGCCAGCATTGATATCGCGGTTGACAACGACCACTTAGCACTGCAGACCAAAAACTTACGCCTTAACCGGTTAAACCATGGTTTTGAGATGGGGCCTCTTCAACTTACTGGCTCTGCAAGAGTGCCGCTTGACCGACCGGAACAGCTGACAATCAGCTTACAGCAGGCAGAACTGCAGCTGATGCAGGGTCATATAACCGCCAATAACCAGCAGCTGGATTTCAGTCAGCGCACCAACCAGTTGCTGCTGCAATTACAGCAAATCGATTTAGCCAGTTTATTACAGCAGCACCCGACTAATGATTTCACTGGCAATGGCAAATTGTCCGGTAGCGTGCCTATTGTTATCAGTAATAACGGGATCAGTGTAAATAACGGCTACATTGCCGCAGAAGCGCCGGGCGGCCGCCTGCAATATCAGTCGCAAAGTGCCAGCGCTATGGCGAAATCGAACCGTAATATGAAACTGGTATTTGACGCGCTGGAGAATTTTCATTACACGGTGCTAAGCAGTGATGTCAGCTATGACACCAGCGGTAAATTAGTGCTGGGTTTAAAATTACAAGGCAGCAACCCCAATCTGCAACAAGGCCGGGCGATTAATTTAAATGTAAATCTGGAAGAGGATGTGCCGGCACTCATCACCAGCCTGCAACTGACCAGTAAACTTAATGATGTGATTACGCAAAGGGTGAAGCAACATCTTAAACAACAACAAGCAGCGTCAGCTGCTAACGGAGAAAAGCCATGAAACGATTAGCCGGTGCGGCGGCAATAGCAAGCCTGCTGCTTGCCTGTACCCCGAAGGTTCAGGTAGAACTGCCCAACGAACCGATTAATATTAATCTTAACGTCAAAATTCAGCATGAAATCTATATCAAAGTAGATAAACAGCTTGATGAGTTATTCAGCGAAAACAGTGGTTTATTTTAAGGAGATCATACTGATGAACATGACAAAAATCCGTATTTTACTGGCTGGCCTGATTTTAGCGCTGAGTTTACCGGTAATGGCAATGAACCTGCAGCAAGCGATGGCAGCACTGAGTGAGACTAAATCACAGGGCCTGGTCGGCGAAAAACCTGATGGCTATCTGGGTGTGGTGCAAAGTACGGAAAAAAGTGAAGCCGTGGTCAAACTGATTAACGATGCCCGCCGCGCTGAATATAGCCGGCTGGCCAGGCAAAATGATATCGCGGTTGCCGATGTCGAAGCGATTGCCGGGCAAAAAGCAATAGAGAAAACCGCTGTTGGTCACTTTATTCTTATCGATGGCAACTGGGTACGTAAACGTTAACCCTGTGCCAGCCAGTGACCGGTTCAGCAGCAGCTGAGCCGGCTATCAGACTTTAGTCGCATGCCTGTTCAATGCTCCCTGATGTACTATGCTTAGCTAGTCATAAATCCTGGGCAGAGGGTATTGAATGAACGCAATATTTTTAATGTTGATGGGCTTAGGCGCCATGGCGCTGGGCTATTTTGTCTACTCTAAATTCATCTGTGAGAAAATTTTTAAGGTCGATCCGCATTTTCGGACGCCGGCCCATGAACTGCAGGATGGCATTGATTATGTGCCAACCAACAAATATGTGCTGTGGGGCCACCATTTTACATCAGTGGCCGGGGCGGCACCGATCATTGGTCCGGCTATCGCCGTTATCTGGGGCTGGGTGCCCGCATTTTTGTGGGTGGTTTTTGGTACCATTTTCTTTGCCGGCGTGCATGATGCCGGCGCTATCTGGGCCAGTGCCCGCAATAAAGCTAAATCGATAGGGTCATTAACCGGCGACATCGTCGGTAACCGGGCCCGAAGTATCTTTATGATTGTTATCTTTCTGGTACTGCTGATGGTTAATGCCGTGTTTGCCGTGGTCATTGCCAATCAGCTGATTAATTTCCCCAGTGCCACTATTCCGGTCTGGGGTGCCATCGTGGTTGCCCTGATTATTGGCCAGTTAATCTACCGCAAACTGATTAATCTGTTGATGGTCACGATCATTGGCGTAGTGGCACTTTACGCGATGATTTATGCAGGCCCCCTGCTACCACTGGCATTACCTGAAACCCTGGGCCCGCTTAGTGATAATCAGAGCTGGATTATCATTTTATTTGGTTACGCAGCTATCGCCTCGCTACTGCCAGTGTGGATGCTGTTGCAACCACGCGACTATATCAATGGTATTCAGCTGTTTATCGGGTTAATTCTGCTGTACGGGGCTGTACTGATTTCTGGTCCGGAAGTGGTAGCACCGGCATTTAATACTAATCTGCCGGAGAATACCCCCTCAATGATCCCGCTGCTGTTTGTTACCATTGCCTGTGGCGCGATCTCCGGCTTTCATGGCTTAGTGTCCAGCGGTACCACTTCCAAACAGCTTGATAATGAGACTGATGTCCGGTTTGTAGGCTATTTTGGCGCCGTGGGCGAAGGTTCGCTGGCATTAGCGGCGATTATTGCCGCGACCGCCGGTTTTGCCACCGTTGCCGACTGGCAGGCGATTTACCATAGTTTTGGTCAGGGCGGTGTTTCTGCGTTCATTAATGGCGGTGCCAACATACTGCAGCAGGGAGTTGGGCTTGATACCGTACTGGCACAAACGCTGTTAACGGTGATGGTAGTGCTGTTTGCCGGTACCACAATGGACACCGGTTTGCGCTTACAACGTTACATATTTCAGGAATGGGGTCATATTTATCAGATTGACTGGATGCAAAAAGCAGCTCCCGCCACGCTGTTAGCCGTCGGCAGTTGTCTGCTGCTGGCATTTGGTGCCGGCGGTGATGGTGCCGGTGGTATGCTGATCTGGCCATTATTTGGGACCACTAATCAGTTACTGGCAGGACTCACTTTGCTGGTAATTACGGTAATGCTGGTGAAAAGACGCCGGCCTATGTGGTACACCCTGACACCGCTGATATTTTTACTGGTGATGACCACACTGGCACTGTTGACCCAGCTTAAAACCTTTTACAATAAAGGCGACTGGTTTTTATTTACGCTCGATCTGGTGGTACTTGTTGCGGCAATTCTGGTGTCATTAGAATGCAGTGCGACCCTGACCAAGCAACTTAAAGCCAACAAAACCAGCCCGGCAACGGATAAATCATGAAACTGAAACAGCTTCAGGCCTGGCTGCGCCAGGCCAGTTTTTATGCTGAAGAAGCCTACAATGCACCTTATCGCAGCGCCATCGCCCGGGCCAAACGTGAACAGGATGACTTGTTTATGCTGCTGATTTTCTCGGAAATGATGGGGGTGCCAAACCCGGCCAGCTATTATACGCTGGAATTACAACCCCTGCTGCTGGAGCGTTTTCATGACTGGCATATTCGCATGGGTATGCCACATTCACCGTTGGACAATATCAGATGTTGTTAACTGATAAGCGCTTACTGCTGATAGGGGGTAAAGGCGGCGTCGGTAAAACAACCTGCAGCGCCGCACTGGCTCTTCTGGCCAGTCAGCGCGGCAACAAGGTATTGCTGGTCTCGACCGATCCGGCGCACAGTTTAAGTGATGCCTTTGACCGGGTGATTGGCGATAACACAACTCGTCTCTCGCCCAATCTGGATGGATTAGAGTTAGATCCGGACCGGGA
>NZ_JAWVZF010000193.1:0-4653 GCF_033722355.1 Arsukibacterium sp. | reverse complement strand
GTGGCGGGTTAATTCTGGCCCGGAAAAACGAAGCGATTGAGAAAAAGCTTAATTCTGCAGTGTTCCCGGGGAGTCAGGGTGGCCCATTAATGCATGTGATAGCGGCTAAAGCAGTTGCATTTAAAGAAGCATTGGAGCCGGAATTTAAGGTATACCAGCAGCAAGTGTTAAATAACGCCAAAGCCATGTGCGATGAAATGATTAAACGTGGCTACAAAATTGTTTCAGGTGGCACTGAAAACCATTTATTCCTGTTGGATTTAATTGATAAAGATCTTACCGGTAAAGATGCGGACGCAGCTTTAGGCCGGGCCCACATTACCGTAAATAAAAACTCAGTACCTAATGATCCTCGCTCGCCTTTTGTTACCAGTGGTTTACGGATTGGCACACCAGCGATTACCCGTCGTGGTTTCAAAGAAGAGCAGGCGCGGCAAGTAGCTGGTTTTATTTGTGATGTGCTGGATAATATTAACGACGAAAGCGTTATCGAGAGAGTAAAAAGCGATGTGGGCCAGTTGTGCAATCGTTTTCCGGTTTATGCTTAATCGTTAATTTAATGCTATTATGGCCGCATTTGCGGCCATTTTTATCTATGGTCAGGGTATCTGTAGCGTTTTTATCTGTGGTTTTTTTATCTATGGAAAGTGCTGATGTATTGTCCCTTTTGTAATGCCGATGACACGAAGGTAATTGACTCCCGCTTGGTGGCTGATGGCCATCAGGTGCGCCGCCGCCGCGAGTGTCTGGCGTGTCATGAACGTTTTACGACCTTTGAGGCGGCTGAACTGGTTATGCCGCGGATTATCAAACGGGATGGTTCACGCGAGCCCTTTAACGAAGATAAACTGCGCAATGGCTTGTTACGTTCGCTTGAGAAGCGGCCGGTATCAACTGAACAGATCGAACAGCTGATACAGAAAATTAAATCGCAATTACGGGCGACCGGTGAGCGGGAGCTGGCCAGCAACATGCTCGGCAATCTGATCATGGATGAACTGGTGAAAGTGGATAAGGTGGCTTATGTCCGTTTTGCCTCGGTTTACCGGTCTTTTAAAGATATCCGTGAGTTTGGTGAAGAAATTGCTCGTCTGGGAGAGCAATAGTGGCTGTCACTTCCACAGATAGGCAATATATGGCTCAGGCCCTGCGTCTGGCTGCAAAAGGCCGCTATACCACGGATCCCAATCCGAATGTCGGGGCAGTTATTGTCCAAAGTGGTACTGTGGTCGGGGAAGGGTATCATCATCAGGCTGGTGACGGTCACGCTGAAGTGTATGCGCTGGCGCAGGCAGGTGCGCGAGCAATGGGGGCAACCTGTTATGTAACGCTGGAACCTTGCAGCCATTTTGGCCGGACACCACCCTGTGCAACAGCACTGGTTGCTGCGGGGATCAGCCGGGTGGTTATCGCTATGCTTGACCCGAACCCGCTGGTTGCCGGCAAGGGCGTTGCAATGCTGGAGCAAGCCGGGATTGATGTCGTCAGTGGGGTGATGGAAGCTGAGGCAAGAGCATTGAATCCGGGTTTTTTAAGTGTGATGGAGCGGCAAAAGCCCTGGCTAAGATTAAAGCTGGCTGCCAGCATTGATGGCCGCACTGCATTGGCTAATGGCCAAAGTCAGTGGATAACCGGTCCGGCAGCCCGGGCCGATGTGCAGTTTTACCGGGCACAAAGTAGCGCAATCTTGTCTACCGCCAGTACGGTGCTGGCCGATAATGCCCGGTTAACGGTGCGTCAGCCGGATAGTGACGTCGCAATCACGGCGTTAAAAAATGGCGAATTACGTCAGCCGCTGAGGGTGATTCTGGATCGCCGTCAGCAACTGACCGGCCGGGAGTTGTTGTTCAGTTCAGCCGGGCCTGTTTTACTCTGTGTCGCACCTGATACACCACTTCGCAATATGCCATCTCAGGTCGAGCACCAGGTTGTGCCCGTCAATGCAGATGGCTATTTTGATTTGATGGCATTACTGCAACTTTTAACTGTCCGCCAGGTGCGGAGCATTTGGGTTGAGGCAGGTGCCACTTTGGCTGGTGCTTTATTACAGCAGAAATTAGTGGATGAATTTATTTTATATCAGGCTCCGCTCTTGTTAGGGCCTCAGGCCAGAGCCATGGCAGAGCTGCCAGAGCTAACTAAGCTGAGTCAGGCAAACCGTTTTACGTTTACTGATATCAGCCAGCTTGCTCCCGATTTGCGTCTGACAGCATTACTTAGTGGGGCTGATAGGGTGTAAAGAGCTGCCAGCTCAGTTGGCCTGAATCTGGCCACTGTATGCACCGGGACATGCGGCATTATTTTACCGGGTTTATTAAAGTAACATTTAACAAGGGTTTATATGCAACTGAATACGCCAGCCGAAATTATCGAGGACATTCGTCAGGGCAAAATGGTCATACTGATGGACGATGAGGATCGTGAAAATGAAGGCGATCTGGTCATGGCTGCTGATTATGTGACACCGGAAGCAATTAACTTTATGGCGAAACATGGCCGTGGCCTTATTTGTCTGACGCTTAGCAAAAAGCGCTGTAAACAGTTAAATTTGCCGCTGATGGTTGACGCGAATAAGTCACCTTTCGCTACAAACTTCACCGTGTCTATTGAAGCGGCAGAAGGAGTGACAACCGGGATCTCTGCAGCAGACCGGGCCCGCACCGTTAAGGCTGCAGTAGCAAGAGATGCCAGTCCTGCAGATATCGTTCAGCCGGGCCACATTTTTCCTTTAATGGCCCAGGATGGCGGTGTGCTGGTCAGAGCCGGCCATACCGAAGCCGGTTGTGATTTAGCCCGGCTGGCAGGTTTGGAGCCGGCTGCTGTGATTGTTGAAATTCTGAATGATGATGGCACCATGGCCAGACGGCCTGATTTAGAAATTTTTGCCCGTGAACACAATATTAAAATTGGAACTATTGCTGATTTAATCGAGTATCGTAATTTAAATGAAACGACGATTGAAAAAGTAGCAACCTGCCAGTTACCCACTGAAGTGGGCGATTTCCAGCTGGTCACTTTTAAAGATACCATTGATAATCAGTTACATTTTGCGCTGGTTAAGGGTGATATTCAGCCTGAACAACCAACGTTGGTCAGGGTGCATTTACATAATACCTTTTCTGATTTGTTATTGGCTGACCGGGCAGCTAACCGGAGCTTTCCGTTACATACTGCGATGAAGCGGATTGCGGATGAAGGTGGTGTGCTGGTGCTTTTAGGGAAACACGAATCGACGGCTGAGCTGGTACGAATGGTTCAGGCTTTTGAGGCAGAAGATAAAGGTGAGCAGCCAAAAACGTCCCCGTGGAAAGGCACCTCCCGCAATGTCGGTGTCGGCTCGCAAATTCTGGCCAGTCTGGGGGTCAGAAAAATGCGGTTGCTGAGCCAGCCAAAAAAATACCATGCCTTATCTGGGTTTGGCCTGGAAGTTGTTGATTATGTATCGGAATAACAGCGATGCCGCATTTGCGTTTTTTGTGATATTATGCGCGGCTGATTTTTGCAGCCCCTGATTCGAGAGGATTTACCATGCAAGTGATTGAAGCCGGCTATGCAGCCAAAGGCAAGAAGTTCGCGATAGTGGTGGCACGGTTTAACGGTTTTATCGTTGAAAGCTTGTTAGAGGGTGCCGTTGATACGTTAAAGCGGGTGGGAAATGTTGCCGGGCAGGATATTACTGTCGTCAGGATCCCTGGCGCGTTTGAGATGCCGCTGGCTTTACAACGGGTGGCAGCGAGCAAAAAATATGATGCGATCATTGCGCTTGGTGCAGTAATCCGCGGTGGTACACCGCATTTTGAATATGTGTCGGGTGCTTGCACCAACGGTATCAGCCAGATTGCTTTGAACTATGATTTACCGATCGCTTTTGGCGTGCTGACAGTGGATAGTATCGAGCAGGCTATTGAACGTTCCGGCACCAAAGCCGGTAATAAAGGTGCTGAAGCAGCGATGTCGGTGCTGGAAATGGTTAACGTACTGGATCAGCTGTAACAGGATAATTTATGAAACCAAATGTGCGTCGTCAGTCGCGATCACTGGCAGTGCAGGGCATATACAGTTGGCAGGTGAGTCACAACCCAATAGCCGACATTGAACAACAGTTATTGTTGGAAAATAATGTCAAGCAACTGGATGTTGCTTATTTTCAGGATATATTGCGCGGCGTAGTGCTGCACCATAGCAAATTGGATGAGGCGCTAAAGCCCTATCTGGAGCGGCCGTTTGAAGATATCGACTTAGTAGAGAAAGCCGTACTTCGGGTTGCCGCCTATGAGCTTAAGTACCGGCTGGATGTGCCTTATAAAGTTATTATTAATGAGGCAATTGAGCTGGCTAAGGCCTTTGCTGCTGATGACAGCCATAAATTTGTCAATGGTATTCTTGATAAAGCGGTCCGGGTATTACGGACTCAATAACGGAGAGCCGACATTTGTCGGCTTTTTTACATACTATGGGTGAATTTGAACTTATTGCCAGCTTCTTTGCTGACGCCGGAATTGCGCGGCAGGATGTGGTGGTTGGTGTGGGCGACGACGGTGCTGTGCTGCAAATGCGCGACGGTTATGATTTGGTCGTCACAACCGATACCATGGTTTGCGGTACTCATTTTTTTCCTGATGTCGATCCGAGGGCTTTGGGTCATAAGTTAGT
>NZ_JAWVZF010000192.1:0-4699 GCF_033722355.1 Arsukibacterium sp. | reverse complement strand
CTTTACTACCCAGTTAGTGGGCCTGGCAATGTTAACGCTGGCGATTGGTAAATATAACGGCTTAACTGCCGCGCAGCAGCGTGAGCTGACCGAAGCGTTGCAAAGCTTACCAGGCAAGCTGGAACAAACGCTGGTACTGGCACCGCAAATTGAAGCGCTGGCCCAGGAATTTGCCGATAAACACCACGCACTGTTTTTAGGTCGGGGTGATCAGTACCCGATTGCGATGGAAGGGGCGTTAAAACTAAAAGAAATCTCGTACATCCACGCCGAAGCTTATGCCGCAGGCGAGCTGAAACATGGCCCGCTGGCGTTGATTGATGCGCATATGCCAATTATCGTCGTGGCACCGAATAATGATTTGCTGGAAAAGCTGAAATCAAACGTCGAAGAAGTGCGGGCTCGCGGCGGCATTATTTATGTATTCGCCGATGCCGATGCGAAGTTTCAGTCAGATGAGACCATGCGGGTCATCAATGTCCCGCATGTGGCCAATATTCTGGCGCCCATCGTCTACACCCTGCCACTGCAGTTGCTAAGCTACTATGTTGCCATTATCAAAGGCACCGATGTAGACCAGCCACGCAACCTGGCAAAAAGTGTCACGGTAGAATAACCGGCAAAGCCAAAATATACCCGTTTAAGAGAAAAACCCCCACTGTCGTCAGACAGTGGGGGTTTTTATCCGCTCGCAGCATATGTCTTAGTTAATCTCTCATTATTCAGTAGTTTTTTGTAAGGCTTCCTTGACGTAACCGCAGTTGTTACCCAGACTTAGTCCATACTATTGCAATTTATTTTGCTGGTTTCGCCTGAAAGTTTAGCCGTCTCAAATTTGTTGTCTCGCAAGATAAACTTGCAATCTCAAATTGGATACTGTTCTTAAGTCATTAAGAAGGATCCTGTTCATGCAAAAAACGAATAATGGCTTTCCAGGAAGCCAGTTGCACAATTTTCTATTTTGCTGGCCGGTTTTAGCGGTAACTGGTCTGGGCGCGCTGCTACTGCTGGGGTTGGCCGGTATCTCGCTGTTATCTCTGCTGGCCAGCGCGGCGCTTATAATCAGTGGCTTTGCAGCAGCGTTTTGGGTTGGCCGTAGTCTGCAAAAGTTGCAGCTGGAAGCGGCTAAGCAGGCTGGCAAAGCAGCACATACCCAGGCTGAGCAGGCAGCGCAGACCCTGTTTTACCGTAATCTGGAACAGCTGCTGTTACAGGCTATGCCTATCTGGACCAAACAAATAGAAAGCTCACGCAGCCAGACTGAGGAGGCCATTGTCGCGCTGAGCAGCCGGTTTTCCGGCCTGTACAGTAAGCTGGAAAATGCGGTCGCCGCCTCTGAGCGAGGTGCCGGCGGCAAATCTGCCGGTGGTAGCAGCGAAACTATTGCTGCCCTGTCTTACAGCCAGGCTGAGCTGACCCGGGTGATTAATTCCCTGAAAGCCACGCAGCAAAGCCGTGATGATATGCTGGCGCAGGTAACCAGCCTGACCGGATACACCGAGCAGCTCAGAACCATGGCGACCGAGGTGGCGGCGATAGCCCAGCAAACGAACTTACTGGCGCTGAATGCTGCTATAGAGGCTGCCCGCGCCGGCGAGTCCGGGCGGGGCTTTGCTGTGGTGGCCGACGCGGTCAGAACCTTATCCAGTTTATCAAGCGAAACCGGCCAGAAAATGTCGTCCACCGTCGACATTATTAATAACGCCATTACCAAAGTCGTCAAAGTTGCCGGCAGTGCCGCTCAAACCGATGCGCAGGCTGTCGAGCAGTCAGAGGACAGCATTCAGCAGGTGTTGGATCGCTTTGAAACGGTAACCCGCCATATGGCTGAATCCACCGAGCAATTGCAGCAGGAAAGCAATGAAATACGCGATGAAATATCCGATGTGCTGGTGGCTTTGCAGTTTCAGGACCGGGTTAGCCAGATTGTGTCGCATGTGCGTGACAATATTGATGCGCTGCATCAGCAGTTACAACAAGCAGAACAACAACCTGAGTTGCGGCAACCGCTAGATGCCGACTCCTGGCTTAAACAAATGGAGTCGACCTATGCCACTGACGAGCAACGGCATAATCATGATGGTAAGTCATCTGCCGCAAACCAAGAGCATGAGATTACTTTCTTTTAGGAGGCACCCTGATGGCAAAAACAATTTTGGTGGTTGATGATTCAAGTAGTGTGCGGCAGGTCGTCGGTATTGCTTTAAAGGGGGCAGGTTATGAGGTCATTGAAGCCAGTGATGGTAAGGATGCGCTGAGTAAACTTACCGGGCAACGCGTGCACCTGATTATCAGCGATGTGAATATGCCTAACATGGATGGCATTACTTTTGTCAAAGAAGTGAAGAAGTTACCTGCCTATAAGTTTACGCCGATTATTATGCTAACCACTGAATCGCAAGAGAGTAAAAAATTAGAAGGTCAGGCGGCGGGTGCCAAAGCCTGGGTAGTAAAACCGTTTCAGCCGGCACAAATGCTCGCGGCAGTGTCGAAGCTGGTGCTGCCATGAGGCTGTTATCACAGAGGGGAGACCAGAATGGCGATTCGATTTGATGCCAGCGGTGTTGTACCGTCAATGATTATTGAGGGCGAGCTAAGTATCTATACCGCTGCTGAATTAAAGCCTCAGCTTTACCATCTGATCCAGCAGCATAGTGATATATCGCTGGATTTGTCTGAAGTCAGTGAATTTGACGGTGCCGGATTGCAGCTGCTGATCGCGGCTAAGCGTGAGGCTGTTACCAGAGGCCATGCATTGCGCCTTAACCACCATAGCCTGGCCGTACTGGAAGTATTTGATTTATGCAATATGGCCAGCTTTTTCGGTGACCCGCTTATTATTCCGGACAGACGCTATGCTTAACACCCGCAGGAGTCAGCAATGAATATGGATCAGGCTTTACAAACCTTTATAGCAGAAGCCAATGAATTGCTGCAGGACATGGAGTCTTTGCTGCTGCAATTAGAAAATAACCCTGACGATGAAGACACCCTTGCTGCGATTTTCCGGGCGGCGCATACAGTAAAAGGCTCTGCCGGCCTGTTCGGTTTAGATCTTATCGTCAGTTTTGCTCATATCGTCGAAGATGTACTCGACCGGCTCCGTGCCGGTGATATCCGGGTCAGCAGCCCGCTTGTTGCGCTGCTGTTAACGTGCTTCGATCACCTGCAATACCTGATTGACGTGGTCGCCGTGCAGCAGCAGCAGCCTGATACTGCAGCGCTGGAACGTGAAAATGCGCTACGCCAGCAATTACAGGCCTACCGCAGCTCGCCGCCAGCAACGGTGGCAGAGCCGGCGGTTGATAAAATGCCTGATCCCCAGGCTGGTCAGGCTGATTTGTGGCATATTTCAGTGCGGTTCGGTGTCGACGTGTTCAGAAATGGCATGGACCCGCTGGCATTTTTGCGCTATCTCAATAATCTGGGCAGGATTGAGCGCATTACTACTTTGTTCAGCGGAATGCCTAATCTGGCTGAACTTGACCCGGAGTCGTGCTATCTGGGTTTTGAAATCGACTATCAGTCCGACGCCAGCAAAGCCAGCATTGCTGAGACCTTCGACTTTGTCCGTGATGACTGCCAACTCTATATTTTACCGCCGCACAGTAAAACAGAGGAGTATATTGAGTTAATTAAAAACCTGCCTGAGGAAGCCAGCTTACTGGGTGAAATTCTGGTCGCCAGTGGTGCTTTAACCAACCTTGAACTGCAGGAGGGGCTGGCCCTGCAGAGTGAGGCTGATCATCAGCCGGCGATGCGGCTGGGCGAGGTGTTAGTTGAACAGCGGGCAGTCGAGCCCGAGATAGTGCAGGCGGCGCTGGAAAAGCAAAGCCAGATCCAGGAACACAAAACCAAAGAAAGCCGCTTTGTCAGAGTGGATGCTGAAAAGCTCGATAAATTAATTAATCTGGTTGGTGAACTGGTGATCGCCGGTGCCGGTGCCAGTTTATTAGCCAGAGCCAGTCAGAATGAAGCCTTGTATGAAGCAACCAGTACGGTGTCATCATTGGTTGAAGATATTCGTGATGGTGCGCTGCGGCTTAGGATGGTGCCGATAGGCGATACTTTTGTCCGTTTTCAGCGGGTTGTACGTGACGTTAGCCATGAACTGGGCAAAAACATTGAATTAAAAATCAGCGGCGCAGACACCGAACTGGATAAAACGGTGATTGAAAAAATTGGCGACCCGCTGATGCATTTAATCCGCAATGCGATGGACCATGGCATTGAAGCGCCGGCCGCCCGGGTGGCGGCGGGTAAAAGCCCGACAGGTACCCTGGCGCTGAATGCCTATCATGACTCTGGCAGCATTGTTATTGAAATTACCGATGATGGTGCCGGCTTAAACACGGAACGCATTTTACAAAAAGCAATAGAACGTGGCCTGGTACCGGCGGAGGCCCAGTTATCAAAGCAGGAAATTAATAATTTGATTTTTGAGCCGGGTTTTTCAACAGCCGACACCATTACCAACTTGTCGGGGCGCGGCGTCGGTATGGACGTGGTAAAACGCAACATTAATGCACTCAGAGGCACAGTAGATCTATATAGCGAACGCGGTAAAGGCACTACGGTCCGCATCCGGTTGCCGCTGACCCTGGCCATTATTGATGGCTTTCTGGTGGGGGTCGGTGAGGCAAGCTATGTGGTGCCCCTGGATATGGTGCAGGAATGTATTGAACTGTCTGAGTCAGTG
>NZ_JAWVZF010000191.1:0-4797 GCF_033722355.1 Arsukibacterium sp. | reverse complement strand
ATTAGAGAAGGCACCACCAAAAGTGACAAAGCCCCGATATTGCTGTTGCTGAATCAGCTTTATATGATATTGTAATTTCATCCACTTGTTGCCAGATATCATCGGTTCTGCAGTTGTCGGGCAATTTAGCCAAAGTTCAACTCTGGAATCGGACAGCAGGGGCTCAGTAATCCTGATCCACTTGGCGCAAAGGCCTGCAATATCACAGCTTGGCAATAACATAACGCGGAATGGCAACTTTGTCGCAAAAGGTGTCAGTATTATAGACCGATATCAGGGTTGAATAGCATTAAGATGTTAGCCAGAATTTTGCAACATATCGGCTTTGGTCATAAAGGCGCGGCAGGCGTAGCGGTGCTACATCTGCGGGAGCACGATATACAGCTGCTGCTCAAGCCAGCCAACTCAGCAACGGCAACTGTCCAGGTACAGGCGATAAATCAGGGCCGCTGGCAACTTGCTGTGCAGGAAATGCTGGCGAAAGTCAGCAAGTCGATGGCCTTGACTCTGATTATTCCGCCAGCGATGTATCAGATCATTCAGCTGGAAAAGCCCGCTATTGCTGAGACGGAATTATTAGCGGCCTTACCCTGGCAAATAAAAGATTTAACCGATATTGCCCTTGACGAGCTGGTACTTGATTACATTGATTTACCTGCTGCGCCCGGCCAGCCCGATAAAATCAATGTAGTGGTCAGTGGCAAAAGTCAGTTGCAGGAGCTGGTGGCGCTGGTAACCGACGCCAAACTTCAGTTACAGCAAATCCTGATTGAGGAATGGCTGATCCATGAACTGATTGAGAATGCCGACCATGCTGCTCTGGTCTTGATGCATCAACCCGATCAGGATGTGCTGCTGCAGGTCATCCGGCAGGGGCAATTACAGTTTTCCCGAAGGTTGCGCGGATTCAGCAGGTTGCATCAGTATTCTGAATCAGAGCTGCAGCAGGGCGTTTTTGACAACTTATTACTGGAAATCCAGCGCTCGATGGATTACATCGAAAGCCAGCTTAAATTACCACCGGTGAGAAACATTCATTTACTATGCAGCGGTGCAGAGCGAACCAATTTAGTGCCACTATTTCATCAGGCTGGGTTCAGTCAGGTTCAGAATTTGCAACTAAAACCTGAGTTACAATGGGCCGCCGGTACAGACGTAAATGAGTGCTGGCCCGCCATTGCCGCAGCCCGCAGTACCGCTGAGGAGCCCTCGGTATGAAGCAGTGGATAAATTTATATCAGGCTGATCTTAAACCTAAACAACAAACGATGGCACTCTCGTCACTGGCTGTTTTGGTTCTGCTGGCGCTGACAATCAGTTTGCTGGCCTGGGGAGGATTACAGTGGCAGCAACGTCAGCAGATCGAGGTTAATAATCTGGCTGAACAACAGCTACAGCGTCAGCAGGAGCAGCTTGGATTGCTGCAGCAGGCATTATTACAGCGCCAGCCCTCATCAACATTAGTCGCAGAGCGGGATCAACTAAAACGGCGGGTTGAGCAGCAGGTCGCATTACAACAATATCTGGCAGCCCAGCAGCTGGGCGCTGATTATGCTTACAGTGTAGTGCTGCAGCAACTAACCGATGCTGATATCAGCAGTGTCTGGTTAACTCATTTTACTCTGAGGCCCGCTAGCAGTGAATTGCAGGGGCTGACACTTGTGCCTGCTGCAGTGCCTGGCTGGCTGGAGAGTCTGCGCGCTTTTCAGTATTTCAAAGGCCAACGTTTCAATGAGCTGCGCTTAACCCGGCTGCCTGAGCAACAGGCGGTAAAGTTTTATCTTATCGCTGAGCAGGGGGACTAGGTATGGTGAACTGGCAGCAACTGAATCAGCGGTATCAGGCGCTACAGCTAAGAGAGAAGCGGCTTATTTTCTTTGGCTCATTGATATTGGTTTTCTGGTTATTACTGATATACCTGTTAGAACCTGCCTGGCAGCAGCAACAGCTACTGAAAGGAGAACTGCAAAAGTTCCGCTTGCAGCAACAACAGGTTCAGCAGCAATTAGAGTTATTGCAGACCCAGCTGGCTGTTGATATTGAACAGCCAATACGAGACGAAATTACCGGACTGAATCAGCAGCAAGCTGTGTTAGCTGCGCAACGGCAGAGCCAGAGCAGCTTATTTATTGGTGCGGAGCAGATGTTGGCTTTACTGCGGGAAATTCTTGCCAAAAGTAAATTGGTCCAATTGAAATCGCTATCAACGTCTGCCGCGGTACCGGTAGTTCTGGCCGGACAGCTGGCTGGTGAAGCGCCTTTGCTATATCAGCACAAAACCACGCTGGTGGTCAGTGGTACTTATCGCAATGTGCAACAACTGTTAAGTGAGCTGGAACAATTACCCTGGCTGGTGCAATGGCAGCAATTAGAGTATCAGGTCGTTGAGTATCCGATGGCCGATATTAGTATTGAGTTTATTACTGTGAGCGAAAATGAAAACTTTATTCAGCTATAGTGCTGTCTTGCTATTGGCATTTTCAACTCTGGCTGATCCAACCCGGCCGGCTCCAGGCTATATTGAGCAGGCAAATCGTACTATGGCTGTCAGCTCAGGCAGCGCATTGCAACTTCAGCTGATCCACCATAGTCATCACGGTAAAGCTGCCACCATTAATGGTCAGTTTCTGCAGCCCGGTGACCAGTATCAGGGATATACCCTTACCGACATCAGCAATAACACCGTTGTGCTGATCAGGGGTGACGAACAACGAATTTTGCAGCTACATAAAAAAATGATAAAAAACTATGATGAATAATATCCGCTCAATAATGTGTAGTGTCAGCAGCATGATTTTGCTAACAGCATGTCAGGCGCTTGAACCGAATGCCGGAGCAGCAGCGGCAAAAAAAGCACTGCAACCGGCACCACACGAAGCAAAGCCGGTTTTAAACGTGCCACCGGCCGTTACTCAGGATTTGCTGGCCCGGCCACCGGCAGCTGTTACCAGTACTGAACCGAGGTTTAATGTCGCAGCAAGCGATGTTGCGCTGACAGACTTCTTTCACTCTATCGTCCACGACACACCCTACAGCCTGGTGGTGCATCCGAATATCAGCGGTACTATCAGTCTGCAGCTGAAGCAGGTTACCCTGGCAGAAACTCTGGCGATTGTGCAGTCATTGTATGGTTTTGATATCAGGCGCCAGGGTATGGTGTATCAGGTTTACCCGGCGGGTTTACGGACTGAAACGATAGCAGTGAATTACTTGATGCTGCAGCGAAATGGCTTTTCTTCCATTTCCGTCAACTCGGGTGGGGTATCTCAGGATAACTCAAATCAGAATAACAATAACCGCGGTAATCAGGGGCTGGCGAACAATAATAACCTGCTGAATAACCCGCTGGGCAATAATAACGGCCTGATGCAAAACAGCCAGCAACAATTTAATGGCAGCACCATTCAGAGTGAAAGCCGTACCGACTTCTGGGAAGAACTGAAAGATGCGGTTGAAGGTGTGCTTGGTGGTGGCGAGCAACGGATGGTGGTTGTAAGCCCTCAGGCGGGTTTGGTCACTGTGCGTGGTATGCCGGATGAAATTGCTGCGGTGAAAGCCTTTCTGGGGCAGTCTGAGCAGCATCTGCAACGCCAGGTGGTACTGGAAGCAAAAATTATTGAAGTTACTTTAAGTGACGAGTATCAACAGGGCATTAACTGGCAGAATGCGCTGGCTACCATTGGTTCTACCAGCTTTAACTTTACCACGTCAGGCGTTATTCCTACCAACCCGACAACGACTAATTTAGGTGGTGTTACCGCAATTTCCTTTAATAACGCCGATTTTAATGGTGTGATTAACTTACTTGAAACCCAGGGCAATGCCCAGGTACTGTCAAGTCCGCGGGTTACCGCTATGAATAACCAGAAAGCGGTGATTAAAGTCGGTCAGGACGAATATTTTGTCACAGATGTAACCAGCAACACCACCATTGCCGGCACCGGTGCGACAACCACTTCCCCTAATATTTCGCTGCAGCCTTTTTTCTCTGGTATTGCACTTGATGTCACGCCACAGATCGATCAGAGCGGCAGTGTTATTTTACATGTTCACCCGTCAGTCACTGAAACATCAGAGCAAAGTAAGACTATCCGGTTCAGTGACGAACAAATTGTACTGCCGCTGGCGCAAAGTAATATCCGGGAGTCTGATACCATTATTAAGGCTCAGAGCGGAGAAATTGTCGTCATTGGTGGTTTGATGCAAACGGTTACCACTGATAGTGAGTCACGGACACCTGTACTTGGTGCAATACCGTTACTGGGCCAGTTGTTTACCAGTAAAAGCAAAACTGAACGCAAGAAAGAGCTGGTTATTCTGCTCAAACCCACTGTGGTGGGTAATGGTGTCTGGCAACAACAAGTGCAACAGTCAGAAAAATTGATCACTGACTGGTATCCTGAGCAATAAGCGTATGTATGCCGCCCACTTTAATCTGGCTGCAACGCCATTTTCACTTACTCCCGATACGCGGTTTTATGTTGGCTTACCGCAACATGAAGCCGCACTGGCCGTACTGAATACAGCGTTAAATGCCGGCGAAGGTTTTATTAAAGTGACTGGTGAAGTGGGCACCGGTAAAACCTTGTTGTGCAGATTATTATTAAAACATGCCCCGGCGGACTGGCAACTGGCTTATCTGCCTGATCCCAGCGTAACACCAAATGAATTACGCTGGGCCCTGGCGGCAGAACTTGGCTTAAAGTTCTCTGCGAATATCGACGCCAGCCAGTTACTGCAATTATTGCAGCGGCAACTTATCCTGCTGGCACAAAATGGCAAAAAAATTATCCTGGT
>NZ_JAWVZF010000190.1:0-4843 GCF_033722355.1 Arsukibacterium sp. | reverse complement strand
TGGCGTTGTTCATTCAGGCTGAACAGTGGGTCTAATACAAAAGGATAAACCAGCAAACCACCGAGGGAGCCTAAATTGGACAGCGCATATAACCGGTATGGTGAGCGCAGCGGAAAGCGGCTGGCGAACCAATGCTGTAGCAGTGGACCTGTTGCCGCAAGCAACAAATACGGTAACCCGACCAGCAGGGTTAACAGCAGTAAAATAGCTGCCAGCGGTGACGGCAGCAGAGCGGGAGTGATATTGGCCTGCCATAGCAGCGGCAAACTGACCACTGCCAGCATCAGTAAACTGCTATGCACCCGGCGCTGGTTTTTCGGGGCCAGATAGCGGCCAAGCAGATGAGCATAGCCGTAACCCGCCAGCAACAGGCTCTGGAAAAACAGCATGCAGGCCGTCCAGACAGCGGCGCCCCCGCCAAAATAGGGCAGTAACTGTTTGGCCAGCATTGGCTGCACCAGAAATAATAAAGCGGCACTTAAAAAAATGGTCAGGGGAAACAAGGCCAAAGCGAGGCTCCACGTACATGGTGACGAAATTCAGGCGCCAAGCCTATACAAAGGCCAGGCTGCAGGCAAGTAGCAGGCTATACAATGGCCAAAACGTCAGATTTGTGGTAACGCTGCGCTTGGGGTAGACTCCAGTGCTTTTGATCAGAATAACGCTGCGTAAACCGCACATTTGTTAATCAAAGTTTTTTTACGGGAATGTTAAGCCATGGGCAAATTTAAAGTACCTCATACCCTTACCCTGCTGTTTTCGATGATGGTTATCGCCATGATCGCCACCTGGATAGTGCCGCAGGGTTCATTTGAAATGCAAACGCTCGAATCAGGCCGTCAGGCTGTCGTACCGGGTACTTTTACCCTGGCCGAAGATAAAAACTATATGACACCGTGGCAGCTGCTGACTGCCATTCCGCGCGCCTTTGCCAGCGCTCAGGATGTTATTTTCTTTGTGATGATTTTAGGGGGTGTCTTATCGATTGCCCGGGCGACCGGCACAGTAGATGCATTGATCGGCCGGATGCTGGAACGTTTTGGTGAAAAGCCGCAAATATTAATCTTTATGGTGGTGTTTTGCTTTGCCATGGCGTCCAGTTTTATTGGTACCGCCGGCGAATACATCCCTTTTGTGCTGATCCTGGTGGCGTTGTGTAAAGCAATGCGGCTCGATGCGATGACCGCAGTCGGTATGACAGTAGCGGGTTATGGTATCGGCTACGGCATCTCAGCGGTCAATCCGTTTACCCTGGTCATCGCGCAGCAAATTGCAGAGTTACCCATTCTTTCTGGCTGGCCACTGCGGGCAGCGATTTTCCTGCCGTTTGTGTTAATCGGTTTTCACCATGTCTGGAGTTACTCGAAAAAAGTGCTGGCTAATCCGGCAAATTCCATGGTTGCTGACTTGCCCTGCCCGCTTGGCGACAGCCATGCGGTCGACTACCCGAAACTGGCATTGAAGCATAAGCTGATTTTAGCCAGCTTTCTGGCCACTATCGGCATCGTTGCTTACGGTATCCGGGTTCATGGCTGGTATCTGTACGAACTGGGTGCCTGCTTTATTGCCTGGGGCCTGTTAACTGTTGCTATCAGCCGGATCAGCGTTGATGTTGCGGCCAAAAAGTTTATTGACGGTGCCATGGAGCTGACCACCACAGCCATTTTAATCGGGGTGGCCCGCGGCATTTCGCTGGTAATGGAAGATGGTCAGATTTTGCATTCACTGGTGCACGGTATGTCGCTGCCTCTATCTTATGTCGGGGCTGAAATTGCAGTCGTCGGCATGCTGATTATCCAGACTTTACTTAACTTCTTTATCCCCTCAGGCAGCGGGCAGGCGTTTGTTACCATGCCATTAATGGTACCACTGGCTGACTTGCTGGAAATTCCGCGGCAGGTTGCAGTGCTGGCCTATCAGTTTGGTGATGGATTCTCTAATATGATTATTCCGACTAATGCGATTTTAATGGGTATTATTGGTATTGCCGGCATTCCTTACGGCCATTGGTTCCGGTTTTGCCTGCCACTGATGGCCAAATTAATGCTGGCGGCGTCAGTGGTACTGGTACTGGCCGTGGTATTTGGCTATGGTGATGATGTACAACCACCAACCGCACAGGTGGTCAGTAGCGTTCAGTCTTAACTGAGTAACATTATGAACCAAACCCGGCAAATTGCTGAAATGATCCTGCAAGGCTTTCGAAAGCATTTTCAGCTGTTTCAGCAAGTTACCGCTAAAGCTAAACAACGGTTTGAACAGGCTGACTGGCGGGCCTATCAGCAGGATAGTTCAGAGCGGATTTCATTTTATGATCAGCGCGTTGCCGAAACAGTGGCTGCACTGAAAAAAGCTATGCCGTCTGATTGTCTGAACGAACCATTGTGGCAGCAGGTGAAACAGCAGTACCTGGAGTACCTGCTGTTTCATCCACAGGCGGAACTGGCCGAAACATTTTACAACTCGGTGTTCTGTCGCTTATTTGCCCGTAAGTATTATCACAACCAGAATATATTCGTTGAATCGACGCTTAACCTGCAACATCTGCCGGCCCCTATTTCCTCGGTTTACCAAAGTTACTTTCCGGCCCAGGACGGACTAAAGCAGAGCATCCGCACCATAGTGGCTGATTTTGCTTTCAGCACCCGTTTTATTGATCTGGAACGGGATATTCGTTACATCGTAAAAAGCTTTATCCAGCAATCTGCCCATGGCCGGTTTCCGGTGCATCAAATCCGGTTTGATATGCTCAAATCAGTTTTCTTTCGCAATAAAGCCGCATATATAGTGGGACGGGTGGTGACGCCAGATGGCCAGCAACCCTTTATTATTCCGCTGTTGCACCAGGAGGGCGCCGGCTTATATCTTGATACCCTGCTGACCGACGCGCAGCATATGAGTATCATCTTTGGCTTCTCCCGCGCCTATTTTATGGTGCAGTGCCCGGTGCCATCGGCACTGGTGCATTTCTTAAAGGAGTTACTGCCGCATAAAACTCTGGCAGAACTGTATGCCAGCATTGGCTTGCATAAACAGGGCAAAACCGAGTTTTATCGTGAGCTGCTAAGCCATTTAACCCATAGCCGTGATCAGTTTGTCGCCGCACCCGGGATCCGTGGCATGGTAATGATGGTGTTTACCCTGCCCTCTTTCCCTTATGTATTTAAGGTTATCCGCGACAAATTCGCCCCAAGTAAAGAATTTGACCGCGCAACAGTAAAAGCCCGTTACCTGCTGGTAAAAAAGCATGACCGGGTTGGCAGAATGGCCGATACCCTGGAATATTCTGATGTTGCCTTACCAAAAAACCGTTTTACCCCCGAGCTGCTGCAGGAATTATCCGAGACGATTGGCCAGTCACTGCAAATTGATGATGAGCTGGTTATCATTAAACATTTATATATTGAGCGGCGGATGGTGCCACTGAATATCTATCTGGAACAGGCTGATGATGCCGAAAAAGCCATCATCATGAACGATTATGGTAACGCCATCAAAGAAATGATTGCCGCCAATATCTTCCCTGGCGATATGCTTTTAAAAAACTTCGGGGTTACCCGGCACAAACGGGTGGTTTTCTACGACTATGATGAAGTGCAATATCTGCTGGATGTGAATTTTCGCGCCTTTACCAAAACGGATAATTTTGAAGATGCCATAAACGCTGAAGCCAACTGCTGTGCCGTAGCAGGTGACGTATTTCCTGAACAGATCGCTACTTTTGTGACACCACAACCACAGCTGCGTAAGTTGTTATTCAGCAAGCATCCTGAATTGCTGGAAGCCAGATACTGGCAAGCAAAACAACAGGCTATCCGGGATGGTAAAGTTGAAGATATTTTTCCCTATCCAGAGAACCTGCGCTTCTGTCTGCGCTATGCTAAGTATGACTGCCTCCCTGAGGAGGATAACGAATAATCTGTAACGCACTAAGTACTGAGTAGCCGATGCCAAGCAATAATCCGACAAATGATAACTATCTGATTACCCCTGACCAGCAGCATTCTTTATATAGTGTACAGCGCCTTCGTCAGTTGGAGCAGCAGGCGATTAGCAAACTTGGCGCCGACGGTGGCTTTATTTTAATGCAGCGCGCAGCTGCTGCTGTGCTGGAATGTCTTGAGCAGCAATGGCCGGCTCCTCGCAAAATTCTGGTATGCGCCGGGGCTGGTAATAATGGTGGCGATGGTTATCTGCTTGCTGCGCTCGCCAGCAGCCGGGGCTATCAGGTGCAGCTATACCGGCATGGTGACCATACTAAACTTGGCAAAACAGCTCAAATGGCAGCGGATGCAGCAGCGGACGCCGGCGTTTTGCTGGTGACAACAATCAGCGAAGCCGACTTGCTGATTGATGCCCTGTTCGGTATTGGTCTTAACCGGCCGCTGGATGACGCAACCCAAAAGCTTATTCAAACCATAAATGACAGCAATAAACCCGTGCTGGCTGTTGATATCCCAAGCGGGATCAATGCTGATAGCGGCGCAGCAATGCCGGTAGCGGTCAAAGCTACAGCCACCGTCAGCTTTATTGGCCTGAAAACCGGTTTGCTGATGCAGGATGGCCTGGAACATGTTGGCCAGCTCTGGCTAAGCACTCTTAACCTGGGCAGCGAGCTGGCCAGCGTTGAACCGGACTGCCAGAGTTTAACTGCGGCAAAGGTTGGTTCACTGCTGCCGGTACGACGGGTTAACAGTCACAAGGGCCACTATGGCCATGTGTTGGTTGTTGGCGGCGATTATGGCTTTGCCGGTGCCGCCATTATGACCGCCCAAACCGCCGTTAACTGCGGCGCTGGCAGAGTCAGTTTATTTAGCCGTACAGAGCATCTTAACGTTATGCT
>NZ_JAWVZF010000189.1:0-4871 GCF_033722355.1 Arsukibacterium sp. | reverse complement strand
GTTTTTTATTAATGCCATGTAGTGTATATTTGTACAGCCTTCGTACCCTCACTGCTGATAACCGGAAACCGCTATGGATAAAATTGACATTCGGGGTGCCCGTACCCACAACCTGAAAAACATTTCACTGACCATACCGCGTGACAAATTAATTGTCATTACCGGTTTATCGGGCTCCGGTAAGTCATCATTGGCGTTTGATACGCTGTATGCTGAAGGCCAGCGCCGTTATGTCGAGTCGTTGTCGGCCTATGCCAGGCAGTTTTTAAGCATGATGGAAAAACCCGATGTTGATCACATTGAGGGGCTGTCTCCGGCTATTTCTATTGAGCAGAAATCCACGTCACATAATCCACGCTCTACCGTAGGCACCATTACTGAAATTTATGACTATCTGCGGTTGTTATTTGCCAGAGTAGGTGAGCCGCGCTGCCCGGTGCATAACCAGCCGTTAGCAGCGCAGACGATCAGTGAAATGGTTGATAAAGTCACTGAATTCCCGGAAGGTACCAAATTAATGGTGCTGGCGCCTGTTGTACAGGAGCGCAAAGGCGAGCATGTAAAAGCGCTGGAAAACCTGGCCGCCCAGGGTTATATCCGGGCCCGGATTGATGGTGAAGTCTGTGATTTGTCTGACCCGCCAACCCTCGATTTACATAAAAAGCATACCATCGAGGTGGTTATTGACCGGATTAAAGTGCGCGATGACATCAAACTGCGCCTAGCCGAATCATTTGAAACGGCGTTGACGCTGTCAGGCGGTGTCGCCAAAGTGGCTTTTATGGATGAGCCTGACGCCGCTGAACTGGTATTTTCGGCTAATTTTGCCTGCCCCACCTGTGGTTATTCAATGACCGAACTGGAACCCCGGTTATTTTCGTTTAATAACCCTGCCGGCGCCTGTCCCAGCTGTGATGGCCTGGGGGTAAAACAGTTTTTTGACCCGAATAAAGTGATTGTCAGCAGTCAGCTAAGCCTGGCGGGTGGTGCCATTCGTGGCTGGGATAAACGTAACTTTTATTATTTTCAGATGCTAAAAGCGCTGGCGGAGCACTATGGCTTTAAGCTGGATGTGCCTTTTAGTACCCTTAGCAAAAAACAGCAGGATGTCATTTTGTACGGCAGCGGCAATATCGTCGTCGATTTCAAATACTTAAACGATCGCGGCGATGTAGTGCTACGCAGCCACCCGTTTGAAGGCATTTTGCCGAATATGGAGCGTCGCTACCGTGAGACAGAATCAAACTCGGTGCGCGAAGAGCTGAGCAAGTATCTGGCAACCCAGTCCTGCCCCAGCTGCCATGGCACCCGGCTGCGCACCGAGGCGCGCCATGTGTTTATCGGTAAAACCAATTTGCCAGAAATCGTTGAGCTGTCGATTGGCGACTGTTTAAGCTTTTTTAAGCTGCTGACGTTACAGGGTCAGAAAGCGAAAATCGCTGAAAAAGTGTTAAAAGAAATTCAGGACCGGCTGAGCTTTCTGGTCAATGTCGGTCTGAACTATCTTAATTTATCGCGTAGTGCCGAAACGCTGTCAGGCGGTGAAGCGCAGCGTATCCGTTTAGCCAGTCAGATTGGTGCTGGCTTAGTGGGCGTAATGTATGTACTGGATGAACCCTCTATTGGCCTGCATCAGCGTGATAATGAGCGCTTACTGGGCACTCTGACTCACCTGCGGGATCTTGGTAACACCGTGATCGTGGTCGAACACGATGAAGATGCTGTGCGCCTGGCCGATCATATTATCGATATCGGCCCCGGGGCGGGTGTCCATGGCGGCCATATTGTGGCACAAGGCACCATTGAGCAGATTATGGCTGAGCCTGAATCATTAACCGGCCAGTATATGGCCGGTACCCGCAAAATCGCGGTACCGGAAAAACGTACTCCGCTGACTGATAAATGGCTGGAAGTCAGTGGCGCCACCGGCAATAACCTGAAGAACGTCGACTTAGCCATACCATTCGGCCTGATGACCTGTATTACCGGCGTTTCCGGCTCTGGTAAGTCAACGTTGATTAACGACACCCTTTACCGGGTAGCACACCGGGTACTGAACAAAGGCGAAGGCGCAGATCCGGCACCGCATAAAGAAATAAAAGGGCTGGAGCATTTCGATAAGGTTATCGATATTGATCAGAGCCCGATTGGCCGCACACCACGCTCCAATGCAGCCACTTACACCGGCATTTTTACTGCGGTGCGCGAATTGTTTGCCGGCACTCAGGAAGCGCGTTCGCGCGGTTATCAGGTGGGTCGCTTCAGTTTTAATGTCAAAGGCGGGCGCTGTGAGGCGTGTCAGGGCGATGGCGTTATCAAGGTAGAAATGCACTTTCTGCCTGATGTGTACGTGCCATGCGATGTCTGCAAAGGCAAACGTTACAACCGGGAAACCCTGGAAATTAAATACAAAGGTAAAAATATTCACGAAGTGCTGGATATGACTGTCGAAGACGCGCTGAGCTTTTTTGACGCGATACCGGCGGTAAAACGCAAACTGCAAACATTGCAGGATGTCGGCCTGACTTACATTAAGCTGGGCCAGTCAGCTACCACCTTATCAGGCGGCGAAGCGCAACGGGTAAAACTGGCGCGCGAGCTCAGTAAACGTGACACCGGTAAAACCCTGTATATTCTCGATGAACCGACCACCGGCCTGCATTTTTACGATATTCAGCAGTTGCTGAACGTGCTGCACCGGCTGCGTGACCATGGCAATACCATGGTAGTGATAGAGCATAATCTGGACGTGATAAAAACGGCCGACTGGATAGTCGACTTAGGCCCGGAAGGCGGTAATGGCGGCGGCGAAATCCTCGTTACCGGCACCCCGGAGCAGGTAGCGAAATGCAAGAAGTCATACACTGGTCAGTATTTAAAGCCGCTGCTGGGGTAAGGTGCCATCTGAATCACGGATAAAAAATACATCCTTGCAAAGTCCCATAATGGGACTATAATTGCGCTATGAGAATAATTGCACTCTCTACGTTAAAAGCATTCTGGCAGGATAAACCGGAATATAGTGATGCCAAAGAGCCTATACTCGCCTGGCATCGCCACGTATTAAGTGCAGACTGGTATTCGCCTGCAGATGTAAAACAAGATTTCAGGCATGCCAGCATTCTCAAAGATGGCAGAGTGGTATTCAACGTAGCTGGTAATAAGTATCGGCTGGTAGTTTGGATTAATTATGCCTACAAAGTCGTTTATGTGCGGTTTATCGGTACTCACAGCCAATATGATCAGATTGATGTGCAAACGATATAGTCGCCGGAGAAGCAATGATGGATATCAGACCTATCAGAAATGATGCCGACTACCGCGCAGCGTTGCATGAAGTCGAGCAACTGATGCTGGCTCAGCCGGATACGCCAGACGGCGAGAAGTTAGATGTAATGGTTACGCTGATTGAAGCTTATGAGGCTAAGCATTTCCCCATGGATTTGCCCGATCCTGTTGAGGCTATAAAGTTTGAAATGGAACGAAAAGGCTTAACAGTTAAAGACCTGGAGCCAATGATTGGTAAAAGTAATCGGGTTTATGAAATTTTAAATTACAAACGCTCGCTTACTTTGAAAATGATCTGGCGGCTGCACGAGGGGTTGGGCATTCCGGCAGAATCGCTGATTAAACCCCCGGTAAACCTGTCAAATTAAAACCAGCGTCTTACCTGTTTGGTATAGGCATGATACTCCGTGCCAAACTTTTCCAGTAAATAGCGCTCTTCCGGCGCTATCTGCCAGCGGTTCATATACAGCACAAACAGCGGCAGCATTGCCAGGGCTGCTGCGTTCATTAAATAACACGCCCACGCCGTTAACAGCAGTAAAAACCCCAGATACATAGGGTTACGGCTATAACGGTAAATACCTTTGATGACAAGGCTGGAGGTTTGCTGCGGTACCCGAGGGTCTACCGTGGTATCAGCACGGCGAAATGCCAGCACGCCAGCGAGCGCCACGGCTAACCCGGCCCCTGCGAAACCAGCTGCCAATACCCACCCCCAAACCACAGATAACGGCAATGGCGGCAACAGCTTCGCCAGTACCCACATTAACAGTGCAAAAAAGGCCAACAGCACAAGGGGAGGTATTTTAAGTTCAAGTGTCTGCATTACAGTCTTCCGGGGTTTTTGGTTTACGTATCATACTACTTACCAGGGTGTATCAGCTTATTTCAAATCAGTAAAACCCGTTTCTGCGCAAAAACGTATAACACTGCTGTCCAAACGCTGCAAATTCAGACTGCCGGCAGCGCAGCTTTCGGCAAGGCGCGTTTATTGATTGCGTTGCTTTTACCTCCGTGCAACACTCGGCTGATGAGATAATTTGCTAAATAAGGATATGCTATGCAAACAACGTTTTCCCGGGATTACACCCTGCAAAATCTGCGCAGCCTGAGCGTACCGGTCTGGTTAAAGTTTTCCGGGGTTTGCCTGCTTGGTGTTCACTGTCTGTTTCTGCTGTATATCACCGGTAACTTATACCAGCAGCAGTTGCCGGCGTTTATTACCATTACTGCCGATAACGTCTCTCTGGCTTTTGGCTTGGTATGGCTGCTTTTCGTTTTTGCCACGGTGAGCTTTTACGGCCTGATAACCGGTCACTACTGGGGGCTGATAACTTGTTTGATTTTAGGTTATCTCGGTCTTGCCGACGCCTGTTTTACTTTAATTAGCCAGGGAAAGATCGAGCTGGGCTTGTTGCTGTTCCCACTGTTTCTTTACCAGCTATATAAAATAAAAGCGAAATGGGCGCAGGCCGGGGTGCAGTGATTAGTTACGTTTAGATATCTAATGCCTTTATCAGCCGCGCTAAAAAAGCGAGCTTTTCGTTATTAAGCTGACGGTAGTCAAAATACGGGCAAACCAG
>NZ_JAWVZF010000188.1:0-4900 GCF_033722355.1 Arsukibacterium sp. | reverse complement strand
CACTGGCTTCAAGCGGGCTTTCGTTGCCAGTTTGTTACTGAGCTTACCGGTAACAGCCCACACCAGCAGTGCCAGCCAGGCAATCCAGGAAAAACCGGCCGGAATATTCAGCAGCGCTATTTTACCAACATGCTGACGGTTAAACATCAGCGCCAGTACGCTGGGTAAAAACCACACTGTTATAAATAACAGGCCAAAACCAAGTAAGAACACCATATCAGCCTGTTGCCAGGCACTGCTAAATGCGCTGATAAGTTGATTGACTGTTTCCATGCTTTAGCCCTCCCGTTTTGCTGTTTTAACTGCAGCTTCCACCACCATGCCAATCAGCCACAGTGCCGCAAAAAAGATACTAAAAGAAACCAGCTCGTGGCTGTCGGCCTGATACCAGGCGGTAGTGAATGGTGTTATTAACTGTTGTAAGGTTTCCATCTCAATCTCCAGTTTTGTTGTTTTCATCAGTTAAGTCATTGAATTTGTGTTAGCTGTTACAGATTATTTTTTTATTTTTTTGTGTAACACTTTGCAGCAATCAACAGACTTAACGGGTGTGCGCAGTAAAAAGCGGCGCAGCCAGACACCGTACTTAACAGCAAGGCAGCAGAGTTTGAGATCAGGAAGCAATAACAGCCAGAGCGCTATCGATTTTGTAGTGCAGCTATGGCAACAGCACCAGGGTGCCATTAGCCGCACCCTGTTGGCCAATGAAGCTGACCCGGAAGCGCGGCAGGATTTAAAACAGGATATTTTTCTGGCACTGCACCAGTCGGCAGCGCGGTTGCAAGCGGCCGAGCTGCCACGCGCTTATCTGTTTCGAATTATGCATAACGTGACGGTCGATCATATTGCCCGCGCACAGCGCCATAAGTGGCAACCGCTAGATGACGAGACTCAGCAACAGATGCTGCAAGACTGTCCCTCTGCAGAGGTAGCTGAAAAGCAACAAAGCCAGCAGCTGATGCAGGCGGTACGGCGGTTATCACCGGCCAACCGCCAGGTAATGTTGCTGGCGATGGAAGATTTAGATGCGCCGGAGATTGCAGAGATACTGCAGATCAGCCACGGCGCAGTGCGGGTGCGGCTAAACCGAGCCAAAACAGAACTGATGGAGATAATGCAACATGGCCGATGATTTTGATCTGGCATCACTGGCGAAAAGCTGGCAGCAACAAGCGGTGGCGGAGCAAGCGCCACCCAGCACCGCCGATTTAGCCCAGGCCAGCCAGCGTCAGCGCGAACAAAAACTACTGATGTATGGTGAATGGTTGGGGGCGGTAATTATGGCCGTTGCTGCTGTGTGGCTGCTAGTTGATGTGTCAGGCTGGCTGGGCTGCATTGCCGCGCTGTTTCTGGCGTTGGGGGCATTAAGCACGGCTTATATCAGCTGGCAGGTACACAGGCCAATTCTGGCGTATGACAACTGGAGCAGCAGTGGCTTGCTGCAGTTTCGGCTCAAAGCTTGCCAGTTAAGCCTGCGCTATTATCGCTACACTCAACTAAGCTGTGCCGCGCTTGTGCTGTTTACCCTGATCCTATGGTTATTGCATTTGCTACAGCTGGACAACACGCCGCTAAATATGTTGCTGTTTTATAGCCTGTTAGTTTCGCCAGCCTGTCTGCTGACTATATACCGGCTGCAGCAAATGGTAAGACTAAAAGGGGTTGAGCTGGCGCAACTTAAAGATTTGGCTGAAGATTTTAACGAAAACTAAGTTGCTGGTTTTTATTCAGATTTATAACCATATCGGCCACAGCAGGCAGTTGTTGCCAGCTGGCCTCGGTTAAACGCTGAAACGGCAACATAAAGCGGGCCAGTTCAGTTTCTGTCATACCGCTGCCACGCTGTTGCCAAAGTTGTTGCTCCTGCTTTGCCCGCCAGCGGCAGACGCAGTCCCAGTCGGGCGCATTAAGCCAGATTAATGGTTTAAGTAACCGCCAGTAATCGGCATAAGGCCCGGCCAGCTGACTGTTAACATAGTGGCGCCAGCGGCCATCGCTATCTTCGTTCTCTTCCAGCTCATTTACCGGGGTTGCCAGTTCAGCTTCGGGTTGCGCCGCTATACCCAGACACCAGCCTTCGACAATTAATATGTCCAGTTGCTGGCTGGCTAACGTCGCTGATGGTTCATCCTGTGCTTTATCAAATTGTGGCAGTACTACCGGCTGACCGGCAAGCACAGCCTGGGCATCAGTAATGGCCTGAGCAATATTATGGCTACCGGGGACACCACGCTGGCGCAGCAACGGATGAACCTGCTTCGCCAGCTGCTGGCGCTGTGCGCTGCTAAGATAATAGTCATCCAGCGACACGGCAGCGGCTGTGATGTCTTGCTGCTTTAACTGAGTAACTAATGCTGCAGCTAAACTGCTTTTGCCGCTGCCCTGCGCACCGGAAATTCCGATCACGGCCGGCAACCTGAGCCTGGATTGCAGTTTTGCCACTAACTGGGCTAAGGTAGTCTGATAGTGAGTGCTGCTTCGAAAGTCAGCCATCTGAATGCTCCGGACAACGATGATAACAAAGAGTCTACTATGCTAAATGCTGCTGCTAAACCCTTGGTAAAACTGGTCGATCGCTATCTGCCCGACCCTTATATTTTTGTGTTGCTGCTAAGCATCATTGTGTTTGCTGCTGCCGTTTTGCTGGAGCAACAAAGCCCGCTGCAGGTGCTGCAATACTGGGGCCATGGCTTCTGGGGCCTGCTGACATTCTCCATGCAAATGCTGCTGGTACTGGTTACCGGCTTTATGCTGGCCAGTACCCCGCTTATTACCGGTTTGCTGCACCGCCTGGCCATACTGGCTAAATCATCCGGCCAGGCTATTGTTCTGGTCACTGTGGTGTCGTTAATGGCCAGTTGGCTAAACTGGGGCTTTGGTCTGGTTGTTGGCGCTTTATTTGCCAAAGCGCTGGCCCGCCAGCTAAAGGTAGACTACCGCTTACTGGTTGCCAGCGCCTATTCGGGCTTTATTGTCTGGCATGGCGGTTTGGCAGGTTCAATACCCTTGCTTATTGCCACGCCGGGCCATTTCAGTGAAGCCCAAATCGGGATTATTCCAACCACAGACACCATTTTTGCCAGCTTTAACCTGCTGTTAGTTGCATTGCTGTTTCTGGCAATCCCGCTGGTTAATTATCTGATGCAACCCAAAGCGGCCGACAGCGTTTATGTCGATCCGGCAAAATTACAGAACGATGTATTGCCACAAAACCGCAATGACCGCCCGGCAGATAAACTGGAAAACAGTCTGCTGCTGGCCTGGCTGGTAGGCTTTGCCGGCCTTGCCTATCTGCTGCAGTATTTTACCGGTGGCGGTGGCTTAAACCTGAATATCGTTAACTTCCTGTTTTTATTCCTGGCTATAGTGCTGCATGGTACCCCCAGCCGCTTGCTGCACAGCCTGCAGCAGGCGATACAGGGTGGCGCCGGTATTGTTATCCAGTTTCCTTTTTATGCCGGCATTATGGCCATAATGGTGCAGTCGGGCCTGGCACAAAGTATGTCGCAGTGGTTTGTCAGCTTTGCCACAGCCGAAACCCTGGCTTTCTGGAGCTTTATCAGCGCCGGTATCGTCAATATTTTCGTGCCCTCCGGCGGCGGCCAGTGGGCGGTACAGGCACCGATCATGCTACCTGCTGCACTTGAGCTGGGCGCAGATATAAACCGGATTGCGATGGCTGTCGCCTGGGGTGATGCCTGGACTAACCTTATTCAGCCGTTCTGGGCCTTACCAGTGCTGGCTATCGCCGGTTTAAAAGCCAAAGATATTATGGGCTTTTGCCTGCTGCAGCTGGTGATCACCGGAGTGATTATCAGCCTTGTATTGAGTTTTGCCTGACGGGCTCTGCCACTTGCCCCGCCCCAAGCTGATACTGCTGCATTAACGCAGCCAGTGCCTGCGCCTCTGGCTCTGGGTTACCATACAATGCAGCAAATACGCCCTGCTGATCGGCAGCACTTCTGTGCTGGCCGAGCTTCAGCTTGCCGCTAAGCTCAGTAATGGTGACTTTTACACCCACGATGCCGGCAGCGAGTTGCTGCTGATAATTACGTGGCATTTTTGTCATTGCTTCACCAATGTCCGGTTCATACTGAGCTATTTGCCGCGCCAGCTGTGCCAGCGTTGTTACTTCATCAAGCAGCTCTGCTTGCCCCAGCACCTGGGCTACCGCGTAATTCCAGGTCGGTACCGCTTTTTCGCTGTGATACCAGCGTGGTGAAATATAAGCATGCGGCCCGGTGAAGGTGATCAGCACCTGTTGCTGACTAAGTTGGCGCCAATGCGGATTTTGCCGGGCCAGATGGCCATACAGTACGCCATGCTCACCTTCATCCCGCTTAAGTAACCAGGGCAAATGGCTGCAGAAAAACGGCGTACTGACCAGCGAGCCAAAACTATGTTGCGCAATAAAATCCTGCAGCGCATTTTTGTCAGCAAAGGCCATTTGCGGCGGACAATACAACATGCCTTACTCCTTGCGGGCTATTGCAAAAGCATTGCTTAGTGGGCTGAAACCAACTTTGGGATAATAACTCATCGCCGAGGGGGCACTTAGCAACAACTGCTGTACCTGTGGCCCGGTTAGCCGCTGTACTTCGGCCAGTAGCCTGCCACCTATGCCCTGTTGCTGCCAGGCTTTATCTACCAGTAAATCAGCAATATACACCACAAAGCTATAATCGGTCAGGCAGCGGGCCAGCCCGACTAACCTGCCTTGCTGGCGCGCCGTGATAATTAAGTTGGCGTGTTGCAACATCAGTTGCATCCGCTCAGGTTGATGAGTTGGCCGGTTTATACCTGACGCAACATATAAGGCTATGGCCTCACTCAGTTCAACCTCTGTAACCACCGAAAACGATACTGACATTGTTTTTCTCCTGTTGTGCAAACTGTTATT
>NZ_JAWVZF010000187.1:0-4912 GCF_033722355.1 Arsukibacterium sp. | reverse complement strand
TGTTGCTCAGGAAAAAGTGGGAGAGGCCGTACTGCAGGCGTTAAATGCTGAACAAGCGTCGGAAGTAGAGCTAAGACGGGTCGAGTTTGTCGGGCCCAGTGTTGGGGAAGAGTTAAAGCAAGACGGCGGCCTGGCGTTGCTGGTCGCACTTATCGGTATTCTGTTGTACGTTGCTATGCGTTTTGAATGGCGCTTGTCAGTAGGGGCGGTGCTATCGCTGGCGCATGATGTTATCTTAACCCTGGGCTTGTTTTCGGTATTGCAGCTGGAATTTGATTTAACGGTGCTGGCCGCTATTCTGGCGCTGATAGGTTACTCGATTAACGATACCATAGTCGTGTTTGACCGGCTGCGGGAGAGTTTTCGCAAGCTGCGCGATGCGACGGTTAATGAAACCATCAATCATGCCATTACCACGACCCTGAACCGCACTGTGGTGACTTCTCTTACCACGGTGCTGGTACTGGTGGTATTGTTTTTTATGGGTGGGACGCTGATTAACGGCTTTGCCACTGCGCTATTATTTGGTATTGCGGTGGGTACTTATTCATCGGTGTATGTCGCCAGTGCAATTGCTGAAGTGCTGGGTATCAGTCGGGAAGACCTGTTACCGCCGCCCCCGGCGGAGCCGGAGGGCGAATCGCTGTAACTGAAGCTGATGATAAAACAGAAAAACGGCCCGGCGCCGTTTTTCTGTTTAAAGATTTGGCTTCACTGGCGTTAATCATCAAGAAAGCGTTCCGTTTTAACATCGCTCTGATAGACGGTGGTAAAAGAGTTATTTGGGATCTTAGTCCAGCTGTCACTGATATCATCCAGTGGTTCAGAAACGATGATGGTGCTGCCAGCCGGGATGCAAGGTTTATCACCAGAAAACTCCTGCATACAGTTGGTATCCGTCGATACAAACTGGGTCATTGGTGCTTCATTATAGGAATAGCGTAACGTATAAAGTTTTTCACCATCAGACAATGCACAGGACAGATTTAATACCCCTTCATTATCTACGGTACTAAGCTCATCTAATACTTCTCTGACCATTTTCTGCATCGCTGCTTTAGGGTTATCCTGCAAGCCATACGTTAGGGCCAGATAAAAAAAGGTCTCGCTGTCGGTGGTGCCTTGCAGCAGCGGAAATAATTGCGGGCTGATTTTAAACTGCAGGGCGCGGCGTATTTTATCAAAGTGGCTGACATGGCCGTTATGTTGAAATAACCAGTTTTTATAACGAAATGGATGGCAGTTAGCACGCTGAATATCGCCGGTGGTAGAGGCTCTGATATGAGCCAGAAAAGTATGAGATTTTATATGGTGGCACAGGCTGTCAAGATTGGTATTATGCCAGGCGGGCAGGTCATCTTTAAATAAGCCTGGCTCTTCGCGTTCGTCATACCAGCCAATACCAAAGCCATCGCCGTTAATGCTTAACAGCTCGCCACTTTTGGTAAAGTTCATCTGGCTGTGCCGGCTTTGTACCACCAGCGAATGATCTGGCTTGGTGACCAGGGTGTCAATGTATATCGGATCTCCGGTGTAGGCTATCCATCTGCACATAAAATCCCCCGTTGTGATTCAAGTACCTTAGCACTAGTATAGTGATGCTCATAAAAGTTGCCCACCTGAGCTGCCACGTGATCGATTATGGCATCGGCGATATTGACCCCGGTAACATTCTCAATGCCCTGCTCACCGGTAAAATCAGGTGATACGTTAACCTCCAGCAGCATTGGGCCGGAATCTGAGCGGACGAAATCGACACCGGCAACATTAATACCTATAGCCGCCGTGGCTGACAGAACAATTTCCTCTTCTTTTGCTGTAAGCTGATAGGGCTCTGAGCGACCGCCAAGCGCAACGTTAGACCTGAAGTCACCATCCTGGGCGCGGCGACACATGGCTGCTACCACTTTACCGCCGATAACAAAGGCTCTGACGTCAGTCCCGGCTGCTTCAGCAACAAAAGACTGAATAATGTAACTGGCGCCCAACTGGCCAAAGGTTTTAACGATGTTATCCATTTCCTTTAAGTTACGGGCCAGGAAAATTCCGGTGCCTTCGGTACTTTCAATTAGTTTGATGATCATAGGGATACCAATAGTTTTGGCCAGTTGCCGGAAACCCTCTGGGGTGTACGCGATGCCGGTAGCCGGAAAAGGCAGGCCCCGTGCCAGCAAATACTGCAGACTTTTCAGTTTATCCCTGCCAAGGCGCAGTGCGGCAGGGGATTCACTGACATAAGTCTGACTGCAGATAAACTGCTGCAGCACATTGGTACCGTAATCCGTAAAATTCACATTCAGACGGGGGATAATCGCATCCAGGCTTTTGGTAATATCCTGATCGCGCCAGTAAATAACCGGTTTGTCACTGGCCAGTACCATACTTATATCGCGGATATTGTAGCGCTCAGCGTTATGCCCCTTAGCTCTGGCAGCTTCGAGCAATCGTTGGTCATCCTGCTCCTGGTCCGTGGATAAAATGCAGATATTCATCCTGATTAAACCCTCTTCACTTGTTAGGCAAAAGTAAAGTGTAGCACAGCAGAATAACGTCACTTTTCCGGTCAAAAAAGGAAATTAACGACTAGACTTAACGTTTCAGGCATTGTTTTACGGGGTTTAAGTATTTTGCCTGATTAACTTACAGCAGCCGGCACAAGGGTTGCTACTGTGGGTAACATTGTCAGAGGATAGATATGTGCGGAATAGCAGGAGAAATAAATTTTCAGGGTAAAGCATCAAGTCATTATGTAAACGCCATGCTCGGTAAGCTGGCACCCCGTGGTCCGGATGGCTGGGGTTTAACTGCTCAGGGAAATATCTGCTTTGGTCATCAGCGGCTTAAAGTTATCGACTTATCAGCAGCAGGGGCGCAGCCGATGCATGATGCCCGCTTGGGGCTGACTATTGTATTTAATGGCTGTATTTACAATTACAAAGCGTTGCGACACGAACTGGAGCAACTGGGGCACCAGTTCTTTTCCACCAGCGATACTGAAGTGATTCTGAAGGCTTATGCGCAGTGGCAGGAGCAGTGCATGAGCCGTTTTAACGGCATGTTTGCTTTCGCTATCTGGCATCGTGACAGCAACACTACCTTTTTTGCACGGGACCGGCTGGGTATCAAACCGTTATATTATTACCATAATCGCCAGGGTTTCTGGTTTTCTTCAACCTTACCGTCACTGTTAAAATGCCCGGAAGTGCCGGCCAAGCTAAGTCCGCTGGGGGTGCATCAGTATATGTCATTCCGGGCCATTGTCGGTGCAGATACCTTATTTAGTAACGTGCACAAACTATTACCCGGTCACTGGTTGAAAGTCGGTGCTGACGGAGAGATTAGTCAGGGCTGCTACTGGCAACTGAACAGCAAGGTAGATGATAGTGACAAGTGCAGCGAACAGGACTGGCAAGAGGCGTTAAAGACCTCATTATTTACCAGCGCCAAACGCCGGTTAGAAGCCGATGTACCGGTGGGTGTATTGCTGTCCGGGGGCGTGGACTCTTCATTGCTGGTGGGGATGTTAAGTGAGCTCGGTCAGAAAAAACTGCACACCTTCTCTATCGGCTTTGACAATGTGGCAGAGGAAGAGGGCAATGAATTTAAGTATTCTGATATTATTGCCAAGCATTATGACACGGAGCATAACAAGATTTTTGCCCGTCACAGCACCTTATTAAATCATCTCAGACCCTGTATCGATGCGATGTCTGAACCCATGGTCAGCCATGATGTGATAGGGTTTTACCTGCTGGCCCGGGCGGTCAGCCAGCATGTAAAAGTAGTGCAGAGTGGTCAGGGGGCAGATGAAGTGTTTGCCGGTTATCACTGGTATCCGCCCATGACCGATGTTTCAGATCAAAACGCCGCAGCGTGTTATGCCAAATCTTATTTTTCCTGGGATGAAACAGCGCTCTGCAAAGTGCTGACACCTGAATACTGCCTGAGTAACGACTCGCTTAGGTTGGTGCAAGACCATTTTGCCAATTGTGGCCCCCGCTTACCGGTAGATAAAGCGCTGCATCTTGATACGGCTGTGATGCTGGTAGACGACCCGGTAAAGCGGGTTGATAACATGACGATGGCATTTGGTCTGGAAGCGCGGGTGCCATTTTTGGATCATGAACTGGTCGAGCTGGCATTTCAGATCCCGCACACCTTAAAATTGCGTGATGGCGGTAAATATCTGTTAAAACAGGTTGCCAGAGATGTGATCCCCAGCGCCGTTATAGACCGGCCAAAAGGTTACTTTCCGGTACCGGCGTTGCGCCAGATGCAGGGCGAATATCTGGATCTGGCTAAAGAGGTATTCAGTCAACCGGTAGCCAGAAAGCGAAACCTGTTTAACATGAACTATATTGATGCCATGCTAAAAGCGCCTGAGCAGTATACCGGTAAGTTTGGTTCAAAGTTGTGGCAGGTGACCTTACTTGAACTCTGGTTGCAACAGCACGGCATTCAGTAAATAAAAAAAACGGCCATCAGGCCGTTTTTTATTTACTACAGCCGATTTTAGTGGCTGGTTGCTTTTTTCAGGGCCCGCATTTCGTCATGGCATTCCTGCATGGTGGTTAGCGACTGACGCAAAGCTGCTTCGAACTGCGGTGGTTGTTTTTGTTGCAACGCTGCTTTCAGCTCTGCCAGTGTTTTGTCTTCAACTTCTTCTAACTGACTGATATAGCGGTGCTCTTTATCAGAAGACATGGCTCCGATGATTTTGGTGTATACTTTACGGGCTTCTACCGTGAACGCAGACCCTTCTTCCCGTTTGCCGTCTTTTCTCACAGCAAAGGGTTGCAGACGCTCTTTCACCAGACGGCGGGCATTTAACATCCGGTCAAAAAATTGGGCCAACTGACGATCATCGACTTTCTCTTTGGCGTCACCATAAAAATCGATGCCGCTGTTCAGC
>NZ_JAWVZF010000186.1:0-5184 GCF_033722355.1 Arsukibacterium sp. | reverse complement strand
GCAAAGGGTTACAGCCTTACCCTGGACAGCCCTAATCAGGGCATGTTTGATTATCAGCCCAGCCAGTTTATCATCGATGGTAACCATGTTCAGTTTCAGGATGACAAACTGAATGCCAGTTTCAGCGGTACCCTGGTGAAAGGACGGCTGGAGGGAGAGTTTACCCAGGGGAAATCTGTGGCGCTGACGTTAACGAAACTGGATGCTGCACAGCAGCAACTGCTGAAAAATGAAGGCAGCTGGTATGGAGATCTTATTATCAATAACAAGGCACGCCTGCCTCTGGTGTTAAACATAGCCGTAGCCGGCGATGGCTATCATGTCACGCTTGATAGTCCCAAACAGCAAAGCTTTGCTATTCCGGTGGACAACTTCAGTATTATGTCAAAGGAGCTGCTGACGTTCAGCTCCGATGCGATTAACGCCAGTTATAGCGCAACCTGGCAGGGTAACAGCTGGCAAGGCACCTTTGTTCAGGGTTATGCCATGCCACTGATCTTAAAAAAAAAGCCGGACTGACTGATCAGCTAAAACCAACTGTTACGGATATTGAACCATGGTTGAAGGCAGCGTTTTCAGATACCGGTGTTGCAGTAGCGATTATCAGCGCAGGTACAACCCGCTTTTATCTGCAAGGATATGCTGATCATAAAAAAAGCCTGGCTGTCAGCAAAGCCACCTTATTCGAAATTGGCTCGGTCACCAAACCATTAGTCGGCTTGCTGACAGCGCTGGCGATAATTAAGCAGCAAATGACGCCAGACACAATCGTAGCATCGCTGCTGCAACATCCTGATTATCAGCAGCATCAATACAGTATCGCCAGGTTACTCACCCACAGCAGCGGCTTACCGCGTTTACCTGCTAATCTGCCTTTGACTGATTTATCCGATCCGTATGCAAACTACAGCCATGCCGATTTGATAACCGCATTAAAACAACTGACACCAGGTGAACAGCAGTTTGAGTATTCAAATTTTGGTTTTGGTTTATTAGCAGAGTTGCTAAGTTGCCAGCAAGGTCATAATTTTGCCGCGCTTATTGAACAACAGATTTTCGAACCTCTGGGTATGTCAGCCAGCACTGTTGCCATAACTAATGGTCACTACCCCAACCTGGCTCAAGGCCATCAGATTGATGGTAGCCGGGCAGCAAACTGGCATTTTCAGGCGCTGGCTGGTGCTGGTGCGGTGTTATCAACTATCGAAGATATGGCTTTATTGATAAAATATTACCTTGACGCTACCGGAGCAGAATTCGCAGGGCTCGGTGATAAAGCGTTCCTGGCTGACGCTATGCGTTTATCTGTGACACCGCCAACGTCAGCTGCCAATATCGGTTTTGGCTGGATGCTGCATCCGCAGGGTATTATCTGGCACAATGGTCAGACTGGTGGTTTTAACGCCTTTGTTGGTTTTGCCCCCGCTGAACAGGTTGGTATTGTCATACTGAATAATTCCACTGTTACGGTTACGCCCGGAGCCATGGCACTGTTACAACAACTTCGCAGGCAAGCGCGCGAAACCGGTAATGAGCAAGGACCTTGATGATTCAATCGGTTTATTCTTTTTTCACGCGACATATTTATCTGATTTGCCAGCTAAGCGGTTGGCTTTCACTGTATGTCATAATTGCTATCGCAGCCTGGCTCAGGGTAACCTTTACGCCAGTTGAATTATTATATGCATTGGTGTTGGTCGGAAGTACTGGCACAGGATCGCATTTTATCCGGCAGGGGTTTAAAAAATACCTTCGTCGGAAAACTATCTGGCAACAGGTATTTTACCTGTCGGTTTGCAGCGTGCTGGTGGCTGCGGCGGCGACAATGTTGTTAGTTGCAGCGGTATTGAGCCTGGCCCATCTTGGCGTCACAAATCCAATCCCTGCAGCTCAGCGCGGGTTTGTTATCAGTGTAGTATTTACCGGCAATTTTTTAAATATGCTGATAGCACTGCTGTTCTGGTGTGCCGTTTATTTCAGTTTCAGCAAAGTCAGACAGCTGCGTCAGACCAGTGAACTGTTAAAATCCAGCAAACTTGATGCGCTGATTAATCAGCTGAATCCCCATTTTTTATTTAATGCGATTAATAATATCAGAGCGTTAATTCTGGAGGATCCGGCACGGGCCAGAGAAATGCTCGCCAGACTGGCTGATATGCTCCGTTACACCCTGAGTAAAGACGATAACGCCAGGGTAACGCTAAACGCTGAGCTGACTATTGTCAGCGAATATATCGCATTGTGCTCTATTCAGTTTGAAGAGCGGTTGCGTTTTACTGTTGATGCTCCTGCCAGTTGCCAGCAAGCACTTATCCCCAAGCTGCTGCTGCAACTTTGTATTGAAAATGCGATTAAACATGGCATCAGTAAGGATATTACCGGAGGTAATATTGAACTGACAATCAGCTGCCGCGATACTATGCTTGATATCATTATTTGTAACGACGGTAAACTAGCGCCAAACGTTAACGGGCAGGGTTTGGGGTTACAGAATATCCGGCAACGGCTACGTTTACTCTACCCTGATTGTCAGAAAGCAGGTTTAACTCTGCGTAGCGAAAACCAGAAAGTGATAACGCATATTTGTTTACCACTGGAGTTTTAAAATGAACGTAGTTGTAGTCGATGACAGTCGGCTGGCCAGGTTGGAGTTAGCTGAACAATTAAGCCAGATCAGTGGCACGACGGTAGTTGGTGAGGCAGCCGATATACATCAGGCAAAACAGCAAATTGAAACATTGAGACCCGATGTGGTATTGCTCGATATCAATATGCCTGGCGGAGATGGCTTTAAACTCCTTGAACAACTGCACTACCTGCCCCAGATTATTTTTATCACCGCCTATGATCACTACGCCGTTAAATCGTTTGAATATAATGCGCTTGACTACCTGCTCAAACCCGTAACATTGAATCGCCTGCAAGCTGCATTTGATAAGTTACAACCGGTCTATCAGAATGAACATAAACTGTCGATGAATCAGCAGTTTTTTATTAAAGATGGTGATAAGTGTTTTTTTGTATCGTTAGCTGACGTCATTTGTTTTGAGGCGATGGGCAACTACACCCGGGTTCATCTGGCCAATGCCACGCCTGCCACTTATCGCGGTATCAGTGCTATTGCCGAACGTCTGCCAACAGAGAGTTTTTTCAGAGCCAACCGCAGCTGGATTATCAATACCCATTACATCAGCGACATTAGCCCCTCGATCACTGGTGGTTTTGACGTGCAGCTGTTGCATGATAAAAATGTCGAGATTTCACGCCGCCAGGCCAGCGCCTTTCGCCAACGCTGGAGTTTATAAACAGAGACCAAACAGGTTTTCTGCAAACAACTGATCTCAGTGTGAAAGCGTGATTGTCCGTGTTGTTATTGAAAGAGCTGCTCTATATTTCGCCAGTATCGTGTTGATTGCGAATCGTTTTTTTGTAAATCAGCAATCAGTCGTTTAATCTGAGATTCATTATCCGCCAGTAAATAGCTGTAGCCGCCGCTGGCAGAAGTCAGAATACCCATATTCAGCTGCACAGAACCATCGTCTGAGCGAATAAATACCAGATTTTTGCGGATTTTGAAACGCTCGGCGCTGTACTGGAAAAACTGTAATGCATATTCTGTTCGCTGAAATGTGGTCGGATAACCGCTTCGCCTGGCCGGATATTCGCTAACTGAATGACTCAAAGATCCCTGACTGGGATAAACGGTATCCGGTTGGTTGCCGGCAAAATCAAAATACAACCGGCAAAACCCGGGTTTTCTCTGGTCAATAAGCTGCCAGCACGCCGCGTTTCGCTCGGCATTAAACTGCACAGTAATCGCCGCGGTAACATTAAAAGACAACACCATAACACCAATTACTGACCACACATATGGCTTTTTGAATATATTCACAACCGCGTCCTCCATTACACCTTTACTGCTCGTACCACTTTAACCGAGATACGCATAATAAGGTATAGATGGATTAGTTACACTATGCAATTGATAATTTTGTTTTTTCTAATAGAACGAAGAAATCAGAAAAATAATCAGTAGTAGCAGCAGCCATGGCAATGGTGATGCCCACCAGGCTAATGGTTTATTGCTGACTTTGATCACCCTCTCCCGCAGTTGCTGTTGCTGCTGCTCAGAGCGCCGGGTCCGGTTGAAAAACTGTGGTCCGGGAAATATAAAGCAGGCTATCGCAAAAATAACTAAATACCAGCCAGACCGGCCATAGTCCGGAAAATTAACAACCACTGTCAGCCCGACAATCACCAGACAAGCGGCAATGATTAACTGTCTAATACCTGGCAGCGTCATGGGTTTACCCTCCTTTTTTCCGCAGAATCATCGTTTCGATAGCGCCGCATATTCGACTGACTTGCCAATTAGCCTGAATTCGCTGCCCATCCATCAGCTGTGGCCGCTGATAGTATTATGAGAATCTGCAACGCCAGGTTAACTAAGACTTATTTAAACCAAACATAGATCGAAACTGGTCGGCAAAGGCACTGAATTTTTCTTTCATCGTTCGTTTTAAATTGACATCCAGTGACCCAAGAACAGAATAACCTTCAATAGTAATTTTTGGTGCCTGCTGCCCGTCAATTGATCTGGCACGGTTTTTAGTACTACCGACAATATTAAACATATTCGATACGACATTGACTTGCTCTGGTACCAAAACATTAACGCTGCCAATCCAGTTGTTCACCCGGATAACGATATGCTGATGCTGAAACACCGCTTCGCTGAAATCCAGCTCTATTGAGCCCAGTATGTTGATAACCCGAATATCGGCTGGCACCAGCCACTGGCCACTGTGTTCACTGGATGATAGTACACAAAAAATTTTTTCATTACGGGTATCATTGCCGGCCTGGTAACGGGGAGAAAAACTTTTATCTCGTTGCTGCTGATAGGTATCATCAGGCTGCAGCGTTAAATCGGCCACGACATCAACCAGCTCCTGATGAGTTCTGGCATCAGAAGCAATATCCAGCCGCCGCTCAAAGGCTTCAGAGGATATAATACCGTGACTGTAATTCATAATCAGCTGGTCTATCGCCTCCTGTCGCACCTGATCAAAAGGCCGGTCCTCGATTTTTACGCCACTGGTATCAATTGCCATCACTAACTCCTGTTTAGTTTATTGTTGCAGCCAACTAACAAGCACAGATTACGCCAGTTTCTTATATAAT
>NZ_JAWVZF010000185.1:0-5199 GCF_033722355.1 Arsukibacterium sp. | reverse complement strand
GCGATAAAAGCCACTTCACTGTCCACCAGGGTGGCATCATACCGGTTGGCCAGTTGCCTGATAAGCTGATTAATGGCTTCGGGAGCCCTAAAACGCAGTAGATCATGGTCTTTGGCCAGCAAGAAATGCTGTTTTGCCTGCTCTGCCAGACCCCGCTGTTGGTAATGCTTGCCTAACTGATAATAGAAATCAGCCGAATGAGCATTGCTTGCCTCAACGGCCAGGGTCTTGAGCGTAGCAAGATCAGTCGCTTTTGCGTCTGTTGTTGCCGGTAAGTGTGCAAGCCGGGCCAGTTTCTCGTCGGCAGTGGCCGGCAGCGGCTTACTGTGAAAAGGCGGCTGGTCGGCTAAATTACTGACTAGCGTACTGATATACACCGGTATGCCGGCGCGTTGATACCTGACCAGCAGCTGGCTGAGGTTACTGTCAAACTGCTTAAGGCCCGCGTGAAACTGGGCTGAATCCAGCGCAATGTCCTTATCCCTTGCTACTTTGGCCATAAAAGTACGGCGGTTTTGCGCCGCTTCCTCAAGCAGTGGGTTCATTTGCTGATACAACTGCTCGAGAAGCTGAAAGCTGTGCAGTTTTCTCAGGCTGATCAGCAGCCGGGTAACCGCAGGGCTCTGGCTGGCCAGATAATGGGAGCCGACACCCAGCAGCCCCAGATACTCGTTATGACCAGCATAAATAAGCACCGCATCAGGATTTATCGCAATAATTTCATCGGCTAAATCTAACAGGGTATAGCTGTTGACTGCCGCCAGCGCGGTATTGACCACCTCGACCCGGTGCCCCGGGAAAGTGCGGCTTAACCGCTGTTCAAGCATCGCCGCCAGTGAAGCACCCGCGCCGTAAGGGTAGCCTGCTGCGGTAGAACCGCCCTGAACTACCAGCCGGATGCCGTCAGCGGGCTTTTCGGCTAGTAAAAAGCCGGGCTCCATTTTAACGCTCGGCAGACTGTCGTTACTGGCAAAGTAGCGTTTGACGATATCAGTTTCGGTCACCAGATACGCCGGGTTGGCCGGGTTCACTTTAAATAATGGCCAGTTAGCGCCGATACCGGTTGCCCTCAGCGCCAGCTCTGCCAGCAGTAATATCAGCAGTGGTAACATCAGGGCAATGGCCCGGAACAGCCATACTCGCATGGTTTTACTCTCCTGTTGCCAGTTGTTGCTGTAGCTGCCGGTGCTGACGCAGCGCCACCGGATGATCTGGCTGACGGGCCAGAATGTGCTCAACCTGCTCCAGAGCACGGTGCAATTGCTGCTGATAATAATAGCTGCGGGCCAGCATCAGCCGATAATCGGTATTGTCTGGTGCTATGGCTACTGCCTGGCGCTGATAATGGGCGGCCAGTGGCAATTGCTTACTGTCGAAATAAAGCTGGCCGGCGACAAAGGCCAGCTGGCTTTCAGTGGGTAGCGCATCGGCCAGTAAGCCCGCCACTTTGGCGGCATCGCTAATCCGACCCTGCTGCTGATACAGAGTAACCAGCCGCTGACTGGCCTCAAGCCAGCTTAAGCCATTGCTGCGGGCCCGCGCCAGTTCATGGTAAGGGTTATTGCTGGCAGTAAAGCTAACCTGCTGTGGTGCAGCCACAAAGGGGTAATCAGATTTTAGCTGGCGCACTTTAAAGTCTGCCAGCGCAAGATCGACTTCGGTAAGGGGTATATCGGCTAAGGCTTGCTCGGTAGCAACCGCGCTGCCTTGTTCCATAGTTAAGCCCAGCTGCTGTTGTACCGCCGGTAAAAACGCTTCTGCCAGCCAGAAATAACCCAGCTGATTTGGGTGCAGGTGCTCGAGCATCAACTGCTTGCCAATAATGCCATCAGGGCTTTGCCGGCGCAGCAGCGCCTCCCCGTCAACCAGCGGCAACTTATAGTCGCTGCTGAGCGCAGTGATTGTTACATTAATGGCCAGCGGCGCCCGAAAGCGCAGCAAGTCATGCTCGCGGGCAAGCTGATAATGAGCAAGGGCCTGTCGATTATCACCACTTTGCCGGTACAGACTGGCCAGTTGGTAGTGCCAGCTGGCGACAGCGGGCTGGTCAGCCAGTGCCCGTTGCAGCTGGTCTTGATCCGGGTTAACCAGTGCTGGCTTTGCCGAGACAAAAGGCGGCTGATCCGCTTCATTACTGGCGATAGTGCTAAGCACGACCGGGATCTCAGCTGCCTGAAATTTTGCCAGCAGCAGGCTCATATTGGCCTTAAATTGCTTAATGCCAGCCGTAAACTGTGCTGAGCCCTGACGAATTTCGGTATGACGGGCAATTTGCGCCATCAGGGTACGGTCGGGCTGCCGGCCTGGCGGTGAACTGAAAGCACTGATAAGGCGTTGCAGCGCCTGAAATATTGCCAGCTGGCGTAGCTTTAAGTACAGCAATTTGCTGCCATGGCTGTATTGCCCGCTAAAAGCGGATCCGACTCCCATTACCCCTAAAAATTCATTATGGCCGGCATAGATCAGCACCAAATCGGGCTGTAACGCTATTACCTCGTTACTGATATCCAGCAGGGTATAGGAGTTGATTGCCGCCATTGCCAGATTAACCACTTCAATAGTTTGTTCGGGATACAGCCTTTTTAGCCGCTGTTGCAACATGGCCGCCGGCGCACCCCAGCGGCCATAGGGAAAGCCGGCCGCCGACGAGCCGCCAATAAACACAATCCGGTGCTGGCCGGGTATTTTTTCTGCCCGAAAATACTGGGTGTCAGGGCTAACCTTCAGCGCTTGCTCCGGCGTGGCAAAGTAGCGCTTAATCAGAGACGGGTTGGCCTGCAGGTAGCCAGGCATGGCTGGCACCGGTACCACTAACGGATAACGCTGATACAGGCTGGTCTGGCGTAGCAGCAGCTCGGACAGCAGTAGCAATAGCAGCGGAATGCTCAGCGCTATAGTGTAAAACAACACCTTGCGGCGGCTGAGTACTTTGCCTGTAGTAACGGACGAATAATCAGTCATTGGTTAACGTCTTGATGGCAGCATAAAAATGACGGTACCCGATGTTAATAAGCGCAGCAAGTTTTGGCGCATTTGAACTAACAGCAATTGTCAATTAAGGTTACTTTAGAGATGAGTTTTATAATGGGTGGTGCGGTTACAGCCGGCTTATGCAATATATTCTGGGAATTTCCTGTTTTTACCACGACAGCGCCGCCTGTTTGCTGGCCGACGGCGTTATCGTGGCTGCCGCCCAGCAAGAGCGATTTAGCCGGGTTAAGCATGATCCGGCATTCCCAGCTGATGCTATCCAATACTGTCTGACCGACGCAGGTATTACCCTTGGCGATGTCAGCGCTGTCGTGTTTTACGATAAGCCATTGTTAAAATTTGAGCGGTTGCTGGAAACCTACCTGGCACATGTGCCAAGGGGTTTTCGCTCTTTTCTGACGGCGATGCCGGTCTGGCTGAAAGAGAAGTTGTATTTAAAAACCGTGCTGCGCCGCGAGCTACGTGCTCTGGCAGGATGGGATAATAAAGCAGCATTACCCAAATTACTGTTCAGCCAGCATCACCAGGCACATGCCGCATCGGCGTTTTACCCAAGCCCCTATCAGCACGCCGCTGTTATCTGCCTGGATGGGGTGGGTGAATGGGCCACTTCGACCATCTGGCACGGTAAAGATAATAACCTGACGCCATTGTTTGAATTGCAGTTTCCCCACTCACTCGGCCTGCTTTATTCGGCGTTTACTTATTATTGTGGTTTTAAGGTAAATTCCGGGGAATATAAGCTGATGGGCCTGGCGCCTTATGGTGAGCCGCGTTATGTTGAAACCATTTACCGCGAGCTGATTGACGTTAAACCCGACGGCAGTTTTGCCCTGAATATGGCTTATTTCAGTTACCCGGTTGGCGCAAAAATGATCAGCCGGAAATTCGAGCAGCTGTTTGGTGCCCCACCGCTAAAACCAGATACACCACCGTCACAGTTGTACCTGGACTTAGCCTGCTCGGTGCAGCAGGTGACTGAAGAGGTCGTGCTGAAAATTGCCCGTCATGCCCAGCGTTTGACCGGTGAGCAGAAACTGTGTCTGGCCGGTGGCGTGGCACTTAATTGCGTGGCCAATGGCCGCTTACTGCGGGAGGGACCCTTTAGCGATATCTGGATCCAGCCTGCAGCCGGCGATGCTGGCGGCGCGCTTGGGGCCGCAATGCTGGCCTGGCACCAGTATTATCAGCAGCCACGCATGGCAGATGAACAACAGGATCAGATCCAGGGCAGTTATCTGGGGCCGGCGTACAGCAATGATGAAATATGCCGCTTGCTGGATAGTCAGCAAATCCCTTATCAGCAATTAACCGACGATATGCTGTATCACAGCACCGCAGGCTTGCTGGCAGCTGGTCAGGTGGTGGGCTGGTTTCAGGGCCGGATGGAGTTTGGCCCCAGGGCGCTCGGTAACCGCTCTATTCTCGGTGATGCCCGAAGCGCCAGTATGCAAAGTATTCTTAATTTAAAAATCAAACAGCGCGAGTCGTTCCGGCCTTTTGCGCCAGCAGTGCTGGTGGAGCATGCCAGTGAATATTTTGATCTCAGCAAGACCAGCCCTTATATGCTGCTGGTAGCGAAGGTCAATCCGGAATTATGTATCAGCCTGCCGCCAGAGACCCGGGGCCTGGCGCAGCAGGCAGCGCAGCGCTCCAGTCTGCCAGCCATTACTCATGTCGACTACAGCGCCCGGGTGCAAACAGTCAGCAACCGACATAACCCGCAGTTTCATCATCTTTTGCAGACATTTTATGAACTGACTGCTATCCCGATGCTGATTAATACATCCTTTAATGTCCGCGGCGAACCACCAGTCTGCAGTCCGGCTGATGCGTTACAGGGTTTTCTGGCCACCGATATGGATTATCTGGTGCTGGGTAACTGTATGATAAGTAAAGCCGAACAGCAGCCAGCACAACTGGCGGCGGCCAGGCTTAGACGTTTTATCGCTGATTAGCTGTCAGACATGTCAGTTGATCTAAAAGGAAGAAGCTAATGCCGCTATTGTTAAAAACTGACCGCGCCGGACTACGTACTTTTGGCTGGCAAATGGCTATCGTTGTGCCACTGCTGTTCAGTTTATTGCTGCCGTGGTTTTTGGGCTGGTTGGCTGCAGGCCGCATACCCGTGTGGCCGCTGGTTGTTTCCGGCGGGTTTTTGCTGCTGGCCGGTTTATGGCCGGCCGGCTTATATTATCCGTACCGGGG